>CAYXJB010000183.1:0-209 GCA_964465445.1 uncultured Verrucomicrobiota bacterium
CCACCTGGGTTGTCATCCCGGCGACATCCTCTGGACCAGCGGCGCCACCGAGGCCAACAACACCGTGCTCCATCACTTCGCCCACACGCTCGATGCGCGCACCGAGGTGTGGATCAGTGCCATCGAGCATCCCTGCGTGCACGACGCCGCCAAACATTACTTCGGCCCGCGGGTGCGGTTCATCCCGGTGACGCGTCAGGGCGTGGTGG
>CAYXJB010000183.1:219-6012 GCA_964465445.1 uncultured Verrucomicrobiota bacterium
AATGGTTCACCGCCGAGATGGCCGATCGGCGTCCGGGTCTGGTCGGGGTCATGGCGGCCAACAACGAGACCGGGGTGCTGCAACCGTGGCGCGAGTTGCTGGCGATCTGCCGTTCCTACCGGGTGCCGTACTTTTGCGATGCGGTCCAATGGCTGGGCAAACTGCCGGCCCGCGGCCTGGGCGAATGCGATTACCTGACCGGTGCGGCCCACAAGTTCGGCGGGCCGCGCGGCGTGGGTTTTCTCAAAATCCCTCACGGCACCAAAATCCTGCCCCTGCTGCACGGCGGCAAACAGGAACGCGGCCAGCGCGCCGGCACCGAGAACGTGCCGGTTATCGTGGCCATGCTCGCCGCCCTCAACGCCCGCGAAAGACAGATCGCCCGCCGCGATCATCAGACCCGCGCCGAATGGAAGGAAAAATTCGAGCGGCTGCTGGTGCGACAGGTCCGCGGGGCGACCATCGTCGGCGCCGGCGTCCCGCGGCTCTGGAACACCACCTCGGTGCTCATGCCCGACCCGGGCCAGTTGCGCTGGGTCGCGCGGCTGGACAAGGCCGGTTTTGCGGTCAGCACCGGCTCGGCCTGCACCACCGGGCGCGAAGAACCCTCGCGCGTGCTCACGGCCATGGGTTTCAAACCGCACGAGGTCAGCCACGTGTTGCGCTTCAGCAGCGGCTGGGAAACCACCGCCAGCGATTGGGACGCGCTCGAAAAAGGCATCGTCGCCGTCTATCAGCAGGTGCACGGCACTTCCGGCAGCAGCTAGTCCTCCCGGACCGTGCCCGGCCGTCCCGCTCCCCGCGCCGGACGAGCGATGCAGCCGGAAAAAATCATTGGGCCGATGTGCTCTTGTGCCTAAGCTTCCGGAGCAACGCGACCGAACGCATGAAAGTCACGCTCAACTGGCTGCGGCAATACGTCGAGTTCGAAGACACGGCCCAAGAACTGGCCGAACGCCTCACCATGCTGGGCATGGAGGTCGAGGCGCTCGAATCCATCCCCGGCCCCTTCGAGGGCATCGTCGTGGCCCAGATCCTCTCCTGCGACAAAGTGCCCGGCGCGGACAAACTCACCGTCTGCAAGGTTTATGACGGCCGGCGCGAACGCACCATCATCTGCGGCGCGCGCAATCACAAACCCGGCGACAAGGTCGCTCTGATCCTGCCCGGCCACGCCCTGCCGCTCAAACCCGGCGAGAAAGAACCCTTCGTCATCCGCGAACGCAAGGTCTTCGGCATCGTCAGCGAGGGCATGATGTGCTCGCCCCAGGAACTGGGCCTGCCCGATCCCACCGACGGGTTGCTCATCCTGCGCCCGGACGCCAAAGTCGGCCAGCCTTTCGCCGAATACATGGGCTGCGCCGGGGGCGACGTGGTCCTGGACCTGGAGATCACGCCCAACCGACCGGATCTGAACAGCGTCATCGGCATCGCCCGCGAAATTGCCGCGCAGACCGGCAAGCCGCTGCGCCTGCCCGAGATCACGCTCGCCGAAGCCGCCGGCACGCCGCCGGTCCAGGAACAAGTGGCCGTCGAGCTGCAGGCGCCCGAACTCTGCGCCCGCTACACCGCCCGGCTGCTCCGCGGGCTGCGCATCGGGCCCAGCCCCGAATCGCTGCGCTCGATCCTCGAAAGAGTCGGCGTGCGCAGCATCAACAACGTCGTGGATGTGACCAACTACGTCATGCTCGAATGCGGCCAGCCGCTCCACGCCTTCGACTTTCAGCGCATCGCCGCCGGAGCGCAGCCGCTGCCCACGATCATCGTCCGGCGGGCCCGCGACGGCGAACGATTCACCACCCTGGACGGCGTCGAGCGCCGGCTCACCGCCCAGATGCTGCTCATCGCCGATGCCCAAAAGGCCATCGCCCTGGCCGGAGTCATGGGCGGACAAAACAGCGAAATCCACGAGCAAACCACCGACGTGCTCCTGGAAAGCGCCTGGTTCGCCCCCGCGAACATCCGCCGCACCAGCAAGGCGCTGGGCTTGCGCACCGAATCGAGCTACCGCTTCGAGCGCGGCGCCGACATCGGCATCACCGAATGGGCCAGCCGCCGCGCCGCCGCGCTCATGTTGCAACTGGCCGGCGGTCGGCTCGCTCCGGGCGTGCTCGACGTGTATCCCAACCCGCCGCCACCGGTCACCGTCACGTTGCGCCATCACAAGGTCGCCCAACTGCTGGGCGTGCCGGTGCCCGTCGAGGATCAAATCCGCATTCTCCAACGGCTGGGCCTCCAGCCGCTTCAGTCGAACGGCTCCAGCCGCGTGCCGCTGCTGGCCGCCGACCCGGACACAACCACGCTTCTGAACAAGGCCGCGCCCGCGACCGGCCCTGCCGCCAGCACGACGTTCGTGGTGCCGAGCTGGCGCGTGGATTTGAAACGCGAGACCGATCTGATCGAAGAAATCGAACGGCACTTCGGTGTGGACAAAATCCCGGCCACGCGGCCCCGCGGCGCCCTGGGCACGCACCCGTTCGACGCGGTGCACGATCAAATCGCCGAGGTGCGCCGGATGCTCTGCGGGCTGGGGCTCGATGAAGCGCAGGGCCAGACCCTGATCGCGGAAGCCGCCGCGCTGCGCGTGGCTCCGGCCGGGGCGCTGGTGCGCCTGGCCAACCCGCTCAGCAGCGATATGAACACGCTGCGCCCGAGCCTGTTGCCGGGTCTGCTCGATTCACTCCGCCACAACGTCACCCGCAAGAACACCGACCTGGCCCTGTTCGAGATCGGACGCGTGTTCCAACGGGCCGAATCCCGCCCGCCGGCCGAATTGCGTCGGCTGGCGATTGCGCTGACGGGTCGGCGCGCGCCGCTGTTCTGGAGCGGGGAGGAGCGCGGCGCGAAGTTCGATCTGTTCGACCTCAAGGGGCTGATCGAGGAACTGCTCGAAGCGCTGGGCATTCGGGGCGTCAGTTGGCAACGACGCGAGCAAAGCACGGCGCTGTTTCTGGAGTCGGCCGCGCTTCAGTTGGGCAAACAAACGCTCGGCGAGCTGGGCCAGTTGTTGCCCGCGCTGGTGCGCCAGTACGATTTGCGCGACGCGGTTTTTCTGGCGGAGCTGGACCTGGACCTGTTGCTGGCGCGGTGCGCGGAGCGGAAAACGTTCAAACCCCTGCCGCTCTATCCGGCGGTGCGGCGCGACGTGGCGCTGGTCGTGCCCGAGAGCACCACACACGATGCCGTCGTGCAGGTTATCCGCCGGGCCAAACCCCCGCATCTGGAAACGATCGAACTGTTCGATGTGTTCCGCTGCGGTGCCGTGCCCGAAGGCCACAAAAGTCTCGCCTACGCGCTGACGTACCGCTCGGCCGAACGGACCCTGACCGACGCCGAGGTCAACGCCGCCCACGCCCGCGTGCTCGAAGCGCTCAAGTCCCAGCTCAACGCCGTCATCCGCGAGTGACACGACGGCTGGCCCGCCTGCGGCCGGCGAGGTCGCCGCGGTGTCCGGGCCGCCGGCAACACCTTTTCGAAACCGGGCGACGCCGCAGTCCTCTTCCGCGGGGCGCACCGGCCCGGGCGCGGATCTCAGATCAGTTTCTTGAGCCGCGGGTCGGCCGCCAGTTTCCGGACCAGCTCGCGCACCTTTTGCGCCTGGCTTTTGTGCGCCAAAAGAACCGCGTCGTCGGTTTGCACCAGAATCGCATCGCGCAATCCCACCACGGCGATCGGCGTGCGGCGGCTGCGGCTGCGCGCGTCGTAGATGAGATTGCGCGCCGCGTCCACGCTCACGAACTCGCCCACGACGCAATTGCCCTCGGCGTCGGCCTTCAGATGCCGCGCCAGCGCCGTCCACGAGCCCAGATCGTCCCAGGCAAAATCGCCCTCGGCCACGACCACGTTCTGGGCGTGCTCCATCAGCGCGTAATCAATCGAGATGCGTTTGAGCTCCGGATAATCCCTGGCCAGCCGCCGCGCCAGCCGGGCCGGTTGCGTCGCCACCTCGAACCACCGACGACAGGCGGCGTACATCTCGGGTTGATGTTTCTGCAGGCCCTCGGTGATCGTCACAAACGACCAGATGAACATGCCCGCATTCCAGCGGTAACGGCCCGAGTTGACGTAGTCGAGAGCGCGCTCGAAGGGCGGTTTTTCGACGAACTGCTCGGCGCGATAAAACGCCGTCCGGTAGGGTTTGGCGCCCTGGGGCGGAGGCAGCGGCTCGCCCACGCGAATGTATCCGTAGCCGGTCGCCGGTTCGGTCGGCTTGATGCCCACCGTCACGATCGCCTGGCCGCGCCCGGCCAGATCCAGCGCGTCGGCCAGCACCTGCTGGAACTTTTTGGGCTCGGGAATGCGATGGTCGGCCGGCAACACGGCCATCACGCCGGTGGTCGAGCGCGCCCCCACCAGGGCCGCCCCCAGCGTCACCGCCGCACAGGTGTCCCGACCCAGCGGTTCGGCCACCAGATTGGCCCGGGGCAACCGCGGCAGTTGTTTGCGCACTTCCGGCAGTTGCGCCTCGGTCGTGATGACAAAAATGTTCTGCGCCGGCACCAGCGGCAGAACCCGCTCGACGGCCTGCTGCAGCAGCGAGCGGCCATCGAGCAACCGCAGCAGGTGTTTGGGGGTTTTCTGCCGGCTCAACGGCCAGAATCGCTCCCCGCGCCCGCCGGCCATGATGATCACAAAACGATCCGTGTTCTGGGATTTGGTTTTCACAGACGTCCTCGCGCAACGTGCCCTGCGGCATCGGCTCCGGCCATCGTCACGATTCGGTTTGCCCGCATTCGTTCCAGCGCCTCGAACCGGCCTGGCCGGCTGCCGCACGCCGGTGTCCGGCCCGTTGCCATCCGTCGCCCGGGCATGCTCGCCGGGCTCCAACCCGGTCGGCATTGCGTCCTGGGGCATTGTGGCCGATGCACGCGCCGAGCCTAGCAGAGCGGTTGTTACGGGTCAAAAACTCGGCTCGAGCCGCGAGCCGACGCGGGTTTCAGCAATGTCAACGGCAGGGATCGGGGCGGGTTGGGCGGCGTCGGTTTGTGATTGCGTTGGCCCCGGTTTTGGCCTAGTGCTCGGGCAACCTTAACCAAAGGCTTGCCATATGACTCCGTTGATTGTGCTGCTGATCGTGGTTGCGGCGCTGTTCCTGTTTGTCGTGCTGTTCATTGCGGGCACGTACAACAAACTGGTGGCGCTGCGAAACCGGTTCAAAAACGCCTGGGCGCAGATTGATGTCCAGCTCAAGCGCCGCTACGACCTGATTCCCAATCTGGTCGAAACCGCCAAGGGCTACCTCAAACACGAGCGCGGCACGCTCGAAGCCGTCATCGCCGCCCGCAACGCCGCCGCTTCGGCCAACTCGCGCGTCGCCGCCGACCCCGCCAACCCCGAGGCAATGAAACAACTCATCGCCGCCGAAGGCACACTGGCCGGAACGCTGGGCCGGCTCTTCGCGCTGGCCGAGGCGTATCCGGACCTCAAAGCCAACACCACGATGATGCAGCTCATGGAGGAGCTGACCTCCACCGAGAACAAGGTCGCCTTCGCCCGCCAAGCCTACAATGACGCGGTCATGGCCTACAACACCCAGCGCGAGGTCTTCCCCAGCAACATCATCGCCGGCCTGTTCCAGTTCGGTCCGGCCGAGCTGTTCGTGGTCCAGAAACCCGAGGAACGCGAAGCGCCAAAAGTCGCCTTCTGATCGCCATGGCCCGTGGACGCTTGCCCGGCAGCTCCTCGTGCGCCGTCGCCACGGCCGGCCGCGCACCCGCCGGCCAGACCGCCCATGCCGCCGCGCGCCAGCGGCCCGGGCGCGACCCGGCCGCGCTGCCTCTGCCGAGCCCCGGC
>CAYXJB010000184.1:0-6004 GCA_964465445.1 uncultured Verrucomicrobiota bacterium
TGTTCTGACGGCCCCCGCCGATGGTCGCATACCAGACGTTGGTCTGGATCGTGTTCTGACGGCCCCCGCCGATGGTCGCATACCGGGCGTTGGTCTGGATCGTATTAGCGAGTCCCCCGCCGATGCTGCCGAAGTCTGCATCCACGCGATTTGTTGCAGGTGTTCCAAGCCAGTTGGCCGCCCCGCCGCCGCTGATCGTCGCGCCCCAGACGCCCGGCCCGACGGCGTTCACCGGCGAGCCGGCGATGACGTTGACGATGTTCGAGTGGTT
Organism: uncultured Verrucomicrobiota bacterium; assembly: GCA_964465445.1. GTDB lineage: Bacteria > Verrucomicrobiota > Verrucomicrobiia > Limisphaerales > JAOAIM01 > JAOAIM01. The sequence goes on from CAYXJB010000184.1 coordinate 272, forward strand.
GGCGTCGTTGAGGGTCGGCTCGATTCGCAACGCACGGGTGTTGTTGACCCGCACCTCGAAGGGCTGATTGTCCGTCGTGCCCAGGAAATGCGTGCCCGGGGTGGTGTCGGCGTTGCCGGTGATCTTCCAAGCGTTGGCCAAAGCTGATGCCGGCACAGTGCCGCTGCTCAACTGGCTGGCGTTGAGGCTGGTGAGTCCCGCGCCGTTGCCGCTGAAGGCGCTGGCTGAGACCGTGCCGCTGAACGAGGGACTGGGCGGCAGGGAGGAGTTGGGAATCACGCCCGAGACGTTGCCTGCGAGAATGGCGTAGGGCGTGGGGGTGAGCGGCTGGCGCGGGGTGAGCGTGGTGTAGTTCAACGCGTTATTGGTGCGCACTGCCAACCAGAGCCAGCGCGCCTCGCCGTTGAAGGGGCTGTCGCCGAAGTCCAGCGTCAGCACGAACAACCCGTTGGTCACCGGCACGGCGCTGAAAGTCAGGGTGCCGGAAACCAGCGCGTCACCCGGCTCGCCGGCGACGGCGCGGTTGTAAACCTGGGCGCGGAAGTCGTAGAAGCCCGTCACCGGCTGGCCGCTTTCAACCAGTCGGCCCTGGTAGGTGAAGGCCGTGCCCTGGGCGGGCAGGGTTTTCGGTTGCAGACAAATGGCCGTCCACAGGACGGCCCCGAGGATCAACTGCGAGGTTTTTGGCATCATTGGATTTTGCTCGAGCTTGCGTGACCTAGATCGTCGGGATGGGCTCGATCCGCTCTGAGCCGCGCCGGCGAGGCGGGTTGCGCATTCTGGATTTTAAATTTTTTTCGCACTCGATTAGGGCGTTTTCAAGAGAAAATCGGCCGCGCCCGCGTCTCCAAATCGCTCTTGCACGTGACGCGGCCTGTCCCGTGGCGAAGAGCGATCCGAAGGCCTTCAAAGCTTCGGGCAGGGCCGAATGGTGCACCGGCTTTTGTCGTGATTTCGCGCGGATTCAGGTCGGGATGGTTCGGACGGACTCGGGGTCGCCACCTGTCGCCAGGGCCTGTTCGGTTGGTTGGCTGCGCACCCGGGCCGGCGCGGCGTGCGACGGGTCGGTGCGGAAAAATCTTTTGAATTCCGGGGCGCGCAACGTCACCATTCGCGCTCGTTTCGGAGGCTTCGCTGATGCGGGGCCTCCGCGCATGCCCGGGTATGAGACGCACACATCATTGCAACGAGCTGCGGCCCGAACACGCGGGTTGCGCCGTGACGCTGGTCGGTTGGGTGCATTCGCGCCGCGACCTGGGCGGGGTCATTTTCATTGATCTGCGCGATCGGGAGGGACGCACCCAAACGGTGTTCGACCCTTCGGCCCTGCCGGCGGAAACCTTCGAGCGCGCCAGCCGACTGCGGAGCGAATCGGTCATCGAGATCAGCGGTCGGGTGCGCCTGCGACCGCCCGGGACCGAGAACCCCAAAATTGCCACCGGCCAGATCGAGGTGCTGGTCGAAACGCTCACGGTGCTCAACGAGGCGGAGGTGCTGCCGTTTCCGGTGGACGAGCCGGAGATCGCCGCGCGGGTCAACGAAGAACTGCGTCTGCAGTATCGCTACCTGGATTTGCGCCGGCCCGAGATGGCGCGCAATCTGCGTCTGCGTTCGCGTGTGGCCGCTGCCACCCGCGCCTACTTCGACGAGCTGGGGTTTCTGGAGGTCGAGACGCCGATTCTGTTCAAGTCCACGCCCGAGGGCGCGCGCGAGTTTTTGGTGCCGAACCGGCGTGAACCGGGCACGTTCTACGCCCTGCCGCAATCGCCCCAGCAATTCAAACAGATCCTCATGGTCGCGGGCGTGGAGCGCTACTACCAGTTGGCCCGTTGCTTCCGCGATGAAGACCAGCGCGCCGACCGGCAGCTCGAGTTCACGCAGATTGACGTCGAGATGAGCTTCATCGAGCGGGAGGACATTTATCGGGTCATCGAGGGGCTGCTGCAGCGCATCTGGAAGGTGGCACTGAACCTGGACATTGCCGTGCCGTTTCCGCGCCTGCGCTACGAAGAGGCCATGAACCGGTTCGGGACCGACAAGCCCGACACGCGGTTCGGGCTGGAGCTGGTGGATTTGACCGAGGCGTTTCGCGGCAGCGCCTTCAAGGTCTTCAGCAGCGCGGTCGCCGCCGGCGGCGTGGTCAAGGCGCTCAACGCCAGGGGCCTGGCCGGCGTCACCCAGGGCCAGATCGAAACCATGACCGAATACGCCCGGAGCTTCGGCGCCAAGGGTCTGGCCTACATCAAAATCGAAAACGGCGAATGGAAATCGCCCATCGTGAAGTTCTTCAGCGAGGCCGAAAAAGCCGCCCTGGCGCGTGCGCTCGAGCCGGCGGAAGGCGATCTGATTCTGTTTGCCGCCGATCAATGGCTCAACGCCTGCGAGATTCTGGGCCGCATCCGGCTCTACGCGGCCGAACTGCTCCGCGCCCAGGGTCGGCTGACGCTGGACCCGAACCGGTTCGACTTTCTCTGGGTGGTGGATTTTCCGCTGCTGAGCTTCGACAAGGAACAAAACCGCTGGTACTCGAGCCATCATCCCTTCACCGCCCCGGTGGCCGAGGACATCCCGCTTTTGCGGACCGATCCGAAAAAAGTCCGCGGCCAGCATTACGATCTGGTCGTCAACGGCGTCGAGTTGGGAGGCGGCTCGATCCGGATTCATCAACCGCAGATCCAGAAACTGGTCTTCGAAGAGGTGCTGCAAATTCCGCTCGAGGTGGTCCGGGCGCGTTTCGGCTACCTGCTGGAAGCCTTCAAATACGGCGCGCCGCCGCACGGGGGCATCGCGCTGGGATTCGACCGGCTGGTGGCCATCCTGGCCGGCACGCCGAGCATCCGCGACGTGATCGCCTTCCCCAAAACTGCCAAGGGGGTGTGTTTGATGACCCAATCGCCCGCGCCGGTTGACCCCAAACAACTGCGCGAGTTGCACATCGAAATCAAAGCGCCGAAAAAGTCCCCGCCCGCCTGAGGCAGGTCGGATGCGCTTCATCGCCGGCGGCGGCCCCGGCCCGGCATCCGGCCGGGCGGCGGCTTTGAGGCCGTGCTCGCGCGCGAAGGCCCGGAGCTTCTGACGCAGCCGATGGCAGTCGTGGCGCATGCGAGAGGAGTTCAACGCAGGCGCTGTGCACCCTGGAGGATGGCAAAAGTTTCGTGCCCATGCTGCGTCCGTTCCGCAGCGGTCGGAGCAACGCCTTGTTGCGGCGGGTGCTCAGGACCTGGATTATTTGTCACCGGGGGTCACGATGTCCCCGGACTTTTCCCATCGAAAACAGATTTTGCCCTGGACAGGCCGGCTTCACGGCAACAAACTGGGTATCGGCAAACAGTTCGCAACATTATCTGACAACAACCATATGCGCCCTGCTACGATCGCATCCATCTGTCTGGCCGGGTTCTTTTCGATCAGAGCCACAGCGGCCATATTCGTCCTTCCCACTTCCTACACGGCGACGCCCGGGGAAGGCATGGCCCAGGGAGGATCGTTCGATTATTTTGACGAGACCGGGTCCCAGCTAACGGACGGAGTCTTTGGCGTGGACAGTTGGAATGCCGACCTGGGGAATGGCCCCGCGTATGAATGGGTCGGTTGGAGGGTGGCGGACCCGGTCATCACCTTCAACTTTGCCAGCTCCGTCACGTTGCAAAGCGTCATCATCGGTTTCAACCGCCATGAGGGTGTGCTCATCTTCCTTCCGCCCACCGTCAAAATCGGTGGCGACACATTTACTCTGGGCGGTTCGGAACTGGACAACGGCACGCGCGGTGATTTGAGCTTCAGCGGTTCCTGGACTGGAAACTCGCTCCAGATAGAGCTTGCGGACGCGGACGGAAGTCATTGGATTTTCGTGGATGAAATCCGATTCGAGGCAATTCCCGAACCGCGCGTCGTGGAATTGGCTGCGGCTCTGGGCGTGGTGGGTTTCGTTCTCAAGCGACGTTTCCGGCTCAAGTGACTTTTTTCTCGCGTAACTGCCCACCGGCCCGGCAGCCACCGGGCCGGTTTTTTGCCGCGGTTCGGCGATGGACGCGCCTCGCCTTTCTGCGCCCGGGGAAACGATCGGATTCCGCAACATTGCGGCAGCCGGCGCATCAGTGACGCCGTCCGGTCTGAACCGGGCTCCTCAACTTTTCCCAACCTCACCATCTCGACTTGGGGACTCCCTACCCCCGGGGGGCATGATGTCCCCAGTTTTCCCTTGGGGAGCTTGCGGGCCGGAGCGCGGATTGTGTCCCTGCCCTAGAGCCGGGCGGCGATGAGCGCGTTGAGCTTCTGTGCGTCGGCGTGGAACAGGCGGATGCCCTCGGCGGTTTTTTCGCTGGCCATGGCGTTTTCTTTCAGCAACCAGCGAAAACGCTTTTCGTCCAGTTCCAGCGGTTCGAGATTGCAGGTGCGGGCCGTCTCGGGATCGAGCTTGCGAGTGATCGGTTCGGTGCTGGCCTGCAGCTCGGCGAGCAGTTGGGGGCTGATGGTCAGCAGATCGCAACCGGCCAGCTCCAGAATCTGGCCCTTGTTGCGGAAACTCGCCCCCATGATCTCGGTCGGGTAACCGAACTTCTTGTAGTAGGTGTAGATTTCCCTGACCGATTGCACACCCGGGTCCTCGGCCGGGGCGAACTCCCGCCCGGTGTTTTTCCGATACCAGTCCAGAATCCGCCCCACGAAGGGCGAGATGAGCTTGGCGCCCGCCTGAGCGGAGGCCACCGCCTGCACCAGCGAAAAGAGCAGCGTCATGTTGCAGTGAATACCCTCGCGCTCGAGCTGTTCGCACGCCCGAATGCCCTCCCAGGTCGAGGCAATCTTCACCAACACTCGCTCGCGCTCGATGCCCCGTTGCCGGTACAGCTCGATGAAATGCCGCGCCTGTGCCACGATCCCCGCCGTGTCGAAGGACAAACTCGCGTCGGTCTCGGTCGAGACCCGGCCCGGGATGATGCGCAGAATCTCGACGCCGAACTCGACCAGCAACTGCATCCGGGCCTCTTCAATGAGCCGCTCGCCGCTCAGGGCACTGCGGCGTACCCGGGCCACGACGCGGTCGAGCACCGGCGCGTATTCGGGCTTTTGGACCGCTTTGAGAATGAGCGTCGGGTTGGTCGTGGCGTCCTGCGGTGCAAACAGTCGCAGCGTGGCGAAATCGCCCGTGTCGGCCACCACCGTGGTCCATTGGCGCAACTGTTCGAGTTGATTGAGCGCGGTTGCGGTGGCAACGCGATCGGCGGTTGTCGTGTTCGCATTCATGGTCGCGGCCTGTGTGCTCGCCCACACATTGCCCCGGATCGCGCGCGCTGGCAACCGCGGCGTTTGGGCCCGGCCGCTTCGGCGCACTTCGGGCTTTATCCGCGCCGGCGGCTCTGGCTCATTGGCCGCGGTGGGCCGGCAGGTCAAATCGCAGTGGGACTTCGGCGAGCTGTTCGCCTCGCAACCGCCGCGGCGCGTCTGGACGGTGAGCGAGCTGACGGCGCAAATCCGCCGGTTGCTCGAACAGCACATCGCGCAGGTCTGGGTCTCGGGCGAGGTCTCGAACCTGAGCGTGCGGCCCTCCGGCCACGCCTATTTCACGCTCAAGGACGCCGGCGCGCAACTAAACTGCGTGCTCTTCCGCGACGAACCGGTCGCGCATCGCCATCTGCTGGCCAACGGACAGAAACTGCTCGTGCAGGGCGATCTGACCGTGTACGAACCGCGCGGCCAGTACCAACTGGTCGTGCGGGCGATCGAGCTGCTCGA
>CAYXJB010000185.1:0-5857 GCA_964465445.1 uncultured Verrucomicrobiota bacterium
AATTGGAGCGTCACCGGCGCGTAAAAGAACTGCCCGGGTCGTGCCAGGAACGCGCTGCTCGGCTCGCCGTTGGTCAAACCGAAGGTGATCCGATTCGGCACGTAGTTCGAGATCGCGAAAAGGCGCGTCACCACGTCGCTGGGCGCATAATTCTCGCGGAAACCACGAATCTTGAACGTCACGTCGTTGGTCGCGTTGAGCGAGAGCGTGGCGGGTGCGCTGATCGGTCCGATACTGGCTGGATTGGTCGGCGACGGCTCGCTGCCGTCCACCGTGTACCAGAGGTTCGCGCCCGCGGTGACATCGTTGACCTGGAAGGAGGCGGCGTTGTTGCCGAGGATGATCGGGTTGGCGACCTTGAACTGAAAACGCGCCTGCACCACCGGACTGCTCAAACGGCCGTCCTGCGTGCCGATGGCCTTGATCGTCACATCAGGCTGCGCGCCGATGATCGAGGGCGGCACGTCGCTTTGCAGCAGACCGTCCCGATACACCGGCGGTGATTGACCGGTCGTGCGGCTGGGATTGGGGATGGTGTCTTCGACGGGGCTGGGCGGCGTCGGCCCGAACGTGAAAAAGGTTTCCGTCCCCTGCTCCGAGAGAATGGCGATGATCACGTCGTTGTTGAACACAAACGGCGCGTTGGTACGCAGGACCGACCGAAAATCCGGCGGCGGGAAATCCACCCAGCCGATGGCCGGCGCGCTGACCGGCGGCAGCGTCGGGCCGGTCTGCACGCGGCGAATGACGCTGTTGGCCGTATCGGCCACCAGAAACGCGTTGCCGAGCGTGTCGCGCGCCAGCCCGTGCGGGCTGCTGAATTTGGCCGAGAGCGCGGCGCCGTTGACGTAGCCGGATTGGCCCGGCACGCCGGCCAGCGTGCCCACGCCGTAGTTGGTCGCGCCGAAGGCCGGGTTGTTGGTCGCCAGCCGCAGCGTGTGATTCGAGGTGTCGGCGATCACCAGCCCGGCGGCGCCCAGCCACAACAGCCCGCGCGGCTGATTGAATCGCGCATTCGGCCCGTAGAGACTGTCGGCGGTGCCGAACACGTTCTGATCGTTGCTGCCCACGTAGCTGGTGAGCACGGCGCTGGTCGGGCCGGTGCGTGTGAGGAGTTTGACGGTGTGATTGCGCGTGTCGGCCACCCAGAGCTGGTTGGTGCTCACCACCGCAACCGCGTTGGGCTGGCGGAAACTCGTGCCCGAAACGATCAACGTCGTGACCGGGAAGGCCGGGTTGGTGAGATCAATCTGCCGGATCGCGTTGTTCATCGAATCGGCCACGTACAAAAGACCCGCCTCGTCCACGGCCAGGCCGATCGGGAAGCGGAAGCTGGCGCTCGAGCCGATGCTGCTGTCGGCAAAGCCGGTTGCGCCCGTGCCGGCGAGCGTGCTCACCGTGCCATTGGTTCGGTTGACGAACCGGATTTTGTGGTTGCCGGTGTCGGCCACGATCACGCCCGGCACGCCGCCGACGGTGGCCAACACCAGTCCTTGGGGCGAATTGAACTGCGCCAGCCAGGGCGGACCGTCGTTGTTGCCGGCCTGGCCGGGGAGACCGGCCAGCGTTTCAGACACGCCGGTGTTGGGATTGAACCGGACGATGCGATGATTGGCGCTGTCGGCGATGTAAATGAGGTTCTCGGCATCCGCAGCCATGCTGTGCGGTTCGAACAGGCCGTTGGTGACGGCGTTGTCCACGGTGATCTGGGCGCCGGCACGCAGCGCCAGCACGCTGAGCACAATCAGGCCGGCGAACGTCCCGCTGCGAACCGACATCCAATTCCGCGCAAGAGTCGTGGTTTTCATGGTGGGAGGATTGCGTTGGCAAACAGGGTTTTATGGCAACACGCGCAGCCGGTAGAACTGCGAGCCGGCCGGCGCCGGTACGCTCAGTTCGATCACATTGCCGTCGCCCGAAACGGTGGTCAGGACCGTCCACGGACCGGCAGCCGTCGGGCCGGTCAGCACCTCGTAGGCCCTGCCCGGAGCGCTGAGCCAGCGCAGCGCCACCTGCGCCGCACCGCCGCCGAGCCGCTCGATCGTCTGGAATTGCAGACGCGAGTTCGGATCGGTCGGCGCGGTGCCGGCCAGGTATTCAGCCCAGTTGGGCACGCCATCCAGATCCGGATCGGCGTTTGGGTCGGCCATCGAGACTGCCGAAGAAATGGAGCTTCCACTCGTCGGAACTGGGATCGGCCAACGGCGGCGCCGGCATGCCGACAAGCGCGCTGGCGCGGCGGGTTTCGAACCGATACGGCGTTTGCAGGTCCGGCGCGCCGTCGGCGTTGGCGAACGCCACTGTGTAAGCGTGCCCCGGTTGCGCACCGCTCGGGCAGACGAACCGCACCACGCCCAGGAAATTGCTCGTGTGCGAGCCGAAGCTGAAGCTGCCCAGCGCCCAGCCCACCGCCGTCTCGCCGGCGCGGAAGCCCTGCTGGAGCGGCGCCGGCAGACCGGCCGCGGGGATGAACGTGGGCACGGTGCTCAGCGCCGGTCCGCCGTTCTGCGGCGTCACCACGCAGCGGAATTGCAATCCGGACAACGTGGCGCCGTCGGCGGTTTTGACGAACACGGGCACGTCCACCGTGCTGCCGGCGAGGGCGTAGCCGACGGGCACTGCGGCCACCAGAGCCTGGCGATTCCAGGGCGCCGGCGGCGGCGAACCGGGCGGCGGCGGCGGCGCGACGATCGGCAGGCTGAAGAGCTGGTTGGTGCGATTGCCGCCAAACGCCCAGGCTCGTTGCCAGTTGTTGGTGCCATCGGCGTAGGGCACCTGCCGCAGCGAACGCTTCAGAATCACCTGCCAGTCCAGGAAACGGATTTCACCGTCGCCGCCGACAAAGTTCGGCTCGTCTTCCGGATACGCGTCCATGCTGTCGAACACATCGCTGAACGGATACGGCAGGCGCAGGCCGGCGGCGGCGTAGAAGGCGTTGTTGACGTCGCCGTTGTCCAGATTGGTGTTGCCGAACTCGCCGGCGTTGTACCAGGCGGCCCCGGCCGAGTCGCCCACCGTGTAGAGCACGTTGGTGACGCGAATGGTGGCAGCGGGCATGGGCGGGAACTCGACCGGCGAGGCCACGCCGTCGGAGGTGGCGCTGCTGTTGAGTACGCGCACGGTGTAGCTCTGGCCCTCGGCGGCGTTGCCCGGGATGGGCACCGCCAGCAGAGCCACCACCGCGAAGCGCTGGAAGTTGACGTTGGCGTTGGTGCCGATGGCCGTGATCTGCAGACCGCGCGCGCTGCCGTTGGTGTACGGCACGAACGAGATCGTGGCCGTCGCACCACCCTGCGCCGCGGTGACCACGCGGATGAAGTCGTTCGAGCCGACGTCCAGCGCCCGGAACTGGTCGGAAATCATCGGCGCGCCGCCTTCGGGCACGACTTCGACCTTGAACTGGTAGGAACGAACGCGGTCGTTGGTGCGCAGGTTGGCGACCACGGGCACAATGATCGTCGAGCCGATGCCCGCCTGCAGCTCGCCGTACAGGCCCGGTGGCACACCAACGCTGTTGGTGGGCGCGGGCACGCCGCTGACGGTGGCGCTGGCGTTGGTCTGTACGAAGGCTTTGACCCGCAGCGCGGTCAGGTCGTTGGTGTGATTGACCCAGACGATGAACCCGGTGTTGCCGTTCATCGCCACGCGCGCCGAGTTGGTCGTCGGCTCGCTGCCGTCGGTCGTGTAAAACACGTCCGGGTTCGGACTGCTGACGGTGATGAGCCGGCCCATCGGATAGTAGCCGAAGTTCGGGCTGATGCTCGGCGGGGTGACGACCAGCCCGTTGGTGCCGCTGCCGCCACCGGGCCCGCTCAGGCCGGTGTCGAAAATGCGGCGCACGTTGTGATTGAACCACTCGGCGGTGATCACATCCCCGTTGGGCGCCACCACGATGCCGGCGGGCTGCTGCATGGGCACAAAGCGGCTCTGGCCGGGCGTGACCGGATCGCCACTGCGCCCGAACCACACCGCCGAATTGGTCGAGGGCAACTCGGTCAACGTGCCGGTCGTGTCCACCACGGCGACGCGGTCATTGGCAAAATCGGCGATCACCAGGATGCCGTTGCCGGCGCGCGCCAGGTGATGCGGTTGATCCAGTTGCGCGAACGGCGCCGTGCCGACGGTTCGGCCCGGACCGTTGTTGCCGGTCAGGAGCGTGATGTTGAGGCTGACCGGGTTGACGAGCCAGACGGCGTGATTGCCGGCGTCGCTGACCGCCAGCGTGCCGTCGTCTTTGACGACCAGGCCTTCGAGCTGGATTCCGGCATTGGTGAGCGTGACCAGCACCGTCGCGGGGCCGCCGCCGGCCGGAACGCGCTTGATGCGCCCGGCCCGTTCGGCGATCAGGAGGTTGGTGCTGCCGTCCAGGGCCAGCGCCGTGGCGTTGGTGAGGTTGAGGGCGTTGGTGCCGAGCAGATTGCCGAACTTGTTGAACCGGAGCACGTAGCCGTTGGTGCCGGCAGCCTGGTTGAGCACGTAGAGGTTGTCGCCGTTGTCCAGGGCCACGGCGACGGGTTTGTTGAGATTGGTCGTGGCAAACACACCGGTGCTGTTGTCGCCGAAGTTCAGTCGCAGCACGGCGTTGTTGAGCGAATCGGCCACGAACAGAAAATTGCCGGTGCTGTCCAGGGCGATGCCGCCGGGCTGGTTGAATTGCGGTGCCACGCCCGGCGCACCCGGGCCGCCCAAACCGGTGCTGGTCACCTGCCGGATCACGTGCCAGTACGCTTCGGTGGTGAACACATCGCCGTTGGGGGCGATCGTCACGCCCCAAGGTTCGCGACTTTCCTCGCAGCCGAAGGTGTCGCTCTCGCACACCGGGCCGTCCCACCAGCCCGGGAAAATGCCCTGAGCGGGCGAGCCCTGAACCCAGAAGTTCGAGCGCACACCGTAGAGCAACGATGCGTTGCCGGCGGCATCCACGAGTTTGACGCGGTGATTGCCGCGGTCGGCCACGACCAGGAGATTGTTGGCCGCGCGGGCCAGGTGCGCCGGGCTGCGGAACTGCGCCACCTCCGGCGGCCCGAAAAAGTCTCCGGCGCCGTTGAAGCCGCTCAGCGGCGCCCACGCGCCCGTGAACGGGTCCACGCGCCAAAGGCCGTGATTACCGGCGTCGCTGACCACCAGCACCCCGTTGTCCAAGATGGCGATCCCCTGCAGCCAGACGCCCGGGTGAGTGATGGTGCTCAAGAGGGTTTGTGCGCCGCCGGGGCTGATGCGCAGGATGCGGTTGGAGCTGACGGTCACATAAAGGTTGGTGAGCGCGTCGAGTGCCAGCGCGGTGGCATTGGTGAGATTGACCGCGTTGGTGGCCAGCAGCGAGCCGGCGGCGCTGAATTTGAGAATCCGACCGTTGCTGCCGTTGCCGTGATTGAGCACATACACGTTGGTCGCGCCGTCCACGGCCACGGCCACCGGCTGGCTGAGGCGATTGGTCCAGGCCGGGGCAAAGGTGATCGTGACGTTGCCGGGCAGATTGAGTCGGCGCACCACGTTGTTGTCGCGATCGGCGACGAACAGGTAGGTGCCCGACGGATCCAGAGCGCACCCGGCGGGGGTGTGGAACTTGGCGTCGGTCGCCGTGTTACCGTCCACATACCCGTACGGCGTTTGAGGATAGAACTGCGAGGGGCCGCCGGTCACGGTATCCACCACGGCGGCGCTTCGGGCCGAGGCGGGCAGCAGCAGCAATGTCAGCGCAAGCGTGCCCGGCAGCAGACGCCGGCCGCCGACGCGCAGGGCGAACGCGAACAGGAATTGCGGCGAAACAGGATGGGTTCTCATGGCACTCTCCCGGGCTGTGAAGGCGGTTTCATGGACCGTGTGGCGTCTGGGGCGCGTCAGCGCTGCGCCGGCG
>CAYXJB010000186.1:0-4274 GCA_964465445.1 uncultured Verrucomicrobiota bacterium
CGCCGGCAAAAGCAGAATCGTGTCGTGAAACAAAACGCCGACTTCTGTCGCTTTAGCAAACGGGCGGATGCAAACGGCATCGCCAACGGCCCTTCGCTCGCAAGCCGTTTGAATGGTCAAGCCAACCCGACGCCGGGCGCATCCGGCGCTCCGGGCAATCGCTTCACCGAACCCTCCGCGGGTGCGAAGGAATGCTCCGACGCTGTTCCCATGCGGATGCCGGCCTGGAAACGGGCCCTGGATCTGACGCTGATCGTGCTGGCATCGCCGCTCCTGGTGCCGTTGATGGGGCTGATCGCCGTGGCGATTCGAATCAGCTCGCCCGGGCCGGCGCTGTTCCGGCAGGACCGGATCGGTTTCCGCGGGCGCCGATTCACCTGTTTCAAGTTCCGGACGATGGTGGTGGATGCCGACCCGATGTTGCATCAGGGTCATTTGCGGGAGCTGCTTCAATCCGAGCGGCCGATGGTCAAAATGGACAACCGCGGCGATCCGCGCGTGATTCCGCTCGGACGGCTGCTGCGCGCCTCGGGGCTGGATGAGTTGCCGCAGATTTTCAACATCCTCCGTGGCGAGATGAGTCTGGTCGGGCCGCGCCCCTGCCTGCCCTACGAGTTCGAGCAGTACCTGCCCTGGCAGATGGAGCGATTCAACACGATGCCGGGCCTGACGGGCCTGTGGCAGGTCAGCGGCAAAAACCGTACGACCTTCAACGAGATGATCCGACTCGACATCGAGTACGCGCGCAATCTGAGCCTGTGGCAGGACCTCAAGATCATCTTCAAAACCGTGCCGGCGCTTCTGGCTCAAATTCGTGACACGCGTTCCTGCTCGCGGACCGCGGCGCCGGAGCGGCCCGGCGGGCTCATTGATGCGGCACCGGATGCTCCGGTGCAGGGCGTGCGGCAGATCGCTCTCCGGGGGCTGAAGCACAATTATTTCGCCCGCAGGTACTGACGATTTCATCACAGAGGAGATCAGACGATGAACAAACCAATCGGCGTGGGGGTGGTCGGGTGCGGTTACTGGGGACCGAACCTGATCCGGAATTTTCGGATGCTGCCGGACTGCCGGCTCAGGGTCATGTGCGACCTCAACGAATCGCGCCTGGCCCATCTCAAAACGCTCTACCCGGAGGTCGAGGCCGAGATGCAATTCGAGCGGATGCTCGCGCGGGCCGATGTGGACGCGGTGGTCATCGCCACCTCGGTGCGGCTGCATTATCCGATGGCACGGGCCAGCCTGCTGGCTGGCAAGCACACCTTCATCGAAAAGCCCATGGCCACCTCGAAGGCCGAGTGCGAGGAGCTCATCGCTCTGGCCCGGCAAAACCGGCTCACGCTCATGGTGGGCCACACGTTCCTGTATTCGCCCGCGGTGCGCCGGATCAAGGAGATCGTGGACTCGGGCGATCTGGGCGAGATTCGCTACATCTCGGCGCGGCGGCTGAACTTGGGCCTATTCCAAAAAGACATCAACGTGGCCTGGGATCTGGCCCCGCACGACATTTCCATCGTCCAGTATATCATCGGCGCCCCGCCGGTGGCGGTGAACTGCCGCGGCTCGGCTCATGTGACTCCCGGCATCGAGGACGTCACCACGATGTGCCTGACCTTTCCCAGGCGCCAAACCGCCATCATCCAGAGTAGCTGGTTGGATCCACGCAAGGTTCGCGAGATGACCATCGTCGGCAGCCGACGGATGATCGTCTATGATGACGTCGCGCCGCTGGAGAAGGTCCGAATCTTCGACGCCCGGGTCGAACGGCCGCCTCACTACGACACCTTCGGCGAATTCCACTACGCCTATCACTACGGCGACGTGTACATCCCCTATCTCAGGCAGGAAGAACCGCTCCGGGTCGAGTGCCAGCACTTTTTGGACTGCATTCGCACCGGGGCCAAACCGCTCTCCGACGGCGAGCAGGGCAAACAACTGGTCGAAATCCTCGAAGCTTCGAGCGAATCGCTGCGGCGCGGCGGCAGCCCGGTCGAGCTGCCCTACACGCGCCCGCCCGCCCCGGCCGCCAACGGACAGATCGCCTTGAGCGTGGTGGTGCGGAACGGCAACCGGCGCAACGGCCGGCCCAAAGCCGGCGCCCGATCGCGCCGCAGCACCCCCGCAACCGTGCGCGGCAAGGCCCGGCTCGCTCCATGAGCACCTCCGAGCCGCGTTGGCAACGCATCGCGCCGGATGTGCGGCTGGGCCGCAACGTCCGCATCTACGACTTCACCAATCTCTACGGTTGCGAGATCGGCGACGACGTGAAAATCGGCACCTTCGTCGAAATTCAAAAGGGCGTCAAAATCGGCAATCGCTGCAAAATCTCCAGCCACACCTTCATTTGCGAAGGCGTGATGCTGGAGGACGACGTCTTCATCGGCCACAACGTCACCTTCATCAACGACCGTTATCCGCGGGCAACCGACGGTCAGGGACGGTTGCAGACCGAGGCCGACTGGCAGTGCATCCCCACGGTGGTCAAACGCGGCGCATCGGTGGGCTCGGGCGCGACAATTCTTTGCGGCGTGACGATCGGGGAGGGAGCGCTGGTGGGCGCGGGCAGTGTGGTCACCCGGGACGTGCCACCCCAAACCGTGGTGGCCGGCAACCCTGCCCGCGTCCTGCGCCAACTCAGCCCTGGGGACTGATCCCACCGGGCCGGGCGGCGCGCCGGGCCGCGCCCGGCCGCGACACCGCGGCACGGGCCGGTCTTCGGCCACATCGGAAAACGCTGGCCAAAACCCTCTGCACCGGCACACTTCCAAACTGAGATGAGCGGCGAACCGGAACTCGAAGAGCAGTCCCACAGCAGTATTTCTCTGGACCGGGTCTACTTTGTGCTGTTCCGGCGCAAGTGGATCATCCTTGGATTCAACGCTCTGGCGGCGGTCATGGCGGCGAGCCTGTTGTTCGTGGTCAAGCCGCCGCAGTTCTATTCGGAGGCCAAGCTTTTCATCCGCTACGTCGCCGAAAGTCGCACGCCCACGCCCCAGGGCGTTGAAGTGCCCGTGCGCGTGCTCAACGAGGCCGACGACAGCATCATCAACACCGAAATTGACATCCTCCGGAGTCTGGACGTCGCCCAGCAAGCCGTACAGTCGGTCGGCGCCGAGCGAATTCTGGCGGCGTTTGGCGGGGGCAACGATCCGGGCAGCGCCGCCAACCTGGTCCAGCGCAACCTCGTCGTCGAACCGATCTCGCGCCGGAGTGTGTTGCCGATTTTGTTTCGCCATCCGGATCCTGCGCTGGCGCAGGAAATTCTGCGGCAGATCATCAACGCCTATCTCAAAAAACACGCCGAGATGCATCTGCCCACCGCCGAGTTCACGCACATGTTCGTCGAGGAAACCGTCCGCCTGCAGCGCGAGCTGGTCGAGACCGAACAGCGCCTGGCCCAGGCGCGCAAACAGGCCGGCGTCGGCTCGCTCGAAGACGCCCGCAAATCCTACGCCGAGCAGATCGCGACCATTCGCGAAGAACTGATCAAAGCCCAGGCCGATCTGGCGGCCCAGCAGGCCATCCTGGCCGAGGCCGGTTCAGCACCGGCTCGCGCTGCCACCAACACCGCGGCGACGAACCTCGCCGCAGCCGTGCCCCGCGAACGTCTGGCCGAGTACCGCAAACTTTGCGCGCGGCTGGATCAGCTCACCACCAACGAGCAAAACCTGCTGCTTCAGTTCACCGAGGAGAGCCTTTACGTCAAAGCCATTCGCGCCCAGATCGCCGAGGTCCAGGCGCGCAAACAAAAACTTGAAGAAGCCTTCCCCTCGCTGACCGCGCTGGGCAGCAGCACCCCGACCCTGTCCGGCCAGCCTGCCGCAGCGTTCGATCCGGCCGCTGCCGCCCTGCAGGTGCGAGCCTTGGAATCCAAAATCCAGGTGCTCTCCAATCACCTGGCCGAGGTCCAGGCCGAAGTTGCCAGGGCCGACGAAATGGAAGCCACGATCGTGGGTCTGCAGCGGAAAAAGGAGTTGATCGAGGCCGACCTCAAGCGCTACGCCGCCGCTGTCGAGCAGGCGCGCATCGAAGCGGCGCTCGGCTCGGGCAAGGCGCCCAACATCAGCATCATTCAATCGCCCACCGTCCCGCGCAAAATGTGGTCGAAGAATTTCCTCAAGAAACTGATGATGCTCACCGGCGGGTGCGTCTTTTCCGGTTTTGCGCTGGCATTTCTGCTCGAGTTCATTGTGGATCGCTCCGTCCGGCGGCCGGCCGATGTCGAAAAGAAACTCCAACTGCCGCTGCTGATGTCCATTCCGGACGAGCGCTGG
>CAYXJB010000186.1:4289-5814 GCA_964465445.1 uncultured Verrucomicrobiota bacterium
ATCCCGTACGGCGTGCACTCCGACGAGGCGCAGGCCGGGCTCGACGCCCGCCGCCACCGGTGCACCGGCTGATGCCGCGTCGGGCGCTGCCGGCCGCCCGATGCCGCTGGCGCGTTGGGAGGCAGACGATCCGTTGCGTCGCTACTGCCAGGGATTGCGGGACCAGGTGATCGTGGACTTCGAGGTTCGCAACGTCGGCCACAAACCCAAACTCATCGCCGTCACCAGTTGCGGGCCGGGGGCGGGCGTGAGCAGCATCGCGCGCGGCCTGGCGCGAGCGCTTTCGGAAACCGGCAGCGGCAACGTGCTGCTGGTGGATGCCAACGGCGAGCAAACTCGCGCGGTGGCGTTTCATCGGGGCAAACCGGGCCAAGCGCCCGAGGTCGA
This sequence comes from uncultured Verrucomicrobiota bacterium, assembly GCA_964465445.1. Classification (GTDB taxonomy): domain Bacteria; phylum Verrucomicrobiota; class Verrucomicrobiia; order Limisphaerales; family JAOAIM01; genus JAOAIM01. Next base: position 4,677 of record CAYXJB010000186.1, read on the forward strand.
AATGCCGTCCCAGCCGAGCGGCGGCCCGGAAGCCGCAGGGCCGACGCAAACCGCCGCGCATCGGCCCGATGAACCGGCCACGCGACTGCCGGCGGTTGCCGGCCAGAGCGTCGTCGGTTTGATGCCCCGACTGCGCGCCAGCGATTACGACTACGTCGTGTTCGACATGCCGCCGGTCAGCCACACCAGCGTGACGGTTCGGATGGCCGGCTTGATGGACTCGGTGCTGCTGGTGCTGGAGTCGGAAAAAACGCATTTCGAGGCGGTGGAACGCGCCAGTGCGCTGCTCGCGCGCTCGAAGGCCAATGTCAGCACAGTCCTCAACAAGGTCCGCTCCTACATCCCGCGAGGACTTTACCAGGAGTTCCTCTCGGAGGTTTGAACCGCCCCACCGGCGACGGCTGCTGGCCTGTCGCCGGGCTTCAGAGCAAGCGCTGCACCCGGCGCGTCGCGCTGATGCTCGGAACATGGCAGGATGTCAGCGCGCTCCCTGCAGGGTTTTTTGACGATGCTTCCCCCGTTGCTGCAACGCTGTTACTACGCGGTCAAACCCTGGCTGCCCCGCCGTCTGCGCTATGCACTGCGCCGGGCCGATGTCCGGCGCAAACGCCCTCGCGTCGCGGATCGGTGGCCGATTCTGCCCGGCAGCGAAACGCCGCCGCCGAACTGGCCCGGCTGGCCGCAGGGACGCCAGTTCGCCTTTGTGCTGACGCACGACGTCGAGGGCGTTGGTGGCCTGCAACGCTGCCGGGAATTGATGCACCTGGAAGCGCGCATGGGCTTTCGCTCCTCGTTCAATTTTGTGCCCGAAGGCGACTACCGCGTTCCGGACGTACTCCGCGCCGAGCTGCTCGCCCGCGGGTTCGAAGTCGGGGTGCACGACCTGCATCACGACGGCTCGCTGTTCCGCAATTACCAAACCTTCCGGGCGCAAGCCGAGCGCATCAACCGGTATCTCGACGCCTGGGGCGCGGTGGGATTCCGCGCCGGATTCATGTTTCACAACCTGGACTGGCAGCGGCAATTGCGCATCCGGTACGACCTTTCGATGTTCGACGTGGATCCGTTCGAGCCCCAACCCGATGGAGCGGGCACGATTTTTCCCTTCTGGGTGGGCCACGGGCAGGGCGGGGGCTTT
>CAYXJB010000187.1:0-5782 GCA_964465445.1 uncultured Verrucomicrobiota bacterium
GAGCACCAGCACCACCAGCTCCAGCAACATCGGTTCGTCGTCCACGGCGAAAACCAGCGGACGGCCGTTCTCGGGGGCGGTACTCGATGACACAGATGGCGCGACCATATTGATGGCCAGCTTCCTAGCACCGTGCCGGCCGGAGTGCAAGCCGCCGCCGGGAAAAATTTGCCTTCGGCCCGTCCAACGCCGTCACGCGCCCGCTGCCCAAACCCCGCCGGCTGCCGTCGTTTACTTTCGCTCCGGACACTGTTACAACTGCGCTGTGCTCAACGACGCCGCCATCTGGAAAGCCTTCACCCGCGCCGGGCGACTGACGCTCATCGCCGGTCCGTGCGTGATCGAGAGCGAAGCGCTTTGCCTGCGGGTGGCTGAAACGCTGCGCCGGATTTGTGCGCGACTGGGCATTCACTACGTTTTCAAGGCCAGCTACGACAAGGCCAACCGCACCTCGGCCCGGTCGTTTCGCGGCCCGGGGCTCGAAGCCGGCCTGCAAATCCTGGCGCGGGTGCGCGAGCGCTGTGGCGTGCCGGTGCTCACGGACATCCATTCGGAGGCTCAGGCGGCCGCCGCGGCCCGGGTGGCGGACGTCCTGCAGATCCCGGCGTTTTTGTGTCGCCAGACCGATTTGATCGCCGCGGCGGCGCGGACCGGACGCATCCTTAATTTGAAGAAGGGGCAATTCCTCTCGCCGGCCGAGATGGGACAGGCCGTTGAAAAAGCCCGCAGCCTCGGCGCCAAACGCATCTTGGTGACCGAACGCGGCACGACCTTCGGCTATCACAATCTGGTCGCCGACATGCGCGCCATCCCCATCCTCAAACGCACCGGTTGCCCGGTGATTTTCGACGCCACCCATTCGGTGCAACTGCCCGGCGCCGGAGGCGATCGGTCCGCCGGCCAGCGCGAATTCGCACCGGTGCTGGCGCGAGCCGCGCTGGCGGCCGGCGCCGACGGCCTGTTCATCGAAACCCATCCACGGCCCGACCGCGCGCTCAGCGACGGGCCGAACATGATTCCGCTGGCGCAAATGCCGGACTTGTTGCGCGAGTGTTTGCGGATTTTCAACGCCATACGGCGGATCAACCGCTGAGCAGACCGCCTGCTGCCTTGCAAGTCGCATCCATCCATCCCCGATCAGGCCGGTCTCGAACCGGCGGCCGAACGGCCGCGGGTGCAGCGGCCCGGCCCGGGCGGCGTTCGAGCCGGGCGGTTGGATTTGCAGCGCGCGCCGGAGAGCTGCTCCTGGCCGGGTTGCTGGTGTTGCGACCCGGAACGGCGGGAGGGCAGGGCACGCCCACGATCGGCACCATCGGCGAGTTCGCCGCCACCGGTGAGACCTACGGCCCGCCGCACGAGCAGCAACCGCGCTGGCGGCTGAGTGGTCGCGAAGCCGAGCTGCTCGAGGGCGGTCGCTATCGCCTCCGACAACTGGAGCTGGAGTTTTTCCGACCGGACGGAGATCGCGAAGTCTGGCTCCGCGCACCGGAATGCGTGCATGACGCGGCCCGGGGTTGCGCGTCCTCATCCGGGCCGTTGAGCATCCGCTCCGGCGACGGACGCGCGGCGATCGAAGGCGAGGGTTTCTTGTGGGAACAGGCGACGGCAACGTTGATCATCTCCAACGCCGTTCGAGCGACGTTGCTGCGCACGGCGACCAATCCGCCGCCCGCGCCCTTGGTGATCACGTCGCGCTGGTTTGTGCTCGAGATCACCAACCGGCGCGCGGTTTTCCACGAACAGGTCCGCGGTGAGGACGACGAAATCCTGTTCACCTGCGGTCAATTGACGGTTGAATCCGCGGGTACGAACGCGATGTTCGACGCTGTGGAAGCGCAGCAGGGACTGCTCGTCGTCGCGAAAACCACCGGACGGCGCATCACCGCCAATCGGGCCGCCTACACGCGAGCCGCCGAACAGGTGGAATTGAGCGGTGCGGTGAGCTGGACGCAGGCCGATCAGTCCGGCCGGGCCGAGCGATTGCTCTGGGACCGGCGCTCCGGCAGTGCGCTGGCGCGGGGGCAGGTGAGCCTGCAACTGCCCGCCGGTTCGTTCGGTTGGACGGCGACGCCGACCGGCGGCTCGAACAGTGCGCAGGTCGAGCTGCGGGCCGATGCGATCTTTACGCACACCAACTTCGTTCGAGCCGAAGGCCACGTGCGGGTGCGCACCGAAACCGATCAGCTCGATTGCAACACGTTGACCGCCTACACCGACGACTCGCGGCAACGCGTCGAATCGGCCCTGTGCGAGGGCGACGTCCGGGTTCAACAACGCGGTGGGACACTGCGCGCCGCCCGCGCCGAGTATTTGCGTCCGACGGGGCGCGTCGTGTTCACAGGCCAACCCGAATGGAGCGATGCACGCGCGCAGGGCCGGGCGGCCCGATTGACGATCGAGAGCGCGACCGGTCGGTTGCTGGCCGAGGATGATGTGAGTGTGACGCTGGCGCTGAGCGGGCAAACCGTTTCGCTCGGGGCGCTGTTTCCCGAGCAGGCAGCCGCGACCAATGGCGAGCCCCAACAGATTCGCGTGACCGCGCAGCGGCTCGAAAGCGAGCCGGGCCGGACGCTCTTCGAGGGCAATGTGCGGGCCCACCAGTTGCCCGTTACCGGCGAAGAACCCCGGGTGAGGAGCGACGCATTGGAACTGCAATTTGCGGCTCGGAGCGCGGCAAGCGAAACTTCGAGCGCCGCCCGACTCGAAACCATCACGGCGCGCGGTCGCGTGTTTTGCGAGCGTGGCCGTGCCGGTGTGACCAACGGAGCGGCGATGCACCGGCGGTTGTCGGCGCGCACGCTTTCGGCTCGTGCCGACCCGGCCACCGGCGCGCTGACCACGTTGATCGCCGAGGGCGACGTGGTGATGGATCAACCCGCCGGGCGCGCCCGGGGCGGTCGGGCCGTGTATGAGGCCGCCACCGGCGTGCTGGAATTGAGCGAGTCGCCGGAACTCGAGACGCCCCAGGTCCATGTCACCGGTGCGCATGCGTTGGTCTGGGATCGGGCGCATGACCGCTACGCCATGCGCGGGCCGTTCAAAGCGCGCATTCGCGCCGGAGCGGTTCGACCCTTGATTGAAAACCTTCCATCGCCCTGACATGAGCCAACCTTTGACCCAACCGCAACCGCAGCGCTCCGGAGGCAAGGCCGCAGGCGCGGCGCTGGAGGATGGCGTGCTGTTGCGCACCGAAGGGCTGGTGAAAACCTACCGCCGCCGCTGCGTCGTCAACCGTGTCTCGCTGTTTGTGCGACCGGGCGAGATCGTCGGTCTGCTCGGCCCCAACGGCGCGGGCAAAACCACCACCTTCAATCTCGTCGCGGGGCTGATCAAACCCGACGCCGGTCGGGTCGAGTTCGACGGACGCGATATCACGCGCCTGCCGATGCATCGTCGGGCGCGGCTGGGCATCGGATACCTGACGCAGGAACCGTCGGTCTTCCGCAAACTGACGGTCGAGCAGAACATTCTGGCGATCCTGGAGACGTGCCGGCTCACGCGCGCCGAGCGACAGGTGCGGCTCAACTATCTGCTCGAGGAACTGGACCTGACGCCGCTGGCGCGACACATGGCCTACACGCTCAGCGGCGGGGAGAAACGGCGGTTGGAAATCACCCGGGCGCTGGTGCTCAGCCCGCGCTTGCTGTTGCTCGACGAACCCTTCAGCGGCATTGACCCGATCGCCGTCTATGAAGTGCAGAAAATCCTGCGCCGACTCAAGGAACGCGGCCTGGGCATCTTGCTGACCGACCACAACGTCCGCGAGACGCTCAAGCTGGTAGACCGCGCCTATCTCATTCACAAGGGCGAGGTCGTCTATGAAGGCGGCGGGCCCGAAATGCTCAACGATCCAAGGGCCCGCGAAATTTATCTGGGCCCGGAGTTCAACATCTGACGCCCCCTTGCGAGCCGCCGGCTGCCGGAGGCCGATCGGTTTGGCAGTTGCCACCGCCCGCTCGACGGGGCACAATGCACATCGTCCCGGGATGATGACGGGACGCCGCCGCACGCCGGCGACTCGGATGAAACAGATCGAAACCCTGCTCCGCCGCAGGATCGGGCTCGACGCCTCCGCCGTGGGTCGGGCGCAGCTCGAGTGCCTCGTGCGCCGTCGGATGCACGCCCTGGGTTTGGCCTCGACGCGGGATTACGCTGCGGTGCTGGAACGCCCGGGCAGCGAATGGGAGCACTTGCTCGAGGCTGTCCTGGTGCGCGAAACGTGGTTTTTCCGGGAGCGCGCAGCGTTTCGGGCTTTGACGGATCTGGCGCTGGGGCGATGGCTACGGCAGCCGGGGCGAACGTTTCGGATTCTGAGCGTGGCTTGCGCCTCGGGCGAAGAGCCCTACTCGATCGTCATGGCGCTGCTGGATGCGGGTGTGCCGCCGGAACGATTCACGGTGGAGGCCGTGGACCTGAGCGCACGGGCACTGGCGCAGGCCCAGCGCGGCATTTTCAGCCGCAACTCGTTTCGCGGGCCGATCGTGGCGTTTCGACAGCGTTATTTCCAGCTCACACCGGCGGGCTACCGACTGGACACCCGCGTGCGCGACAGCGTCCGATTCGAGCAGGCCAACGTGCTGGCGGAGACGTTTTGGAAGGGACGCCCCCCCTACGACGTCATCTTCTGCCGAAATCTGCTGATTTATTTCGACACCGAGACGCAGCGACGGACCCTGGCCCGGCTGTGCGGCCTGCTGCAGCCTGACGGCGTGCTGTTTGTCGGAGCCGCCGAGTTGGCGTTGGCCACCGCTCACGGATTTGCGCTGATGCCGCGGCCCTTCGCTCCGGCATGTCATCCCGGGCCCGCGCCGACTCCCGGTCCGGTCAACCCCGGTCGGGTCCGAATCGAGGCGAATCGGCATCCGCCCGCGCTCATCAAATCATCGGGCAAGGTGCTGCCCGTCTCCGCCCCGAATGCGGCTGTGCGCGCGGCGCAGACCGCTGGAACTGACGGGGAAGTCGGCACTCTGACCACGGCGCGGCAACTGGCCGATGCGGGTCGGCTGGCGGATGCGGGTGCGCTTTGCCGGGCACATCTGGAACGTCACGGGCCTTCGGCCGCGGCGTTTCAACTGCTGGGACTGATCCACGACGCGCGGGGACACACCGCCGAAGCGATCGAGTGTTATCGCAAAGCGCTGTACCTGGAGCCGAATCATGTCGAGACGCTCCAGCATCTGACCCTGCTGATGGAACGCACCGGTGAGACGGCGCGCGCCCGAACGTTTCGGCGTCGCGCCGAGCGTCTTCTGGCCCGCCAACCGATCGAGCCATGACGCCGTCCGAACTCATCGTTTCGTCTGTGCCGCTCCAGCCGGCCGTGCCTGCGGAGTCGAACGCGGACCTGCCGGCCCCGGTCCACGATTGTTGGAACCAGATCGGGGTTCGCGGCAACGGCACCTGCCCCGAGCTGCATCAATTCGTCCACTGCAGGAATTGTCCCGTGCATGCGGCGGCAGCCCGGGGGTTGCTCGATCGTCCGGCCTGGCCCGAATACGTGCGCGAACGCACCCTGCAGTTGGCTCGGGGGCGGTTGCCGGTGCGACCGACGCGCATCTCGGTGCTGGTGTTTCGACTCGGACCGGAATGGCTCGCGTTGCCGACGGTCGCTTTCCAGGAAATTCTGGAGCGCCGCTCGATCCATTCTCTGCCGCATCGGCGCGGCGGGATTGTGTTGGGGTTGGTCAACGTGCGGGGCGAGCTGGTGATTTGCGTTTCGTTGGCGCGGCTGCTGGGGTTGGAACAGACGGCAGTCGCAGGCGGGTCGGCCGGCCCGCCGGCG
>CAYXJB010000188.1:0-5777 GCA_964465445.1 uncultured Verrucomicrobiota bacterium
TTCTGGTCGTTGGTGTAGGCGTGGACGGTGGTCATCCAGCCGCGGCTGATGCCGAAGCGCTCGTGCAGCACCTTGACCAGCGGCGCCAGGCAGTTGGTCGTGCACGAGGCGTTCGAGACGATGTGGTGCTGGCGCGGATCGTATTTGCGCTCGTTGACACCCATGACCACCGTCAGGCAATCGCCCTTGGCCGGGGCGGTGATGATGACCTTTTTGGCGCCCGCTGCCAGATGTCCCCTGGCCTTCTCGACATCGGTAAAAAGCCCCGTCGCCTCGATGACCACCTCCACGCCCAGATCCTTCCAGGGCAATTGCGCTGGATCCCTGGCGCTGACCACCCGCATCTCCTGGCCGTTGACGATCAACACATCGTCATCCGGTCGGTCCGGAGCGCTTTTCTTCGAGCCCAGCGTGCCCTGAAACCGGCCCTGCGTCGAATCGTACTTGAGCAGGTAGGCCAGATTGTCGGCCGGCACGATGTCTCCCACCGCGACCACCTCGACATCCCGTCCCACCAGCCCCTGCTCGATCATGGCCCGATACACCAATCGGCCGATCCGGCCGAACCCGTTGATGGCAACTTTCACTCCCATAAGCGCGTTCCTTTTTCGAAAAAACGTTGCGGCATGGTAACGACGCCCACCAGCGGGTCAATGATCAACTCGGCTTTTGCTTCAATTTGCCCGCGCAAGCTACGCATGCGCCGCAACCCAACTCGCCGGGCGAGCGTATCCGCGGTTGTCGCCGCAAGGATTGTCGGCGTGGGTGCACATGCGGCTGCGCAGAGAGCTTACTGCATCATCTCTGTCGCCACCCTCAGGGCCAAAAGCGCTGCACGCGCTCGCGTTCGCCCGGCCGAGCCGCTGCGCGGGTCGGGCTCGTGGAACTCCAAATCCCGATCACCCTCAAACCCAACCCGCCTGAATCCCCTCCAACTGACGGTTGACGAACACGACCGTGCCCAACCTGCAGGCGGTTTCGCGCATTGCCATTGGCCGGGGGTTGTGGCAGTCAGTACTGGGACAACCGAGTGAACCGATGCGCTGGCGCGTTTATTTTTTTGTGTCCCTGGCGCTGAATGTCCTGCTGCTGGCGGGCTGGGCCTGGTCGCTCGCACGTCGCGCCGAAGCCGGTCGCCGCGCCGAGGCAGCCCTGAGCACCAACGCGCCCGCCGCCGGTCGGACCAACGTCCTGGTGCGGCGCCAGTTCTTCAGTTGGAGTCAGATCGAATCGGACGATTACGCCACCTACATCGCCAACCTGCGCGAGATCGGCTGCCCGGAGCAGACGATTCGGGACATCATCATTGCGGATGTGAACGCGCTGTTTGCGCGACGTCGGGCCACCGAGGTGGTGACGCCCGAACAGCAGTGGTGGCGGAGCGAACCGGACACCAACGTGCTGCAGCAGGCGCTGGAGAAATTGCAGGCGCTCGAACAGGAACGTCGCGATCTGCTCACGCGGCTGCTGGGCCCGGGCTGGGAAACCGGCGATCTGCTCAACCTGCCGCGTCCCTCCCGCCCGCCGGTGCCGCTGGACGGACCGGTTCTGGGCACGCTGCCCGACGAGGTCAAACACCGTGTCGAAGAAATCAGCCTCCGCAGCGAGGAACGCATTCGCGCCTACGTCGAAGCCCAGCGTCGGGCGGGTCGCGAGCCCGATCCGGCCGAGCTGGCGCGGCTGCGGCAACAAACGCGCACCGAGCTGGCGGGCGTGCTCTCGCCGCTGCAACTGGAGGAGTTCCTGTTGCGCTATTCTCAAAACGCCGCCCAGCTCCGGGCCGAGCTGGGTTCGCTGCGGTACTTCAGCGTCACGCCGGATGAATTTCGCGCGATGTTCCGGGCCGTGGACGCGATCGATCTGCAGATTCAGTTGCTGGGCAACGCCAACGACCCGAACACAGCGGCGGCCCGGCGCGCGCTGCAAGAACAGCGTCTGGCGGCGCTGCGCAACGTGCTGGGCGCGGAACGATTCGCCCTGTTCCAGAAGCTCCACGATCCGGACTACCGGCAGGCCTACGCCGCCGCGCTGGCGGCCGGCGCGCCGGCCAGCGCCGACACGATCTACGAGATCAACCGGGCCACGCGCGAGGAGATGGCGCGCATCCAGCAGGAGACCAACACCGTGTCGGAATTGCGTCAAATCGAGCTCAAAAAAGCCGAGTTGGAGCAGGCCAAAGCCCTCGCCCAGGCGCTGGGATATGAACTGCCACCCGAACCTGAACCGCCGCCCAAACCTCCGCCGGTCAAAATCCATGTGCTCAAGCCCGGCGAGAATTTGAATTTTCTCGCACGGCTTTACGGCGTGAATCCCGGCGATCTGCGCGCCGCGAATCCGGAATTGAATTTCGACCGACTCAAACCCGGCGACGCGGTCAAAGTGCCGGTGAATCTGCTCCCGCCGGTTCCGTATCTGCCGCCGCAATGACCGGATTGGCCCGCGTGCCGGCCGCGATCTGAATCCTGCGCTGCGCTTCAGGGAACAGCTTCGGCGGGCGGCGTGACCAGATACCAACCCCAAAACGCCAACCCGGCGATCGGGATCAGACCCCCGAGCACACCGCCCAGGACATGCGCGAACCGTTCGCCCAAAAACCGTTCCAGACGCGGGCCGATCTGGCCGCCGAGAAACCATCCGACGGTTGCGCTCACGAGAAAGCCCACCAGACCGAAGGCACGCGCTTCCGAAAGCGCGCGGATGTCGCCGCGCAAAATGGCCAGCGGAATGGCAATCGCCACCAGACCACCCATGCCGCCAATCACCACGGCAATCATTGCTGCCGTGTTCGGTTCACCCCATCGAGGTTTGCTCATGTTCCCGAAGGCTTGACCCATCCGATTCAACCCGGGCGCGCCGGCGCGACGCCTACCGCTCCGACGCCACCCAGAACAGGTCTTTCCTAGCGCGTGCCCGGCGGGCCGGCAAGGCGGATTCACCGTCGCCGGGATGCCAAACACCATGACCCGGAAGCCCCGTCAGGCCGTCGCCGGCAACGCCAGTTGGGCGGGCTTTCGGCTCGACGCGTCGCTGCGGCACCGGCAAACACAGGGCCGTGCGCGCCTGCATCATTTTCAATCCCGCCGCCCGCGGCGATCGAGCGGCTCGATTTCACGCGCTGCTGGAGAAGTTCCGACAACGTTCCGAATTGCGAGCCACCGCGGGCCCGGGCGATGCGCGGCGGTTGGCCGCGGCGGCCGTTGCCGAAGGGTTCGAGCTCATCGTGGCGGCCGGAGGCGACGGGACGCTCAACGAAGTGGTCAACGGCATTGGCGATGCGCCCGACGGATTCGCGCAGGTGCGGTTGGGCATTTTGCCGCTGGGTACGGTAAATGTTTTCGCGCTGGAGCTGGGCATCCCGCTGGGGTTGGAGTCGGCCTGGGCAGTGGTGCAAGAGGGGCGGGAAATCACGGTGGACTTGGGACAAGCGACGTTTTCGGGCGCAACCGGTCCGGAGCAACGTTATTTCGTGCAGATGGCCGGAGCCGGTCTGGACGCAGGGGCGATCGAGCGGGTGTCCTGGCCGCTCAAACGCAAGGTCGGCCCGCTGGCGTATGTGTGGGCCGGGCTGGGTGCGCTGTGCGAGGCGCAGCCGGTCATCGAGGCGCGCGGGGGCGCGGCAGCGGCGGACGGTCAACTCGTGCTGGTGGGCAACGGACGGCTCTATGGAGGACGATTCGAGCTGTTTCCGGACGCCGACCTGCGGGACGGGCAACTGGAGGTGTGCGTGTTCCCGCGGGCTGATGCGCTGGCGCTGGTGCGCTGCGGCTTGCCGCTGCTGCTCGAAGGACGCGTGCCGGAGCGCGCGGTAAAACGATTCCGGACGCGCGAGGTGCACCTGGATTGCACGCAGAATCCCAAGCCGGGATTCGAGCTGGACGGCGAGTGGGCGGGACGCCTGCCCGCAACGCTCACGGTCGAACCGTGTCGGCTGCGGGTGCGCGTGCCCTGAGCAGCAAGGAGCCGGGCCGGAAAAGACCGGAGTGTTACTTGCCGGCGCGCCGGCGTTTGACCTGGACCTGAACGGTGGCCCGCGTGAGCGCGGCCCGCACCGCGGCGGCTTCTTCGTCGGAGATCTGTTGGGCGAGTCGGGCTTCGGCGCGGCGGCGGGCTTCTTCGGCCTTGGCCTCGTCAATGTTGGCCGCCTCGATCGCCATGTCGGTGATGATGTTGACGTGGTCGCCGGTAATTTCCACAAAACCCTCGCCGACGGCCAAAAACAGCTCGCGGCCGGCCTGGCGCGCGATGACCTCGCCCGGCACCAGTTGCGTCATCAAGGGCACGTGTTGGGGATAAATGCCCATCTCGCCCTCGATGCCCGGCAGCGTGACCATTTCGACGTCGCCGCTGAAGACCTCCGACTCGGGGGTGACGATGGTGAGCTTGAGCGTTTGGGCCATGGCGGTGTGCAGCGCCGGAGCGGCGACCGGCCTGGCGAAGCGCGGCCGCCGCGCGGGCGTTGGAAGTTCAGCCTTCGAGCACTTCGTCTATGGTGCCTTTCATGTAAAAGTTCACCTCGGGCACGTCATCGTGTTTGCCTTCGAGGATTTCCTTGAACCCGCGCACCGTTTCGGCCACGGGCACCTGGCGGCCCTTGCGTCCGGTGAAAACTTCCGCCACCGAGAAGGGCTGGCTGAGGAAACGCTGAATCTTGCGGGCGCGATAGACCGTGAGCCGGTCCTCGGGTGAGAGTTCGTCCATGCCCAGAATGGCGATGATGTCCTGCAGGTCCTTGTACCGCTGCAGGACGCGCTGCACGCCCCGCGCGACCTCGTAATGTTCCTGGCCGACGATTTCGGGCGTCAACGCGCGGGAGGTCGAGGCCAGCGGATCCACCGCCGGGTAAATTCCCAGCTCGGCGATCGAGCGTTCCAGCACGATGGTGGCATCCAAGTGAGCGAAGGTGGTCGCCGGGGCCGGATCCGTCAGATCATCGGCCGGCACATAGACGGCCTGGAAACTGGTGATCGAGCCTTTCTTGGTCGAGGTGATGCGTTCCTGCAGGTCGCCCATTTCGGCGGCCAGGGTGGGCTGGTAACCCACGGCGCTGGGGGTGCGGCCCAGCAGAGCGGAGACTTCCGAGCCCGCCTGCGAAAACCGGAAGATGTTGTCAATGAACAGGAGCACGTCCTGATTTTTCTCGTCGCGAAAATACTCGGTGATCGTCAGACCCGAGAGGCCCACGCGCAAGCGGGCGCCCGGCGGCTCGTTCATCTGACCATACACCAAAGCGATCTTCGAGCCGGGTTTGACGATCGGCAGCCCGTCGGGGCGTTTGCGCGGGTGGCCGTGCTCGTCTCTTTCCACGACGATGACGCCCGCTTCGATCATTTCGTTGTACAGGTCGTTGCCTTCGCGGGTGCGTTCGCCCACACCGGCGAAGACCGACACACCGCCGTGGAGTTTGGCGATGTTGTTGATCAGCTCCATGATGACGACGGTTTTGCCGACGCCCGCGCCGCCGAACGCGCCGACCTTGCCGCCCTTGAGGAAGGGGCAGATCAGATCAATGACCTTGATGCCGGTGGTGAGGATTTGGGGCGTGGTGGACTGATCCACCAGCGCGGGCGGCGGACGGTGAATGGGGAGGTATTTCTCGGCGACCACCGGCCCCTGCTCGTCCACCGGCTGACCGGTGACGTCGAACACCCGTCCCATGACACCTTCGCCCACGGGCATGCAGATCGGGCCGCCGGTGTCCACCACTTCGTAGCCGCGCTTCAGACCTTCGGTCGAGCTCATGGCCACGGTGCGCACCCAGTGATCGCCCAGGTGCTGCT
>CAYXJB010000189.1:0-5777 GCA_964465445.1 uncultured Verrucomicrobiota bacterium
ACCGCACGACCGCCCTGAACCGGCTCGATCGTGCGCGTGTCGGCAAATCCCCGGGGCACGAGCGCCACGGACATGATGTACTGGATGCTCAACGGCGCGTCGGGTTCGAGTTGCCGGCAGGTGGGCACACCGGCTCGGGCGAGCAGATTCGGCCGGGCCGACGCCGCCAGGCCGTAGTGGAAAAACGCTGTCAGATCCTCGATGCCCAGCACGTTCAGATGCCGTCCGTTCCAGGGCGGATAATGTCGCCCGCCGTTGGAATGCCACAGCAGCGTCGCGCACAACACCGTCGGGTCTTTGAGCGCAAACCACACGTAGCCCTCCGCCGGAAAGGTCACCGCCACCCAGCCGAACGGCCTCACCGGCCAGCTGGCCAACAGCACAATGTCCTCGAAGCCGCGCCGGGCCGGATACCGGCGCAAATCAGCCCATGCACCGGTCTGTGTCGGCACCCGGCTCAGTCGGCGGAATTTGGCGCCCGACTCGAGGATCGAGTAGCCGAAACTCTCGGGCTTTTCGGCCGGCTCGGGCGTGACCATGCCGAAGGCGATGGGACTGTGCGTGAGCACCCCGCTGCCGGGTCGGTCCGGGAACTTGAGCATCGCGTGATGCCCGAAACACATCGGCCCGCGCATCCCCGAGATGACATGCCGGCAATAGACCGCATTGTGTCCGTCACGCAGCGTGATGAACTTGTCCACCCGACCGCGTCGCACGCGGGTTTGCAGGCTCAGGTGCAGGGTTTGCCGTCCGGCGCGCCGCTCCAGTGCCTCGAACCGCCAGCGGGCGTTGGCCGTCTCGCCATGGACCGGATGGCGCTCGCCGCGAAACGCCTCGGCGTTGGCGCCAAACGGCAGGCAGAAAAAGTCCCCGCGCAGGACCCGCAACAGCGCCGGCAAACCGGGCGGCAATTTCTCCTTCCACCAGGGCGCAATCGAGTAGGGCTGAATCCGACGTCGCGTCCGATCGAAGATCACCGGCGCCAAATGACCGCCGATTTCGGTGACACAGGCTTCGACCGTCGAAGATCGAAGGCACCAGGAGGGCTGACCGAAAACGATTTTTTTCATGCGGCTGGACTCGCGTTGCGTTTCGACCACGGTTTCCCGGGCGCCCGGACCATTCCGGGTGAGGGCTTTTTAACCGGGCCGCCGAGCCGGCGCAATCCCCCATCCCGGGCTCGCTGACCGGAGAGCGGCGCGAGTCGGCTGCAGCCGCGCGGTGCGGCGCCGAACGACTTGGAGCTTGGTGAGCGCGTCCGGCCATGCGAATCTGGGGGCGGTTCGAACGGCCATGCGCTATCGCCATACGCAATTTGGCTGGGTCACCGTGGGCGTGTGCGGCGTGCTGGTGCTCTTTTACGCGGTGTGTCCGGTGCCGCCGCAGGTCTCGCGCGAGCTGGTGTTTTCGATCCCGGCGCTGGTGCTCGGCATCATTCTGCTGCTGTTCGGCACGCTGACCGTCGAGGTGGACGACCGGACGATTCGCCTCTGGTTCGGCATCGGCCTGGTGCGCAAAACGATTCCGCTGGCGGAGGCGCAACCGCTGGTACTGGGGCTGGGGCATCCGCGCCATCCCGGGCGGCTGGCTCTACAACGTGTCCGGACTCGATGCCGTCGAGCTGGAGCTGCAAAACGGCAAGGTGTTTCGGATCGGCACCGACGAGCCGGCCGCGCTTTACGAATTCATCGAGAGCAAGCGCAAGGGACTGATCTGAACCGGCGTGCCGCCTCGGCGCAAGCCCCTCATCCGGCGCCGATTTTGTGCCGGGTCAGTTGCCAGGCCAGATGCAGGCCGTGGCCCAGTCCCAGCGCCAGCAGCACCGCGCCCGAAGCCCGTTCCATTCGCAGCAGCGTCTTCTCGCTCAAACGCCCGTGGCCCCGCGAGACCCCGTAGCTCAGCGCCACAAACCACAGCGTCGTGCCCGCCGCCACCCCGCCCACGCACGCGAGCTTGCCCGACCAGCTCGGCTCGACCCAGTCGCGCGAGACGAAATTGGCCGCCAGAATGATCCAGAACACCAGCACGCCCGGATTGGCCAGCACCCGAACGAACCCGATCATGAACGCCGAATGCGGATGCAGCCGCTCCTCGATGCGTTCTTCGAGCCGTTCGGCCGCCGCGCCCAGTTGCACCGGCGCGACCACGCTTTTGGCGAACAAAAACCTCGCGCCCAAAAACAGCAGAAACGCGAAGCTGAACACTTCCATCGCCGCCTTGATGCCGCGCTCGGCGAAAAACGACGAAAAACCCGTGAATGCCAGCGCGCAGTAGATCACTTCCATCGCCGACGCGCCCAGACCGATGAGCAGCGCCCGGACAAATCCCCGTCGCGCCCCCTCGTTGAGGATCGTGAGGTTGATCGGTCCCACGGGAATGGCCAGCAACAGCCCGCTGACGAATCCCGTCAGAAACGCGTTGAACCAGGGCGCATTCATCCGTTACCGGACGGAGGTTCGATCGGCCCTCGGTGCCGGGACGCGCCGTCGGCGGCTGGCAAACTCCTGCCCATGCTCAGGAGGCGTTGAGCCCGTTGTCCTCCTCGTCCTCCTCCTCGATTTCGCGGCGCATCGCACGCGAGATGTGCGGCCGCACAAACCCGTAAATCAAATACAGCGTGAAGAACGCCGGCAGCACGTAGTAGAGGATTTTCTCGCGCAGCACCAGCAAACAGCCCAGAAACAGCGCCGCGATGATCGCCTTGGTGAACGTGCTGGTCGAGCGCAGCCCCAGCGACTTGAAACTCGGATATCGCACCGTGCTGACCATCATCGCCGAAAGAAACACCAGCACCGCCGCCGGCACGTATTTCCAGACGCCCAGACCGCGTTCGTTCTCGTTCAGATGAATGATCAGCAGCGTCAGCGACGCCACCAGCCCGGCCGCCGATGGAATCGGAAACCCCAGAAAATCCTTGCCCCCGCCGGTGCCGGCCATCGCCGTCAGGCAGTTGTAGCGTGCCAACCGGAATGCGCCGCAGAGCAGATAAACCGAGGCGATGAACCAGCCGATCTGCGGGTGATTGACGAACACATCCGCCAGCACCACCCGATGCACCAGAAACGCCGGCGCCACCCCGAACGAAATCAAATCCGCCAGCGAATCGAACTCGCGTCCGAACGGACTTTCCACCCCGCCCATCCGCGCCACCCGCCCGTCGAACAGATCAAAAATGCACGCCAGCAAAATGAACGCCAGCGCCAGCTTGATCGGCATCCAGTTGATCACCCCCTCGGGCGAGGGCGTCAGATCCGCCTCGACGATCTTGGTCAGCGCCACAAAGCCGCAGAACAAATTCCCCGCCGTGAGCAGAATCGGCAGAAAATAGATCTTGAGCCGATGGTCCACATCCTCGGCGTTCGAGACCGATCGGGGCGGGGGCGTGCTCATACGCTGCCGGGAGCGAACCGGGCCAGCACCGTTTCGCCCCCGCGAACCTTCTGACCGGCCTGGCACTGCACCGTCACCCCGGCCGGCAGATACACCTCCACACGCGAGCCGAACTGGATCAGGCTCAGCCGCTCGCCGCGAGCGACCGTTTCCCCCGCAGCGGCCCAGACGACGATCCGGCGCGCGATCACACCGGCGATCAGCCGCACACCGATTTTGCGGTCCGGGAAACCCGTCGGCTCGATCCCCAGCAGGACGTTCTCGTTGTACCGGCCGCAATCACTGCGGGTGGCGCTCAAAAACTGTCCCTCGGTGTGCCGCAGATAAACGATCCTGCCGCTGACCGGCGCCCGCTGCACATGCACGTCCATCAAACCCAGAAAAATCGAGATGCGACGGCACGGCCCGCCCATGAATTCGTTTTCGGTGATCTCGTCAATCACATCCACCCGACCGTGAGCCGGCGAGACGATCGCCAGCGCGTCGTTGGGTGGCTGCGGCTCCGGGTCGCGAAAAAAGAACATCGTAAACGCGGCAAAGATCACCCACAGGCAGACCAGTCCGAACGCCAGCCCGATCACCAGCGACCCGATGATCGCCGCCAACAAACCCGCCACCAGCACTCCCACCAGCACCGCGAACGACAGCCCGACCAGTCGCAACGCCGCCTGACGCGCCTTGCCCGCGTGTTTCATGCACCCAACTTAAAGGCCCACACGCGACGTTCCAACTCCAAACGAACCCTCCGGCGCCTCCGCGTGTCTGACTCCGCCCGCCGCTGACAGGCCGCCGCATTCCGCGTGGACAACGCCCGCCGGCCGGCTAAAGCTCGATGTCATGAAATCGAAAACCTTCCGCTTGCTGTTGAACACGCTGACCGTCCTGTCGGCCGTCTCGATTTCGGCCCAGCAACCGCTTCCCGGTTCCGCACCCGGCGCAACGGCTCGGCCAGCACCCGGTCGCCCGCCCGGGCCGGGTCGGAGCGACTTTACCGCGCGCACCCTGCCGCACTCGGAGGCCGAAAAACGCATCCTGGCGGTGCTCGAGGACATGGACCGCAACCAGCGCCGCGGCAGCATGAGCGTGCCCGAACAGGACGGACGGCTGTTGCGGCTGCTCACCGAATCGCTCGGCGCGCGGCAGGTGGTCGAGATCGGCACCTCGATCGGTTACTCGGCGCTGTGGTTTTGTCTGGCGCTGGAGAAAACCGGCGGCCACCTGACCACCTTCGAGATTGACGAAGGTCGCGCCGCGCGTGCCCGGGAGAATTTCCGCCGCGCCGGCGTGCAGGATCGCGTCACGCTGGTTCTGGGAGACGCCCATCAACAGGTCAAACAGCTTCGCACTCCGATTGATGTGCTGTTTCTGGACGCCGACAAGGAGGGGTATCTGGACTATTTGAACCAGCTCCTGCCGCTGGTGCGTCCGGGCGGCCTGGTCATCGCCCACAACATGAATGCGCGCCAGGCCGATCCCCGCTACGTCCAGGCCATCACCAATCAGCCGGCGCTCGAAACAGTGTTCGTCAACGTGGACGGTTCGGGAATCGGGCTCACGATGAAGAAACGTTGAGCGGTTCGTGCCGCGGCAGGCCCCCCCGCCATCCACCGCACACCAGGCCGCCGCGCCGCCCGGGGCGCAGGGGTGACGATGAAATCCGAGCCGACACCGCAACTGTCGCTTCTGGACACCGTCTGCCTGATCGTCGGGATCATCATCGGGGCGGGAATTTACCAGATGGCGCCGGCCGTAGCCCGGGGCGTGGACGGGTTTTGGGGATTGCTCGGGTTGTGGCTGTTGGGCGGGTTGCTCTCGCTTTGTGGAGCGTTGTGTTACGCCGAGCTGGCCAGCGCCTACCCGCACCAGGGCGGCGATTATGTGTATCTGAGCCGCGCCTACGGGAGCTGGGCGGGTTTTCTCTTCGGCTGGGCACAACTGGCCATCGTGCGGCCGGGTGACATCGCCGTGATGGCGTTCGCGTTCGCAACCTATGCGGTCGCGTGTCTCGACGCACCGCCGGCGCTCGGACCGCTGCGCACCGAACCGGCGCTGGCCGCCGCGGCGGTCGCCGTGCTCACCGCGTTGAACGTGCTCGGCGTGCGCGAGGGCAAGTGGACGCAAAATCTGCTCACGGCCGCCAAAGTGATCGGGCTGGGGCTGATCATCGTCGCGGCGTTCCTCGCCCCGAGCCGAGCCGATGCGCCGGCCCGGGCCGAACGCATTCCCGAATCCATTCCCTGGAGCGTGGCGTTGATTTTTGTGCTCTTCACCTACGGCGGGTGGAATGAGACGGCGTACGTGGCTGCGGAGGTCCGACAACCACATCGGACGATTGTGCGCGCGCTGGTGCTGGGTCTGACAACCGTGACGCTGCTCTACCTGCTGGT
>CAYXJB010000190.1:0-1096 GCA_964465445.1 uncultured Verrucomicrobiota bacterium
CTTGGGTCCCACATCTTGCCGGACGCGAGTCCACCGCGCGCGGAGTGCTGGTGCCCGCGATCCGGCCGCCCACCGGCAAGGGCAAGCGTGCAAAAGCTCAAAAAAACAAGCCCGATGCCTCACCCAAAACCGGCGCCCCAGGGGCGGCAGAACAGTCCCAACCCGGATCGCAGTCCCAGATTGAAACCAACAAGCCGGCCAGGACCAATCCGTAGTCCGTCAGCCGGACGGCGCGACGCTCCCCGCGCCGGCAGTGCAAGCCCACGGCCAACGCGACGATGACGCAGCTTGCTGACAACGATGCGGAAAGCCACAAGCGACTTGTGGCGTTGCTGACCCGGCATCAACGACAGATTTTTTCCTACATTTACGCCCTCGTTCCGAATCGGCACGACGCCGAGGATTTGCTCCAGGAGACCAATCTGGTGATCTGCGACAAGTTTCAGGAGTTTGAACCCGGCACCGATTTCGTGGCGTGGGCCTGTCAGATCGCCTATTGGCGCGTGCGCTATGCACGGCAGAAATTTGCCCGCTCGAAGGTCGTCTTCAATCAGGAGGTCGTGGATGCGATTGCCCGAACCGCGGCCACGATGCTCGAAGAAATGGACGAGCGTCACGAAGCGCTCCACCACTGCCTGGACAAACTGCATCCGCGCGATCGTGAACTGTTGCTCACGCGCTACGAACCCGGTTGCGGTGTGCCCGAAGCCGCGCGCCGTTCGGGCCGCTCACTGGTGGCCGCCTACAAGGCCCTGGCGCGCCTCCGCAAACTGCTGATGGACTGCGTGAGCACGCACCTGGCTGCGCGAAACGCATCATGAGCCTGACCGACGCGCAGATCCTGGAGCTGAACGCGCTGTGCAACGCGCTGGTGGACGAGACCATCACGCCTGAACAGCGTGATCGGCTGGCTCAATGGTTGCTCCGGTCCGAGGATGCGCGCCGATTCTATGTTCGCGCGATGGCCCTTTCGGCCGATCTTTGCAGCTATGCCGCCGAGCTTCAAACCGAGGCAGCCGAACCGCGGCCCGCTCCAGGCCTGCTGCGGCGCGGACGAGCGGCGCGACGGCGACTTCTACGGCCGCGCGGTCAACCG
>CAYXJB010000190.1:1106-4849 GCA_964465445.1 uncultured Verrucomicrobiota bacterium
GACGAATTTCGCGGGCCAATGGGCCGCCGAAGAGCCATTGGCCGCCGCTGCCTGTGTCCTGGGACTGTTCTGGTGGGCAGGCTGGCTGCACCACGGCCCGGCTCCGGTCCATCCCGCCGCGGCAGAATCCGTGGCCCGTCTCACCGGGTCGAAAGACTGTCGGTGGGCTGATGCGGCCAGCACGCCGCGTCCCGGGGACTATCTTTGGCCGGGGCAACGGCTGCGTTTGAGTACCGGTTTCGCAGAAATCACGTTCGACTCCGGTGCGCAGGTGGTGCTCGAAGGCCCGGCACTCGTCGAGATCAACTCGGCCTGGGACGCGACGCTGCTCAACGGCACGCTCCGCGTCAGTGCTCCGCCCGAAGCCATCGGCTTCCGCATCAACAACCCGACCGTTGACGTGATGGGTCTGGGCACCGAGTTTACGATGATCGCCGACGCTAGCGGGGCCGCCGAAGTGCTCGTGCTCAAGGGCGAGGTGGAGGTGGCCTCTTCCCGGGCGGGGGAGCAGACCTACGTGCTCCGCGAAAACGAATCCAAGCGCTTCGCCGCTTCCGGCATCTCGGAAATTCGGGATCGCGAGCAGAAATTCGCCCACTTCAGCCGGCCGGCGCCGTTGGAGATTTTCAGCCCCGCCACGCGCTATGTTCGCTGGTCGTTCGACGAACCGGGCGGGATTGTGATTGGGGCGGACGACTACCAGGTCGAGCTGGAGGATTTTACGGGGCGGTTGAACGGGCTCGATCCGACCTCCGAGGGGCCGTCCCGCACCGCGGGCCGATGGAAACGCGCGCTGCCATTTGACGGGCGCATCTTCGCCAAAGCCCGTTTCCCGGGCCTTTCGGGCAGCACGGCACACACGGTCATGTTCTGGGTGCGTGTGCCACCGGACACGCAGCTTTCCGACGCCTACGCAATGGTCGCATGGGGATTGAACTTCAAGGAATACGGCGTTCATCCCGTGCACGTTTGCTGGAATCGCAATCCCCTCGAAGGACCAGTTGGGGCCTTGCGCACCGACTTTTTGGGCGGGTTTGCCATGGGGGCCACGCCGCTGCGCGATGGCCGGTGGCATCATGTGGCAGTGGTGTTTGTGCCCGGCAAGGACCCGGACAGCCTCCCGCAGGTCAAGCAGTACGTGGATGGTCGGCTGGAAACCAGCGCCTCGACCCGCGGGGTGCGACGCCAGATTTGGACTGATGCCGAGCCGGGCCAGGCGGCCGGTGTTCTGGACACGCTGTGGTTGGGTTGCCGGCTGGGCAGCGACCGGGAGCGTCGCGGACGTTTCCGGGGTGAACTGGACGAATTGGTCATCGCCGACGGCGCTCTGAGTCCGCAACAGATCCTCCAGGTGATGAAACACAACGCGCCCCTGGGAACGCAACCGGCTGCCACAGCCGCAAGAAATTGACCGTATGCCAACGCTTGTTCTCTTGCCGTTCCAGTCCTTGGAGCTGCGCCCGGGCCCGGAACAGATCTCGGACCGGCATCACGACCTCGTCCACGATCCGATGCATCCGTTCCGTTGGCTGGGGCGTGCCGGCCCTCCGAAACGCAGAACCGCTGGACGCGCCCCGGGCCGGGCCTTTACGCTCATCGAGTTGCTCGTGGTCATCGCCATCATCGCCATCTTGGCGGCGATGTTGCTTCCGGCGCTGGCGAAGGCCAAACAGAAGGCTCAAACGACGCAGTGCTTGAGCAATGCGCGCCAACTGGGTCTGGCCACGCTGATGTATGCCGGCGATTTCCAAGACGCCTATCCCTGGGGCGTCAACGTCAAAAACACCGTTCCCTCCTCCTGGACGGACCCGACGGCATGGCATATCGCCCTGCTGCCGTATCTGGGCGCCTCGCTTCAGAATCCGCCGCGCGCTTTTGCCTGTCCGGCCGAGCGCGTACAAGAAACGTTCCCGACGTCCAAAGGCGTTCAGTTTCAAGCGAGCTTCCGCGCCAACGAACATCTGTTCCGGCACACGGACGGCGGCAAGTACAAGGGCCCGTTGCGCACCACGCAAGTGCCCGCCCCGGCTCAGACCCTGGCGGTCTTCGAGAAGACTTACGACAGTTGGCAGTTCTCGATGGACGCCACGGAGCTGGCGCGCGTTCGCTCGGGCTGGAACGCCTCGGGTGGGACGCTCGGCTACCTGACCAGTGGGATGGCGCGGCATGCCGGCAGAGGCGTGGGTTTCGCTGCCGACGGGCACAGTACGCTGCTCAAGATGCCGCCCTACCAACCGGGTGCTCCAGCTCCGCCCACGCTCGGAGACATCGGCGACACCCGCTCTGACAGCGGCCTGTGGCCGACGCCGCCGAACGTGAACGTGTTCGTTCGCGAACGCGCCACACAATTGGGGTTCTGAACGCAGCCCCGGCTCCGAATCCCAATCCAAAAACCCAAGCGCGGCCGGTCGCCGGTTCTGACCCCGATGGCAAACAGCCCTCGGCCGGCGCGCCAACAGGCGCAAGATCAGCGGGCGGGTTGGTTCGTTGATTTTTCCTCGCCTGCCAGTGGCAGCGGCTCGAGCGTGAGCGGATCACGCAGCGGCAGTTCGATCAGCCGGCCTCCCGCCAGGTCGGCAAGCCGGATCGGATGGTCCGGATGACCTTTGAGGATTTCCTCCTTTTGCCCGACCACCACGATCACGAATCGGTCCGGGTCGAGGAAACGCCGCGCCACGCGCAGGACGTCCTCACGGCTGACCGCCTCGATCCGGGCGCGGTAGTGCTTCCAGAAATGCGGATCTTTGGCGTAGCGACCGGTGAATTCGTCCTGGGCAAAGGTCAGCGCCACCTGCGCCTTGGTGGCAAACGTGCGCGGAAATCGCTCGATGAACCCGCGCTTGGATTGTTCCAGCTCGGCTTCGCTGACCGGTTCGGAGCGGATGCGCCGGATCTCTTCCAGCACGATCGCCGCAGCGCGGGCGACGGTACGGGACTTGGACTGGAACGCCACCGGGCATCACCGTGTAGGCCGAATAGGCCAGGCCCTCGTCGGAGCGGACGCGATTGACGATGCGGGACATGAAGCCGCCGCCGCCCAGGATGTCGTTCATCACCATCGCGGGGAAATAATCCGGATCATCGCGCAGCAGGCCCGGCAGGAGCATCGAAACGCGGCCCTGGTTGACGTCCTTGTCGACCAGATAAACTCCCGGCGCCGCAAAGACCGTGTTGGTGGGCACCGGCGGCGGCGTCTGACCCGAAAACGGCCAGTCGGCGAAAAGCGCTTCCAGCCGCCCGATCATCGCCTCACGATCGAAGTCGCCGCTCACCGCCAGCACGAAATTCGACGGCGCAAACCACCGGCGATGGAACGCGACGATGTCCTCACGCCGGATCGCTTCGACGGAGGGTTTGGTGGGCAGGCGATTGTTGAAGAATCGCTCGCCGTAGGCCAGGCGGTTGGCTTCACGGGCTTCGATCGCCGAGGAGTCGTCGTTGCGCTGCTGCATGAACTGGATCATCTGTTGTTTGCGCAGCGCGATTTTGTCCTCCTGAAATCGCGGTTCGCTGAGCACTTCGCGCAGGATCGCCAACCCCTCGTCGAGGTCTTTGGAAAGCAGATTCAGGCTCACGCTGCCGAAGGTGTCGCGGATTTCGGAGTTCAGCTCGGCCGCCAGAAACGCGAGCCGCTCCTCCAGCGCTTCAGCGCTCCGCGAACGGGTGCCGCCCCGCGCCAGCAGCCAGCCGGTCAAATTCGCCAGCCCGGCTTTGTCGTCCGGGTCCAGGTAATCGCCCGTGCG
>CAYXJB010000190.1:4863-5760 GCA_964465445.1 uncultured Verrucomicrobiota bacterium
CACCACCACGTTGACCAGCGGCAGCTCGCGATCCGGCACGATGTACGCCACCGGGCCGGCCCTGAGTTGCACTCGAAACGCTTCGGGCGAGGGCGGCTCGTACACCAGCGGCGGAAAGGCGAGTTTTTCGGGCCGATCAGGGATCGGTTCGCCGCCGGGCAAGGGCGGGGCCTGCGCCGGCGCAAGCGCGACGCTCTCCAGCAGCAGCGCACCGAAGAGCCATGCGAGGCTGCACCGACGCGCGCCACGGCGCAACCGCGCAACACAGACCGGTCGGGGAAGAAGACCAGATCGGCTCATGATTTGGGCGATGCGGCCGAAAGCGGTTTGGTCGTGCCGGCGCGCGGGGCGTCGGTTTGCGTTGCCGGGCGCACGGCGGGTTTGCGGGTGTAGATGGCGACCGCGCGATTTTCGCGGGTGAAATATTTGCGAGCGACGCGCCGGACGTCCTCGGCGGTGACGGCCTGGAACTTGGGGCCGGCTTCGTTGATTTCACGCCAGTCGCCCAGGCCCTCGTTGAAAATCAGTTGCATGAGGATGGACATGTTGGAGGTGAGGCGACGGTATTCGGCGGCGGCGTACTGGTTTTTGACCTTCTGGAGTTCCTCGGCGGGAACGAGTTCGTTCTGGAGTTTTTCGATTTCGGCGTGGATGGCCGCCTCGACCTCCTCGGGGCTGTGGCCCTGGCGGGCTTCGGCGCCGGCGTTGAAATAGCCGGCCCATTTTTGGGAGCGCTGCGCGGCCCAGATCTGGGTGGCCAGGCGGCGTTCGAGGACCAGTTGTTTGTAGAGTCGGCCCGTGCGCGTGGCGAGCAACTGGCTCAGGATGCCCAGCGGATAGGAATCCTTGTGGGCGAACGGCACCGTGTGCCAGACGATGTCCACCTGCGGGTTGGTC
>CAYXJB010000191.1:0-5621 GCA_964465445.1 uncultured Verrucomicrobiota bacterium
TGCCGTGGATGAGTTGTGCGGGTTTCTGACCGCGGTGGCGTATGTGCGTCCGGAACGGCTCGCCGGCATGACGCCCTCGAGCGTTCGCAAAAAACTCAAACAGAAATCCTTCGCCGCCGCCGTCAGCCGACAGGACATCGAACAGGGCGCCGCGCTGCTGGGCCTGTCGCTGGACGAACACATCGCCAACGTCATCGCCGCCATGCAAACGATCGCCGATACCCTGGGACTGGCCGCGCCGCAGGCCGCTGCACCCGCGCCGCCGCAGGCCGGCCCGGCCGCGCCCGAGCGGGCACCGGACTCATGAGCGCGGCCGCTGCCGAAATCCGCGTCGGCTGTTCGGGCTGGTACTACTGGCACTGGCGCGGCGTGGTCTATCCCGAAACGCTGTCCACGCGCCAGTGGTTCGACCATTATCAGAGCGTGTTCGACACTGTCGAACTCAACGCCCCGTTTTACCACTGGCCGCGTCCGAACACCGTGCGACAATGGGCGCGCGCGGCCCGAGCCGGCTTCCGCTACAGCCTCAAGGTCAACCAGGCGATCACGCATCTGAAACGGTTTCGCGGCACGCGCCGACTGGTGCGCCGGTTCTATCAACTTGGCGAACTGCTGGGCGAACACCTGGGCTGTTTCCTGTTCCAGTTGCCGCCCAGCTTCCACTACACCGAGGCGCGACTGCGCGCGGTCCTGGACCAGCTCGATCCGCAGCAGGCCAACGTGGTCGAGTTTCGTCATCCCGGCTGGTGGAACGAGGCGGTCTTCGAGGCGTTTCGGAAGGCGGGCGCAATTTTCTGTTCGGTCAGCGCGCCGCGGTTGCCCGACGCGCTGGTGTGCACCGGTCCGGCGTTGTACGTGCGCTTTCACGGCGCCAGCCGCTGGTACGCGCACGATTATTCGGCTGATGAACTGCGCGCCTGGGCCGACAAAATCCGCGCCGCCGGCGTGCGCCAGGTCTGGGCCTACTTCAACAACGACCGTGAGGGCTGCGCCTTTCGCAACGCCCGGGCGCTGCGCGAGCTGCTCTCCGGCCGGCCCGAACGCGCTGTGCCCCGGAAGGCGCGCCGCAGCAGAAAAACCGACGCCGGAGCGCTCGACGACTGAACGCTCACGTGGCCGGACGCGCCCGCTGCGCCCGGCCCGCACCCCCGCTGCATGAACGAGCCGGAACTGATTGCGCGCGATTGCCCGCTGTGCGGCGAGCCGGGCGCGCGTAGCTCGTTGCTCTGGCAAAAGAACGGGCTGCGCGTCGTCCGTTGCGAGGCCTGCGGCATGGCGTTCGTGAATCCGGCCCCGGCAGCGATGGTTCGGGGCGCGTTCTACCAGACCGAGGCGGCGGCCTACTACCTCTCGGAGGCCAAGCTCCGGAGCGATTACGCTCCGGTGCGCTTCGAGCGGGAGTTGCGCCTGTTCCGGCGGTTTTGCGCGGGCGGTTCGGTGCTGGACGTGGGCTGTGGCACGGGCGCGTTTCTGTTCCAGTTGCAACAGCGCTGGCCGGGCCGCTACACGGTGCTGGGCAGCGATGTGAGTGGCCCGGCGCTCGATTACGCCGCCAGCCGCGGTGTGCCGGTGGCGCGCGGGATGTTTCTGGAGCTGGACCTGGGTGCGGAACGCTTCGACGCAATCACGTTCTGGGCCGTGCTCGAGCACGTAGCCGAACCGCGTCGGTTTCTGGAACGGGCGCGAGCGCTGTTGCGGCCCGGCGGGGTGTGCATCGCGCTGGTGCCCAACCGCCGTTCGCTGGCGTTGCGCTGGCTGGGCGCGCGCAGCCGGTCGGTCTATGCCCAACACTTGAACTACTTCGATGCGCCGGCGCTGGTCGCCCTGGGCCGACGCGCCGGTCTGGCGCCGCTGGCCATCCGCTTCCTCCATTTCAATCCCATCGCCCACTGGCAGGACTGGCGCCGCGGCGGTCGGCCCGTGCCCGAAATCGAACGGGCCGAACTGCTGCGGCGCACCACGGCCTGGAAACAATCGCGTTGGATGCGTCCGGCACGCTGGATCTACCGCGGCATCGAGTCGGTGCTGGCGGCGCTGGGGCTGGCCGACAACGTCGCGGTCGTGTTCCGAAAACCCCCGGCGGATCGCTCACAAAGCCGCTGAAGAGCGACGGGTCGGGGGGAAAAGGTTTTCGCCCCCGAGCGGCGGATTCAACCGATCAGCGCGCGGACCGGTGCGAACGAACGGCGATGGATCGGACAGGGGCCGTGGGCGGCCAGCGCCGCCAGATGCGCCGCGGTGCCGTAGCCCTTGTGAATGGCGAAGCCGTACATCGGCCAGCGCCGGTCGAACTCGATCATCATCCGATCGCGCCGGACCTTGGCCAGCACGCTGGCCGCCGCGATCGAATAGCTGCGCGCATCCCCGCCGACCAGCGCGGTTTGCGGCAGGGTCAGTCCCGGCAGCGCACGCCCGTCCACCAGCACGTGCTCCGGCGGTGCGGGCAGAGCCGCCAGCGCCAGTTCCATGGCACGCTGGCTGGCCCGCAGAATGTTCAGCGCGTCAATCTCGGCGGCCTCCACGCTCGCAATCGCACAGCGCACGTCCGGATGCCGGATCAGGACCTCGAAGAATCGCTCGCGCTGTCGGGCGGTGAGTTGTTTGGAATCGTTGAGCCCGCGCAATTCGGCCGGAAGACCTTCGATCGCCCAGCGCGCCGGCAGCATGACCGCTGCAGCCACGACGGGCCCGGCCAACGGACCGCGCCCGGCTTCGTCCACGCCGGCAACCCGTTGCAGTCCGCGCGACCAGAGCGCGCGTTCGAACGCCAGACGGTCGGCATTCGCTTCCTCCAAGCCCAGCAGCAGCGGCGTCGCAGCAGCGTCACGAACAACACGTTTCATTGTCTGCGCGGTCGCGCCCCGGATTCTGCGCCCGTAGCGCCGGCAAGGTCACGCGCAAAACCCTCGACCCGTGCGGTTCGCCGGCCGGCGTCACCGGGATGATTGCGGCACGGCGGTGGAAACCTCCGAATCGTAGCCGCACCGGGTTAGGCCGGGGCGGAACAGATGTCGCCCCTACGGGGCTCGGGGTTTTTGTTGATCCCGGCATCTACAAAGATTGCGCCCCTAACGGGGCTCGAGGTTGTGGGGAACGAGATTTGAGGGAAGACAGAGATTTCGCGGCGATGGTGCACCGCGTCTTGCGCCATGTCAGCCAGACCGAGCACCGGAGGTGCGACATCTTTGTAGCCCCGGGCCGCCAAAAATCCAAAAGCTCCGTCAGAAGCGGCATCGCAAAGCCGGACGCACCCGCGGCGAGTGTTTCCCGCAGGTCCCCGGTTTTGCCGCGTGGTCGGCCGGCTAGGTTGCATCCGATCGAGCGCGGCGGCGACTTGGGGCTTCGGACGAGGCCGCAACGGTGGTGGCGTTTTTTTCATGCGTCCGGTCGCAAATTCTGTTAGGCGGGAGTGCATGCAAAGCGACTGTTGTGCCCGGGTGGTTTTGACTTGCCGGTGGCGTTGCCGCGGAGCGGTGGTGCGGGTTGGATGGTGTCTCGGCGTCACACTGGCGCTGGTTGGGGCGTGTGCGCGGGGCGGGCCGGAGTGGCAGTGGGAGGTTTCAGGCGGCGTCCGGCTGCCATCGGATCAGCGCCGGGACGAGCTGTGGACTCGGGCGCGGCAGAACGCGCATCAGGCCAACGAAGCGTTTGTGCGCTGTCGGCGATATGTCGAGGGGTGGCTGGCGCATGCCGATCCCGAGACGGGCCTGATTCCGCGCAATTTGCGCGAGAGCCGGGATTTCTGGAACGGACGCGACGCGGCGGCCGACAACTATCCGTTCATGGTGCTCACAGCAGCGATGACCGATCGGGCGTTGTTGGAGGGGACGATGCTCCGGATGTTGCGGACCGAGGAGCGATTGACCAGCCGGGTGGGCCGGCTGCCCGACGATTATTCCTTTTCCAAACGCGGTTGGCGTCGCGAAAAGGTGGAGCTGGACCAGATCATTTTTGACGGGGCCGAATACGTCAAAGACGGCCTGCTGCCGATCACCGAATGGCTCGGCCCGAGTCCCTGGTCGGAACGGATGCTGGGCATCATTGAGGATCTGTGGGCTCAGGCGCGGATCGAAACGCCGTTCGGACCGATTCCGACGCTCAATCTCGAGGTCAACGGCGATCTGCTGCAGGCCTGTTCGCGTTTGTACTGGTTCACCGGTCAGCGCAAGTACCTCGAGTGGGCGGTGCGGCTGGGCGATTACTATTTGCTGGGCACCAACCATCCGACCCGCGATATGCCGGCGCTGCGTCTGGCCGATCACGGCTGCGAAGTCGTCAACGGATTGAGCGAACTGTATGTGGCGGTGGCGCACACCTGGCCCGAAAAGCGCCGGCAATACCGCCAGCCGTTGCACCAGATGTTCGACTGCATTCTGGAAAAGGGGCGCAATGCCGATGGCCTGTTCTATGTGTGGTTCAATCCCAAAACCGGCCAGCACGACCCGGAGCTGTGCGACACCTGGGGTTACAACTTCGACGGGCTCTACACCCTCTGGCTGATGGACCGGCGGGGGGCCTATCGCGAAGCGGTGCGCACGGCGCTGGGCCGGTTGCACGGCCGCTATGTGGGAGCGTGTTGGCGCGACAAAAGCGCCGATGGATTTGCCGATTCAATCGAAGGGGCGCTCAACCTCTACAACCGCGAGCCCATTGGCTCGATCGCCGCGTGGATCGAGAGCCAGACGCGCCTGATGTGGGCGTTGCAACAGCCCGACGGCATCATCGAAGGCTGGCACGGCGACGGCAACTTCGCCCGCACCACGCTCATGTACGCGCTCTGGAAAACCCAGGGACTGACGATCGAACCCTGGCGGGCCGACGTGCGGTTCGGTGCCCTGCGCGAGGGCCGGCGGTTGTTCGTGGTCCTGCAGGCCGATGCGCCCTGGCGGGGCCGGTTGATTTTCGACCGACCGCGACACCGCGAGCACATGCATCTGCCGCTGGATTATCCGCGCATCAACCAGTTTCCGGAATGGTTCACGGTGCGGGCCGAGGCGAAGTGTCGGGTCAGCACCGGCGACGGCGCGCGTCCGGCTCAGTATCCCGGGCGGAACTTGCGCGAGGGTCTGCCGCTCACGCTGGAGGCGGGCAGTGAAAAGCGGTTGCTTGTCGAGCTCCAGTGAACGCTTCAGGGCTCGACATACACCGGCATGCCGATCCAAACCAGCTTGAGCAGAAACTCGGCGGTCCAGTTCGCCAGCCGGAAACAGCCGTGCGACTCGGTGCGGCCGATCTGTTCGGGATGCGGCGTGCCGTGGATACCGTAGCCGGGTTTGTCCAGACCGATCCAGGCCGTGCCGACGGGATTGTTCGGTCCCGGAGGCAGGATCAATTTCCGGTTCAACTGCCGCGCCTCGGCCGATTCGGGAAACACCGCCGGATCGAAGGTGTAATTCGGGTTCGGCGCGATCGCTGTCACGTGGAGCAGGCCCACGGGGCGTTTCTCGACCCGCGCGGCGACGCTGCAGGGGAAATGCGCCAGCAAATTGGTGCGCGCATCGAAGACCTGAAGTTTTTTCTCGCCCAGGCAGATGACCACAAACGCCGCGCGCGCCCTCGGCTCCGGCCCGGTCGTGTCCGGTAGCACCACCGCGGCCCGACCGCCGGGCTTTAGGACCGTC
>CAYXJB010000192.1:0-207 GCA_964465445.1 uncultured Verrucomicrobiota bacterium
TGATCCCAGCCGCGGTGATACAGTTGCACAAAGCGCACACCGCGCTCGACCATGCGCCGGGCCAGCAGACAGTTGTGGGCGAAGGTGCCGGGCGTTTTGACATCCGGTCCGTAAAGCTCCAGCACGTGCGCCGGCTCGCCGGAAATGTCCACCAGCTCCGGCACGCTGGTCTGCATGCGGAAAGCCATTTCGTACTGCGCGATGCGG
>CAYXJB010000192.1:252-5620 GCA_964465445.1 uncultured Verrucomicrobiota bacterium
AGGCTGTCGAGCATTCGCCGACGTGTTTCGGGGCTCACCCCGGGCGGGTCGGACAAGAACAGCACCGGATCATGGCCGCTGCGGAACTGCACGCCCTGATGTTCGCCCGGCAAAAATCCGGCGCTCCAGAGCCGCGCATACAACGGCTGATCGCTCTCTTTGCCGCTGGAGATCATCACGATGAACGCCGGCAGATTGTCGTTTTCGCTGCCCAGGCCGTAACTGAGCCACGCGCCGAGGCAGGGCCGGCCCGGCTGCTGAAAACCGGTTTGAATGTAGGTGATGGCCGGGTCGTGATTGATCGCCTCGGTGTGGACGGTCTTGATGATGCAGATCTCGTCCACGATCGAGGCGATGTGCGGGATCAGCTCGCTGAGCCAGACGCCGTTTTGCCCGTGTTGGGCGAATTTGAAGATGGATTTGACCACCGGAAGCGATTTTTGGCCGCTGGTCATGGTGGTGATTCGCTGGCCCATCCGCACCGACGCGGGCAGCTCGGTGGCGTGGTATTTCTCCAGCGCCGGCTTGTAATCGAACAGGTCCATCTGCGAAGGCCCGCCGGCCATGAACAGATAAATCACCCGTTTGGCACGCGGCCGAAAATGCGGCCCGCGCGCTCCAGACAGAGCTTTGCCGCCCGGCTCGGCGGCGGCCAGAGCCTGGAACAAACCGGGATTGAGCAATGACGCCAGCGCCGCCGTCCCCAAACCCAGCGTCGTCCGGCCAAAAAAATGACGGCGCGTCATCAGGAGCTGATGCTCACGAACGGGGTTCATGGACGTATTTTCGGGCCGATCGCCCCGGGGTCAACGGCTTTTTGGATTTCGGCGGACAAATTCCTTTCCGCGCCCGCCTCAGTCCCCGACCGCACCGGGGGATTCGACGACGCTTTGCCCGGCCCGATACAGCTCCAGCCGCGCGCGCGTCCGCGCCACGAAATTGGTCAACGTCGCCTCTTTTTCGGCCAGGGCAATCGCTTCCTCAGCGGCCGCCACGGCATTGGAAAACCGCCCTGCGGCAGCGTACGCGGCCGCCAGCGTGCCCAGAAAATTTGGGCGGGCGCGCCAGCTCAAGGCGTTGGCCCGCTCGGCCAGCTCGACGGCCCGCGCCGGGTCTCGCAACGCCGGCTCCGGCGCGGTCGCCAACACCCACGCCGCGTCGTTGAGCGCTTCGGGCCAGTCGGGCTGTTTTTCCAGTGCCATGCGGAAATGTCCCAGCGCGTTGGAAAGATCGCCGGCCCGATACAATGCGCGCGCCAGGCCCAGATGAACGCGCGGCTCGTCGGCATTTTTGCCCAGAGCAATTCGGTACTGCGCCACGGCGCCGTGCGGATCTCCCATTCGAAGCAGCGTGCCGGCCAGATGCAACCGGGTCTCGATCAAATCCGGCTGCAGCTCGAGCGCGCGCGCGAAGGCATTCGTGGCGTCGCCAAATCGCTCCAGGTGCAGCAGCGCGATGCCCAGGCCGAACCACGCGCCCGGGTGATTGGTTCGGGTTTGCGCAACTTCGCCCCACCAGCGCGCCGCTTCCTGCCAGTCACCCCGGGCGGCGGCCAGCGACGCCAGTTGCGCCCGCGGTTGCCAGTAGCGCGCCTCCAGGGCCGCCGCCGTCCGGAGGCACGCCAGCGCATCGTTGGTCCGTCCGGTCTCAAGGAGACTGCCGGCCAGATTGAAATGGGCGCGGGCCAGTTTTGGATCGAGCCGCAGCGCCTCCTGGTAGTGCCCGATGGCGCGGACGTGTTCGCCGCGCTCGGCCAGAAGGTTGGCGATCGTGTTGTGGACCTCGGCGTTCTCCGGCTCCAGGGCCAGCGCGCGCCGGGCGTGATCGAACGCCTCGTCCGTCCGCCCGATTCGCGCCAGGGCAATGGCCAGATTGTGCCGCGCCCGGGCGTGGTTGGGCTTCATCGCCAGGCTCTGCTCATAAGCCCGGATCGCGGCGTCGGTCTGCCCCAGCTCGAGCAGTGCGTTGGCCAGATTGAACGGGAAATCCGGATCGTTCGGGTTGGTCTCCAGAGCCGCCCGCAGCCGTTGAACCGCCTCATCAGCGCGACCCAACCGCAGCAGCACCGTGCCCAGGTCGCTGAGTATCGCGGCGTCGGTGGGATGAATCTGCAGCGCTTTTTCGTATTCGACGAGTGCTTCGGCGAATCGGCCGGCTCGCGCCAGCGCCTCGCCGAGGTTTTTGCGCGCCGTGGCGCTGTGCGGGCTGACCTCGACCGCGCGCCGGAAGAGCGTGATATTGTTTTCCCAGTGCGGCAGTTGCCGACGCGTTTGCATCACACACAGCCCCAGCACGGCCACCGCCACAATCACCCCCACCGTTCGCGCCCAGGTCGCTCGCGGCCACCATTGCGCTGCTTCCCAGGCGATGAGCAGAGACAGCCCGATCAACGGCACGTAAACGTACCGGTCGGCGATGGATTGCTCGCCCACCTGCACCAGCCCGATCGTCGGCACCAGCGTGCCCACGAACCAAAACCATCCAACCGGCAGCCAGGGCCGACGTCGCCACAGCAACACGGCGGCCCCAGAGACCACGAGCAGCATCAGCAGCGCCGCGCTCAGGGCCTCGGCCGGCCATTGCTCCTCGTAGGGGTAGATAACGGCCAGCGATTCGGGGTAAAACGCCTTGCCCGAGTACCGCAGATAGGAGACCGCCGCATTTTCCAAGCGCGTCCCGAATGGTAACAATTCCAAAGGCGCGACCGCACCGCCGCGCTTCTGCACCAGCAACGTCACCACGCTCGATGCGGCCGAAAAAAACAGAAACGGGATTTTTTCGATGAGCAGGCCACGCCAGGCCGACCGGCTCCAGCGCCCCAGCGGCCAGAAATCCAGCAGCAGCATCAAAAACGGCCAGGTCACCAGCATCGGCTTGCTCATCAGCCCCAGCGCGAAAGCGCCCAACGCCAACCCGTAAAAGACCCGGCGCGCCCACCCCGCGCCCTCGCCAGGCGTCGTCCCGTTACGGGTTTGCGCGTAACGGGCGTAGGCCCAGAGCGACAGAAAACCAAAAAAACTGCTGAGGAGGTTTTTTCGTTCGGCGATCCAGGCGACGGATTGTACCTGGAGCGGATGCCAGGCGAACAGAGCCGCAACAATTGCCGCACGCCAGAACGTGCCGGTGAACCGCCGCAGCACGACAAACACCAGCACCGCGTTGAGCGCGTGAAGGACAACGTTGGTGCTGTGATGCCCTGACGGATTCAGCCCCCAGAGCGTGCAGTCGGCCATGTGCGAGAGCCAGGTCAGCGGATGCCAGTTGGCGGCGTGCCCCGTTCGGAACGCCCACTTCACGCCCTCCCAGCGCAACCCGGCGCGCACCGCCGGATTTTCAGTGACGTACGCCTTGTCGTCGTAAACCTCGATGAACCCGAACCGGTGCGCCGGCCAGTACAGCGCCAGCGTGCCCAGCACCAGCCCAAGACTGACACCCACCACACCAAAACCCGTCCACCTGCGCCGTCCGGATGACATGTTCATGTGGGGTGATCCAGTGCAGAATTTCGTTGACCGCATGACCGTCTCGTCACCTTAATAGCCGCGGGTAATGCTCAAAGCAATCAGACCGAAAACCGTGGCCAAAAGGATCATGAAAACGAGCAAACTGTTGTTGACGTTGGGTGTGCTGGCCGCAGGCACGTGGGTTGGGTCGGCACAGCTTTCCGATAATTTCGACAGCTACACCGACAAGGCGGCGTTTGACGCAGTGTGGACGCCGAGTGTCGGCGTGGGGCTGAGCTTGAACACAGCCGAGTTTGTCTCGAGCCCGAACTCGGTCAAGAACACGGCCACGGCGACGAGCATAACAGCCCAGAGCCGACGGTTTCTCTCCACGGCGGCACCGGGGCACAACTTCTCGTTCGAATTCCATTTCTACGATTACAACGCGGCGAACAACGTGCGGGATTACGGGATGCTGTACGCGCGGTCCGGCTCCGCTTGGACGAACTCGCTGCTCCAGCTCATTGCCATCGGCAAGTACAATACCGGCACAGCCACCCGTTACTATGGTCGCGTGGCGTTCGAAAGCACGACGTATGTGTTGGGGGATGGCGCCGGGCCATTGCTCTCGGGCGGCTGGTTCCAACTGAACGCCGCCAACTCGATTGGCTGGCACACGGCCAAGGTGGTCGGGATGTCGGACTCCCTCAATCCCGGCAAAACGCGCTTGGAGTTTTTCATTGATAACTCGCTGGCCGGCAGTGTGTCCAATCTCGGTTGGCAAGCCTACAATTGGGTCGTGCTGGGGTCGGGTCTGTCGAGCACCGGTGGATTCATCTCGTTTGACAACGTGGTGGTGACGGTCCCCGAGCCCTCGTCGGTTTGGTTGGGCCTGTTTGGCGGCGTGGGTCTGCTCTGGTGGGTGCGGCGCCGCACGGTCTGAAATTCGAGCTGAACCTTCAAAGGCCGTCCGGGATGCGACGGCCTTTTTTATTGCCCGGGGCAAAGCACCAAATCGCACCGCACAGTGGCGGTTGCGAAGACCGCGCGCACCGGCGGCTTGCGCCCACCCGATTGGTTCGTGGGGAAGGGCAGGTGCTCGCGGGCCCGGGGCGCGTTGAGCTGCTGTGCGACGGGCGGGCGCACTTGGCCCGGGCGGTGGATCGGTTGACCTGGCGGATTTTGGGCAGGATAGTTCGGAGGAGTACCACAAAGTTGTATGGCGTTGACAAAAGGCGTGCTGCAGACGGCCCCGGGTCGTGAATCTGAGTTCTCGAAGGCGGAGCGAAATACCCCGCGCCCAAAACGCTTCAGCCGGGGTGTTTGGCTTCTGACACTGGCGTGGGTTGGGATCATCCCGGGCTGGCCTGCAGCGGCCCAGGAATTTCGCGCTGCCTGGGCGGACGTCTTCCACGTGGGCATGGGCAGCGCGGCGGAAGTGGACACGATGGTGGCCAATCTGGTCGCCGGCCGCTACAATGCTGTCGTGGTACAGGTGCTCGCCTACCACGACGCCAACGGCACCGCCTCCCACGGCGCGCACTGGAAATCCTCGATCGTGCCCTGGTCCACACGCGTCAAATCCAACTTCGATCCACTGGCATATCTGTGCCAGCAGGCGCACGCCAACGGGATCGAAGTCCACGCCTGGCTCGGGGGCAGCGGGGGAGCGATGTACCGCGTCTCTCAGGCATGGCCACCGGCGGGCAACACGATTCTTT
This sequence comes from uncultured Verrucomicrobiota bacterium, assembly GCA_964465445.1. GTDB lineage: Bacteria > Verrucomicrobiota > Verrucomicrobiia > Limisphaerales > JAOAIM01 > JAOAIM01. The sequence continues at coordinate 5,417 of CAYXJB010000192.1, forward strand.
CGGCCCACCCCGAATGGTTCATGGTGCCGCTGGCCAACAGCGAGGGGAACGCGGTTGTGGCCATCAACGGCAACTACCTCCTGGACATGGGCAGCGCCGATGCACAGGAATACCTGGTCAGCATCGTCCGGGAGCTGGTGAACAACTATCCCATTGACGGGATTCACTGGGATGACGAGCACGGCTCGGCCGAATACAACGCCG
>CAYXJB010000193.1:0-5597 GCA_964465445.1 uncultured Verrucomicrobiota bacterium
ATCGTGGCGGTGTTGAGTGCGCTGCTGTTGCCGACGCTGGCCCGCGCGCCGGCGGCGGCGAAGCGGGCGCGGTGCGCCGGTCATTTGCGACAGTTGGGCGTGGCGACGCAACTGTATTGGAACGACAACGGCGGGCGCTGCTTTTACGCAGTGCCCGCCAACACCAACGGCGGTCAGTTGTGGTGGTTCGGCTGGCTGCAATCTCCCGGCCCGGGCGCCGGCGAGGGTCAGCGTGCCTTCGATCTGTCAGCGGGCGTGTTGCACCCCTACATCGGGCTGAGCGCCGTGCGGCTCTGTCCCTCGCTCAACTACGGCGCGCCGTATTTCAAGCTCAAGGCGTCGAACGTCGTTTTCAGCTACGGCTACAACAAGTTCCTGTCGCCGCCGAGCCTGCGCGAACCGCCGCTGCCCATCAGCCGCGTGCGCGCGCCCTCGGCCACGGGGTTGTTTGGCGACGCCGCGCAGGTGAACGATTTCCAGGCGCCGGCCTCGCGCAGCCGGCCGATGCTCGAGGAGTTTTACTACCTGGACACCAACGCGAGCTATCCCAACGGGCATTTTCGACACGGCGAACGCGCCGCCGTGGTGTTCTGCGACGGTCACCTCGGCACGGAAACGATGGTCGATGGCTCGCTCGACCAGCGCCTGCCGCAGGAGCGGGTGGGTCGTTTGCGCGCGGCGGTTTTGCTCGTGCCCTGAGCGGCGCCGGCCGCGGGCAGGCGCACGTGGCGGGGCGGGGTGGCGGAGTCTTTGCCCTTGCCGGCAACGCGGGGCTTGCCCATGCTGCGGTGTGATGGCGGAGCGACCGATCGCCACACTCAACAAGCCCGACGCCGCGCTGGAGATGACGCTGCGGCCGCTGCTGTTTTCGGAATTTACCGGCCAGCAGAAGGTCAAGGAACGACTCGAGATCGCCGTGACCGCGGCGCGCCAGCGGGGCGAACCGCTCGATCACATCCTGCTCAACGGCCCGCCCGGGCTGGGCAAGACCACCCTGGCGCACATCATCGCCCGGGCCATGGGCGCCAACATCCAGTGCACCAGCGGACCGACGATCGAGAAGGCGGCCGATCTGGCCGGGCTGTTGACCAACCTGGAGGCCGGCGATGTGCTCTTCATTGACGAGATTCATCGCCTGCAGAAAACCATCGAGGAATATCTCTATCCGGCGATGGAGGATTTCAAACTCGACATCATCATTGACCAGGGCCCGAATGCGCGCAGCGTGCGGTTGAACCTGCCGCATTTCACGCTCATCGGGGCGACGACCCGCAGCGGTCTGCTCAGCGCGCCGCTGCTCACGCGCTTTGCGGTGCGCGAACGGCTCGATTACTACGCCGCCGAGGATCTGCAGCAGATCGTGCTCCGCTCGGCCCGCCTGCTCAATGTCGAGATTGACCCCGAGGGCGCATTCGAGATCGCCCGGCGCAGCCGCGGCACCCCGCGCATCGCCAACAACCTGCTGCGCCGGGTGCGGGACTTCGCCCAGGTCCGCCACAACGGGCGCATCACCGCGGCGATCGCCGACGAGGCGCTGGCGTTGCTGGAGATTGACCGCGACGGGCTCGATGAAATGGACAAGCGGATTCTGGAGGCGATCATCGTGCGGTTCGGCGGCGGGCCGGTGGGGCTCAACTCGCTGGCCGTGGCGGTGGGCGAAGAACCCGACACGATCGAGGAGGTTTATGAACCGTACCTGATCATGGAAGGCTACCTGCACCGCACGCCGCAGGGGCGGGTGGCCACCGAACGCAGCTACCGCAAACTCAAACTCGCCGCCGCGGCGCAACCGCGCCTGTTCTGAGTGGCCCCGGCGCGCGCGGCGCGCCGACCGCCACCGGCGGCTGAATGTGAACCGCGTTTGAAAGTCGCACACGCATCGGCTCCAAACCCTGTTGCAATGCCTGGCAACCTCAAACCCACCGATCTGCGGGGCATTCTCAAGTACGTCCCGCAGTTCCGCGACAAGACCTTCATCCTGAGCCTCGATGGCGCGATCGTCACCGACGAGAACTTTGCCAACCTGCTCCTGGACGTGGCGGTGCTGCGCTCGCTCAACATCCGCGTCGTGCTGGTCCACGGCGTCTCGGCGCAACTGCGCGCCCTGGCCCGGGAACAGCACGTCGAGCCCTCCGACCTGGACGGCAGCGGGGTGACCGACGCGGCCACGTTGCGGCTGGCGCTGACGGCGGCCAATCGCCTCACCCACGAAGTCCTCGAAGGCCTGGCCGCCAACGATCTGCGCGCTGCCGCTCCCAACGCCATCGTCGCCCACCCGATGGGCATCCGCCAGGGCGTGGATCATCTGTTCACCGGGCGGGTCGAGCGCGTGGATGTGGAGCTGCTCGAGACGCTCCTGCGTCACGACATCGTTCCGGTGATTCCGCCGCTGGGTTTTGACGGGGAAGGGCGGACCTACCGGGTCAATTCCGACAGCGTGGCGCTGGCGGTGGCGCAGGCGTTGCGGGCGGTCAAGCTGGTGTTCATCACCACCGCGCAGGGACTGTTCTGGCGCGGACAGTTGATCCGCCAGATCATGGTTGCCGAACTGGAGACCCTTCTGGAAAAGCATCGCGCCGACTTCGCTCCCGAGTCGCTGTCCAAGGCGCAACACGCCGCCGCCGCCTGCCGCTCCGGCGTTCAACGGGTGCACATCATCAACGGACGCGAAGACGAGGGCCTGTTGGCCGAGGTTTTTTCCAACGAGGGCGTCGGCACGCTGGTGTATGCCGACGAATACCAGCAGATCCGACCCGCGCGCAAAAAAGACGTCCGCGCCATCCTGGCCCTCACGCGCCAGGCCGTGCAGAGCGAGGAGCTGCTCAAACGCACCCGCGCCAACATCGAAAAGTCGTTGAGCGATTTTTACATCTTCGAGATCGATCAAAACCCGGTCGCGTGCGTGGCGCTGCACGCCTGGCCCGAGTCGGGCAAGGGCGAGCTGGCCTGCCTGTACGTGAGTCCCTCGCACGAAAACCAGGGCATCGGGCGCAAACTCATCCAGTTCGTCGAGGCCAAGGCGCGCGAAGCCGGTCTGACCGAGCTGTTCGCGCTCTCGACCCAGGCGTTCACTTACTTCCAGTCCAAAGCGGGCTTTGTGGAGGGCTCGCCGGATGATCTGCCGCCGGCGCGGCGCGAAAAATACGAACAGAGCGGCCGCAACTCGAAGGTGCTCATCAAAAAACTGCGCTAGCACCCGGGCGGCTCAGGCCAGTCGCCGCCGGAATCGCAGTGCGCACAGGCTGAAAAAGGCCGCGCCCATGCCGGCCAGCACCGCCAGGTGCACGAGAAAATCTGCCAGCGGCGCGCCCCGCAGCACCAGCGCGCGTTCCAGCTCGATGTAATAGGTCGCCGGCAGGACGGTGCTGATGGCGTAAAAAATCCAGGGCATCGTTTCGCGGGGGAAGATGAAACCGGAGAAAAACACCGAGGGCAGGATCAAGACCATGCTCATTTGCAGCGCCTGCATCTGATTTTGCGCGACCGTCGAGACCAGCAATCCCAGACTCAGCAGACAGAACACGTAACAGAACGTCGCCAGCGCCAGCGCCGCGCTGCTGCCGGCCACCGGGATTTGGAACACCTCGCGCATGATCCCGAACAGCGCCCCGGCCATGACCATGCCGATCACCAGATACGGCACCAGCTTGCCCAGCATCAGACCCCAGCGGGAAACCGGGCTGACCAGCAGTTGTTCCAACGTGCCTCGTTCCCGTTCGCGCACGATGGACATCGCCGTGGCAAAAATCGTGGCAAGCTGCAGCACGATGCCGATCACCCCGGGCACGAAGAAATTCGGGCTGCGCATCTCCGGGTTGTAGAGCATCTGCGGGCGCACCTCCACCGGCAGCTCCCGAATGCCCGTCAGCCCGCTGAGCGTCAACAGCGCCTTGCGAAAGCCCACGTTCAGCGCGGTGTTGAGCGCTGAGGTGGCGATCGTCGAGTTCGACCCGTCAATGAGCACCTGCACCCGGGCGGTGCGCCCGGCACGCAGGTCGCGCGTGAACCCGGGCGGAATCTGGATGCCCACGTACCCCTCGCCCCGGCGGATGGCTTCCGAGAGTTCGCGGGCGCTGTTGACCCGGCCCACGATCCGGAAAATGCGCGTGTTCTGAAACTGATCCACCAGTTGCCGGCTCTCGGCGGTGCGATCCTCGTCCAGAACCAGCGTGCGCAGATTCTTCACGTTGGTGTCCAGCGCGTACCCGAAGGCGATCATCTCGACCAGCGGCGGAAAGAGCATGAAAAACAGCGTCAACGGGTCGCGCCAGACGACCAGGAACTCCTTGAACAACACCGCAAAAAAACCGCGAAAGGGCCGGCTCATGGGCAGGCTTGCGCCACCCCGGGCTGCGGCCCGGCGGCGCACTCGATACGGGATTCGGATTTCATGGATTCGGGCGATCGGTTGCCTGGGTCAGCGCCACAAACACATCCTCCAGCGACGGCGCGATGGGACGGATGTCGGCCCGGGTAACGCCGATTTCCCTCAACGCCGCGCGCAAGAACTCCTCCGAAACGTGTTCTTCGACCAGCAGATGCATGGACTGACCGAACACCGTGGCGGTGCGCACACCGGGCAGCCGTCGCACCCGCTGCAACGCCGCGGTCACGTGCGCGCAGGTCACGTCCAGCCGGCGCGTGCCTGGCGGGTTGACCACGGGCAACTGTTTCAACGCATCCGGCTCGCCGCACACGATCAGCCGCGAAAGGTAGATGTAACCCACGTGTGAACAGCGCTCGGCCTCGTCCATGTAATGCGTCGTCACAAAAAGTGTCACGCCCTGGCTCGAAAGCGCGAAGAGCAAATCCCACAACTCCCGCCGCGCCACCGGATCAATGCCCGCGGTGGGCTCGTCCAGAAACAGCACCTCCGGTCGGTGTACCAGCGCACAACTGAGTGCCAGCCGTTGCCGCCATCCGCCCGAGAGCTGCCCGGCCCGCTGCTGCCGATACAGCTCCAGATGCGTCAACGCCATCATTTCGGCGCATCGGTTTCGCAGCGCGCCGCCGCTCAGCCCGTGCAGCCGACCGTAAAAGAACAGGTTCTCCTCGACCGTGAGTTCGTCGTAGAGGGAGAATTTCTGCGACATGTAGCCGATCCGGCCCTTGATCTGCTCGGTTTGCCGGACTACGTCCAGACCGGCGATGCGCGCCCGCCCGGCCGTGGGGCTCACCAGGCCGCACAACATGCGGATGAGCGTGGTTTTGCCCGAGCCGTTGGGGCCCAGAAATCCGAAGATCGAGCCGCGCGCCACCGCGAGCGAGACGTTGTCCACGGCCAGCACGTGGCCGAATCGCCGGGTCAGCCCCTCGCATTCGATCATCGTTTCCGTTGCCACGATCCCAGTGTGACGAACCGCTCGGCCCGCCGCCGTCTTGGCCGCCGCACCCAGTGTGCCTCCGGTGGCCACCGGGGCGCAACGGCGCTTGGGGTGGACGGGATTTTTATTTGCTTTCGGCCCGACGGCGGTAGCATGGATCAAACCGGTGAACAACCGGCTGGATGTACCTTTTGGGACGATTATGCCACTGACACATACACGCGATCTGTTCGCCAAGGCGTTGAAGGGCAAATACGCCATTGGCGCGTTCAA
>CAYXJB010000194.1:0-5591 GCA_964465445.1 uncultured Verrucomicrobiota bacterium
GAGCGGCTGCAATCATCGTTGACTTTACCACGTCTCCTGCTGAAGGCGGGCTAACAGTAGTATTGGGACAAAGCGGGGTGGCCAAAGACAAAGCTTTGTCCCGCCGGTTTCATGGTGACAGTTTGACAGCCGGGACCAACGCCGTCAACAGAATTCTCCCGGATTTTTCCGGCCGTCCAATTGGATAGGGGATTTCTGACCGGCCGCACTTTGCGCTTGCGACCCAAGCCTGCCAAGGACAAACTGGCTTTGTTCTCCGCAGGGGGGGTAAATGAACAAAGACAAACTGGAACAGCGGGTTTGGTTTCCGGGGTGGGCCGGGGCGCTGGCCCGGGAACCATGGCCGCCAGCCCGGCGGGAGACGTGTCGGCGGGTCATCGCCTGGTATTTGCACGAGTGCCGGGTACGAGGTTGGCCGGTGAGCGTGGCCTCGGCCCGGCGCTTCATGGAGATGGTGGAACGGGAGCGGCGGCCGGCGGCGGAAAGGCTGGCGGCTTGGAAGGAGGGGTTGAACTGGTTTTTTCGCCGGGCGACCCAAGCCGGCCGAGGCCGAGCGGGAGCAACAGGCGGGGGCACGCCGGCAGAAGCCGGGGTGCCGAATGGGCCGGTTATGAGCGATGTGCCGACCCTGGGCCAGGCCGACCTGGGCCGGACGGATTGGGAACAACGGCTGGTGCGGCGATTGCGGTCACTACATCGGCAATGGCGTACGGAGCAGACGTATCGGGGCTGGGCGTGGCGGTTTGCGGCATTCCTGGAGCCACGACCAGTGGAAGCGGCCACGGAGGCGGACGTGCGAGAGTTTTTGTCGCGACTGGCCACGCAGCAGCGGGTGAGTACCGCAACGCAAAAACAGGCGCTCAATGCGCTGGTGTTTTTGTTGAGGGACAGCTTGGAAAAGCCGTTGGGCGATTTCAGCGATTTTGTGCGGGCGCGGCGGCGGGAGCGGATGCCGGTGGTGTTGTCCAACGAAGAGTGCCGGCGGCTGTTTGAGGCGCTGAGCGGCACGCCGCGGCTGATGGCCGAGTTGATGTACGGGGCGGGGTTGCGGCTGATGGAACTGCTGCGGCTGCGCATCAAGGATGTGGACATGGAGCGCGGCCAAGTGGTGGTACGCGGAGGTAAGGGGGACGAGGACCGGGTGACCGTGTTGCCGGATGCGCTGCTGGAGCGGCTGGCCGCGCACCGGGACCGGTTGCGGGAGTTGTACGAAGCGGACCGGGGGGCGGGGCTGCCGGGGGTGTGGCTGCCCGAGGGATTGGAGCGCAAGTATCCCCGGGCGGGCGAGGCGTGGGAATGGCAGTGGTGGTTTCCCTCCCGCCAATTGATGCACGACCCGCGCACGGGCTTGCGCCGACGGCATCACGTGCTGGACGCGACGTTACAGCATTGCATCCGGCAGGCGGCACGGAAGGCCAGGCTGGACAAGAAGGTCACTCCGCACGTGTTGCGCCACAGCTTCGCCACGCATCTGCTGGAGAGCGGGACGGACATTCGCACCGTGCAGGAGTTGCTCGGCCACAAGGACGTGGCAACGACGCAAATCTACACCCACGTGATGCGCAAGCCGGGGCTGGGGGTGCGCAGCCCGCTGGACGCCTATGACAGCTCGGCAGGTGAGCCGCGGTTGCGGCGGTAGCTTGAAGCTTGTCAGTGGTGCGCCCTGTCTGATTCAGGAACGTGGCGGCAGCGATTGCCGAAGACCCGGTCCCCGGAGGCCGTGACCCGCGCCGAGCGGTGGGATTTGACCCGGTCGTAGGCCAGGTTGGCCCGGATGGATGCCTCTGCGCCGGAGCGGGGCCGGTTCCAACGGGCGCAGCAGCCGGTTTCAGGCGACTTTTTGGCGGACCAAACGCGGCCCGAGCCGGGGATGAAAAGATTTTTTGGATGGCCCAAGATATAGAGGCCAAAGGGCGCTTCCACCCAACTAATTGCGTTTTTTCGGCGAATTTTCGGGAAATAAAGGTTGTGGCTGTGGAGCGATTTTTGTAGCCTTTTTTGCGCAAGATCATTGCCGGGGAAATGATGGGTTTTGGAGTCAGTTTTTATGTCGGACGTGACCGAGACGGCTGTTGAATCCGCCGCACCGCAATCCGGGACGGCGCAGGCCTACGACTCTTCAAAGCTGGGCAAGCTCGAGGGGCTGGAGGCGGTGCGCAAGAAGCCCGGGATGTACATCGGGGGGACCGACGAGCGGGCGTTGCATCACTGTGTGAGCGAGGTGCTCGACAATTCGGTGGACGAACACCTGGCGGGGTTCTGCGACCGGATTGACGTGACGATTCACGTGGATGGCTCGATTTCGATTCGCGACAACGGGCGCGGCATTCCGGTGGACCCGCATCCGCAATACAAGATTCCGGGCGTCGAGCTGGTGCTCACCACGCTGCATTCGGGGGGCAAGTACGGCCAGGGCGGCTACAAGTTCTCCGGCGGCACGCACGGCGTCGGGGCCAAATGCGTCAACGCCGTGAGTGAATGGTTCGAGGTCGAGGTCTCGCGCGATGGCAAGGTGTATCGGATGGAGTTTGAGCGCGGCAAGACGACGCGCAAGCTGGAGGTTATCGGCAAGGCGCGCGGCACGGGCACGCTGATCACCTTCATGCCGGATCCGGAAATTTTCAAAGAAACCACCGAGTTCAAGGCCGACCGGATCACGCAGCGGCTGCGCGAGCTGGCGTTTCTCAATCCGGGTTTGGAGATTACGTTCCTGGACGAACGCCAGCCCAACGCCCGGCAGGAGACCTTCTACTACATGGCATCGAGGAGTTCGTGCGGCAGCTCAACAAGAACAAGGCCGTCCTGCACCCCAAACCCATCGTCATCCGCAAGCAAACCACCGTCCAAACCGCCGAGAAGGAAGTCGAAATCCACCTCGAGATCGTCCTGCAATACAACGACAGCTACAACGATCAGGTGCTCTGCTACACCAACACGGTGCACAATCCCGACGGCGGGGCGCATCTTTCGGGCTTCCGCAGCGCTTTGCCCCGCGCCATCAACCAGTACGCGCGCCAAAACCAGTTGCTCAAAGACAAGGACCCGCAAATCACCGGCGATGACGTGCGCGAAGGTCTCACCGCCGTCATCTCGGTCAAACACAGCGACCCCAAATTCGAATCCCAGACCAAGGTCAAACTCCTTTCGCCCGAGGTCGAAAGCGTCGTCAACTCCGTCACCTACGACGGGCTGATGACGTATTTTGACGCCAACCCGGCGGTCGCCAGGCGCATCTTCGAAAAGGCGCTCAACGCCGCCCGGGCGCGCGAGGCCGCTCGCAAGGCGCGCGAGGCGGTCCGCAAAACCGCGCTGACCGGCGGCGGGCTGCCGGGCAAACTGGCCGATTGCTCGGATCGCGACCCGCGCAACACCGAGCTGTTCATCGTCGAGGGCGATTCGGCCGGCGGCTCGGCCAAACAGGGCCGCGACCGCCGTTTCCAGGCCATCCTTCCGATCCGCGGCAAACTCATCAACGTCGAAAAAGCCCGCCTCGACAAGGTGCTCCAAAATAACGAAATCCGCACCATGATCACCGCCATCGGCACGGGCATCGGCGATGGCGAGGGCGAGGGCGCCTTCAATCTGGAAAAACTCCGCTACCACAAGATCATCATCATGACCGATGCCGACGTGGACGGCTCGCACATCCGCACGCTGCTGCTGACGTTTTTCTATCGCCAGATGCCGGAGCTGATCCGGCGCGGCTACGTGTACATCGCCCAGCCGCCGCTCTACGCCATCACCCGCAAAAGGCGCACCGACTACGTCGAAGATGACGCGCAGCTCAACCGCATCCTGCTTCAGAACGGCATCGAAGAGGTCCGCCTCAAATCCCTGAGCGACGGGCGCGAGTTCACGGCCCGGCAACTGGAGGAAATCCTGCTGCTGCTCGAAGCCCTCGACAAACATGTCACCTACATCCGCCGCCAGGGCGGCAACTTTGCTGATTACGTCCGCCACCGCGGTCGTCACGATGCCCTGCCGCAGTTCATGGTCAAAGTCCGCGAAGGCAACGACGAGACCGTCCATTACCTCCTCGACAGCGACCAGCTCGAGGATTTCAAACAAACCCACGGTGAACTTTTCAACGAGGAGGCCGAAACCGAGCGTCGCCGTGACGGCCCGACGCGCCGCGCCACCGTCGTGAATCTGCATCAGGAGAGCAAAGCCATTGGTGAACTGCTCGCCCGCCTGGCCCGCAAGGGGCTCGTCCCCGAACACGTCGTGCCCCAACTCCAACCGGTCTTCGAGCTGACCGAGGGCGAAGGCGAGCGCGCCGTCGTGACCCCGCTTTATTCGATCCCCGAGATCCTCAGCGCCGTGATGGCCGTCGGCCGCAAGGGTATCCAGATTTACCGCTTCAAAGGGCTGGGTGAAATGGACGCCCGCGAGCTGTATGAAACCACGATGAACCCCGCCAAACGCAAACTGCTGCGCGTCGAACTCACCGACGCGGTCGAAGCCGAGGAGATGTTCACCCGGCTCATGGGCGAGGAGGTCGAACCGCGCCGTCAGTTTATCGAGGACAATGCCCTCAACGTGCGGAATCTGGACATCTGAGCCGATGCCGCTCGCCGCCAATTGATTCGCCGTGTCTGACGAACCCCAAAACACCGCCCCGCCGCAGGAAACCTCGCCCGCGCCCTCCGGCAGCCTCTACACCCAGGGCGAGAAGATCACCCCCATCAACGTCGCCGAGGAAATCAAAGCCTCGTTCCTCGACTACTCGATGTCGGTGATCATCTCCCGCGCATTGCCGGACGTGCGCGACGGTCTCAAGCCATCCCAACGGCGCATCCTTTACGCGATGCAGCAGCTTTCGCTCTTCCCCGGGCGCAAGCACATGAAGTGCGCCAAGATCTGCGGCGACACCTCCGGCAACTACCATCCCCATGGGGAAGCGGTCATCTATCCGACCCTCGTGCACATGGCCCAGCCCTGGGCGATGCGCGAACCGCTGGTGGACGGCAAGGGCAACTTCGGCTCGGTCGAGGACGATCCGCCGGCAGCGATGCGCTACACCGAGGCGCGCCTCACGCCGCTGGGCGCGCTGCTAATGGCCGACATGGACAAGGACACGGTGGACTTCGTGCCCAACTACGACGAACGTCTCACCGAACCGACAGTCTTTCCGGCCGCGTTTCCCAACCTGCTGGTCAACGGGGCCACGGGCATCGCCGTGGGCATGGCCACCAACATGCCCCCGCACAACCTCGGCGAGGTCATTGACGCCATTTGTGCGCAGATTGACGATCCGGGCATCAGCCCGGCCGGGCTGATGCGTTACATCAAGGGGCCGGACTTCGCCACCGGGGGCGTGATCTGCGGTCTGGAGGGCATCCGCAACTATGTCGAGACCGGCCGCGGCGCCATCAAACTCCGCGGGCGCATCGGTGTGGAGGAACTCAAGGGCGGTCGTCTCCAGTTGGTCATCACCGAGATTCCCTTCAACGTCAACCGCGCCGCCCTGGAGGAAAGCATCGCCGACCTGGTCAACAACAAGATCATCACCGAGATCACCGCCATGCGCAACGAGTCGGACGAGAACTGCCGACTCGTGCTCGAGCTCAACCGGGACAGCAACCCCAGGG
>CAYXJB010000195.1:0-5559 GCA_964465445.1 uncultured Verrucomicrobiota bacterium
TTCGATGCTCACCCGCCGATAGTTGCCCGCGCCCTGGGGCGGATTGAGCTGGTCGGCGCGATTGGGCAGATCGCACATCTCGCCCCCGCTGCCGGTCACGACCGGAAAATCCGCACACGCCCGGGCCAGATGCGTGTTCGCAATGATCGCCCACTCGATGCCCACCCGCCGCAGCACCGGGATCATCCGCCGGCTGAAACACGTCTCGGTCGGGAAATAACCGCGCGAGACCGGCGCGATGTTGGTGTTCCAGAAAAGCTCCATCTGGCGCCGGTGGATGCGCAGCTCCATTTCGAGCGTCTCCTCGCTCAACAACGGCGCCAGGGCGTGATGATACGTAAACTGGACCAGATCCAGCCGCGGTTTGCCTCCGGAGGTCGTCCAACCGCGCGCGGTCTGGTTGACCAGATACCACGTGGCCGAATAACCCAACTGCCCGGCCTGACCCAGGCTCTGGACATTCTCAATCAGCGCGCCCGAAAAGCTCATCTGCGCGCCCGACTTCAGATGCGACGCGATGTCGCCCAGGGCGTCTTTGGGCCGGCTTTGATAGGCGTTGACCCGATCGTCCAGACCGAAAATATCCCGCAACCGTTCCGGGGATGGATGCGGCCGGCCCAGGTCCTGTTGCTGGATGGTGTCCCAGGCGGCCTCGTAATGATCGGGTCCGGAGGCGCGCCGGTCGGGCCAGTAAATCGGCTGGTGCAAATGCCACAGCCAGGTCGCGTGCAGCGAGTTGCCGGCCGGCAGTTGAATCGTCATCTCCAGCCAGGCCAACACCACCGCAAGCCACCGCAGCCAACACTCGTTCCGCCCGCGTGTCATGGCGCGACTTGCGCCGTCAACAAATCCGCTTCAGCTCCGCCACGCAACCGCACGTTGATGCGGCGGGCGTGCCGGGCCAGGTCGGCGCGCCATCGCCAAACTCGATTCGGACCACTCGGCGCTTGCGAGCGCAGGCCGCCGTTGCTTACGTTGCCGGCCATGGAACACACGGGCCAGTTCTCGCAATACCTCGCGGTGTTGATGCTGCTGGTGCTGGCGCTGCTGACCACCGCGGGCATGATCCTGCTCTCGGTGGCGGTGGGCAAACGCGGCGCGCCCAACCGCGCCAAAGAAACTCCCTACGAATGCGGCATGATCCCCGTCGGCGAGGGCCGCGCCCGATTCTCGATCAAGTTTTACCTCGTTGCGATGCTCTTCATCCTCTTCGACATCGAGGTGGTGTTTCTTTACCCCTGGGCGGTGGTGTACGGCGAGATGTTACGCGACCCCACCACGCGTAATTTGATTCTCGGAGCGATGCTTTCGTTTCTGGCCGTACTCGGCGTCGGTTACTTCTACGCCGTAAAAAAACGCGCGTTCGACTGGCGGACCTGAATCGGACGCGCGCGCCGGCAACGTGCGGCTGCGGTAAACCAACCCGTTGATCGGATGGCATGATCAAGTTCGGCACCAGCGGCTGGCGCGGCATCCTCGCGCAGGATTTCACCTTTGAAAACGTCCGGCTGGCGACCCAGGGCATCGCCGATTACCTCGACGCCGAGCGCCGCAAGCCCGACTCGCCCCTGCACGGGCGCAAACCGCTGGTGCTCATCGGCTATGACACCCGGTTCTTGGGGCGCGAGTTCGCGCTGGCGGCGGCCGAAGTGCTCGACCGCAACCAGTTCCACCCGCTGCTTTGCAATCGCGACACGCCCACACCCGTGCTGGCCCACAACATCCGCCTGCGCCGGGCCCTGGGCGGCATCAACTTCACCGCCAGCCACAACCCGGCCGAATATCAAGGGCTGAAGTTCTCGACCGCCAACGGCGCGCCCGCACCGCCGGAAGTCACCCGGCAAATCGAAGCCCATTGCGCCGCGCGCGCCGCGGCGGGCTGGCGGTTCGAGGGCGCGGTCATCGGCACGTTCCAGTGCGAGACGTTCGATCCGGCGCCGGCCTATTTCCGCCGCATTCGCCAACTGGTGGATTTTGCCGCCATCCGCAAAGCCCGCTTGCGCGTCGCCGTCGAGCTGCTCTACGGCACCGGCCGGGGCTACCTCGATACGCTGCTCGAACAGGCCGGAGCGCGGGTGCACGTGTTCCACAACGAATTGGATCCGCTTTTTGGCGGGCATCATCCCGAACCCGATGCCGCGGGCATGGCCGAAGTGGCGCGCTTTGTCCGGCGCGGTGGCGCACAACTGGGCCTGAGCGTGGACGGCGATGCCGACCGTTTCGGCATCGTGGACCGCGACGGACGCTGGATCACTCCCAACGAGGTGCTGGCCCTGACGCTGTATCACCTCAAAAAAAATCGGGGCTGGACCGGCGCCGTGGTGCGCACTGTGCCGACGAGTCATTTGGTGGATGCCGTGGCCGCGTGGCTGGGCGTGCCGGTGCACGAAACACCGGTGGGCTTCAAATACATCGGCGCGCTCATGGAACAGGAACCGATCATCGTCGGCGGGGAGGAATCCGGCGGCCTGAGCGTCAAGGGCCACGTTCCGGAAAAAGATGGCATCCTGGCGTGTCTGCTGATCGCCGAGCTGGTGGCCACCGAACGCCGGTCCCCGGGCCGGATCCTGCGCGCCCTCAGCCGCCACGTGGGCCGGTTTTACACCCAACGCATCAACATCCCCATCGCCCCGGAGCATCGGAACACGCTGCTGGCACGGTTGGCTTCGGGCCTGGAACGCATCGGCCCCTTCCCGGTTCAGCGCTGCGTGACCACCGACGGGTTCAAGTTCCTGCTGCCCGACGGTGAATGGGTCGCGTTTCGCGCCAGCGGCACCGAGCCGTTGTTCCGCTGTTACCTGGAGGCGCGCTCCGCGTCGCACCTTAAACAACTGCGCGAAGCCTGCCGCAAACTGCTCACGGTCTGAGCCCGACCGCCCGCAGCGCGTTCCCGGCCCGAACGACGAGATTTCCCGCCCCGCCGCGCGAAGCGTTCTCACGCAGCCGTGCGGCCCGACGCCCCGCCAGGGTTTCAGCAGAGTCGCCCCGGGCGCTCACCACGGTTTGCCCCCGGCGCGGCAGCCGCACAGGTGCACGCGGATGCCCAGCGCCCGGGCCATCGCCGCCTTGGTCAATGCGCACAGGTCAGCGGCCTTCGCATCCGTGGCGTACACGCACTGGATGTGGTTGGCCTTGTGTCGGGCCATCATCTGATCGCGGCTGATGCCGTAGGTAACCGCGTGCATGATGGGCCATTGCCAGGTGGTGGCTTTCCACCGGCGTTCGGTCTCCTCGCGCGGCAGGGCCACCACGCCGGCCCGACCGATGTCCATGTGCAGGCGGTCGCCGGCGATGTAGATGCGCGACCAGACGATTTCGCCGGGCTTGGATATCCCGCGCAGCGTGCTGCCGCCTTTGGGGAAGTACATCGGCGGTTGTCGGAATCCCTCGGCGCCGCTCCAGCCGCCGATGAAGTGCGCCGGCGGCGCAGCCCCGCTGATCTCGAACACCCACACGTACTCGCGCGTGCTGCCGGAGCGATCCCAATCCCCCCAGCGCACATCGTGGAGCGTGTTCTCGACCGGCTGGCCCAGCGCTTCATGCACCCGTTGCGTCAGCAGCCCATCCAGTCCGGCGCACTCGTCCACTTCGTTGAAATGCGTCAGCGGCCGGCCCTCGAAGAGAATCCGCCGGCCATCGCGCGAACGCACCGGCGGCCGGTCGGTGTTGTTGAGCGTGCCTTCGACCAGATCGCTGGCCGGCAGCAGATCCTTGAGCCCCTGCTGATATTGAATGCCGATCGCGTCGCAGCCGAAATCATCCGCGATGCGCACGGCGGCGATGTACATCCGACATTGATCCAGAAGCTGCGCCTCGGTCAGGTCGGTCGCCTCGTTGGGACCGGTGTGGAATTTCATGCCGCGCTGCTGAAACCAGTCCAACACCGCGCGAGCCTCGGCCTCGCTGACCTGCGTGGTTTCGTAGTAGAGCGCCGACTGGCTGAGCCGTTCCTTGAACACGCCCGTGGCATGGAGCAGGTCGTCCGGGATGATGGCGTTGAACATGCCCATGCAGCCCTCGTCGAACACGCCCAGGATCGCCTTGTCCCGTCGCAACTGCGCGGCCAGCGCCTCGCCCACCCGCCGGGCGCGCTCGGGCAGCTTCACCTCGCTCAGGGGCACGACGTGATCGGTCTTGTGCGTGCACCGACCGGTCCTGAGCCATTGCCGGAGGCGCGTCTTGAAATAGTCATCGGTGAAATCCTCGCTCCAGAGCGTCGAATAGCGCACTCCCTGCTTGGTGAGCGAGCCGTTGAGGTTGAGCATGCCAACCAGCCCCGGCCAGGTGCCGGACCAGTTGGCCAGCGTGAGGATCGGCCCCCGATGCGTCGTGAGCCCCGGCAGCACGTGATGCGAGTATTGCCAGACCGATTCCGCCACGATCAACGGCGCGTCCGGGTCCACGTTCCGGAAAACCTCCAGACCGCGCCGTTGCGAATCAATGAACCCGTGCCTGGCGACCGGATCGTAGGGGTGGGCGCGCACCAGTTCGTAACCCTCCGCCTGCAGGGCGGCCCGGAGTTTGTTCTCCATCTCCTCCTGAGCCGGCCAGCAAACCTGGTTGGCCGACAGCCGCAGATCACCGCTGGCCACGAGTTGAACCTGGTTTTTCTTGAGCTTCGGAAACACACGTTTGGCACGATTGTTTTGGTTCGACATAACCACTCCTGTTGTGTTTGCCCTGCGCCGGACGCCGCCGAGGTTGCCCGGCAACCCCTTGGACGCAGCCGCCCGACGCAGCGAGCCGCCGCCCTTCGCCCTAGCGCAAGGGCGGCCCATCGCTGCGCCGAGCATAACGCTCCGCCACCGCCCCGGCGCAACAGAAATCCCGCGCCCCGCCCGGAGCATTCGCGGCTTGTCAGCCGCCGCGCAACTGGTAGCGTGGATGGCCTTAATGAAAGCGGAGATTCATCCCAAGTACGTGGACGCCGAAATCCGTTGCGCCTGTGGCAACGTGGTCAAGACGCGCTCGACCAAACCGGTGATCATCGTGGGCATTTGCAATGCCTGCCACCCGTTCTACACCGGGCAACAGAAGTTCGTGGACACCGCCGGGCGCGTGGACAAGTTCCAGCAACGCATCGCCAAAACCCAGGCCGTCCAGGCCGCCCTAGCAGCGTCGCGCAAAAAGAAAAAGTAGCCCGCCCGACACCTGCCGCCGTCCCGGCCCGCCGCCCACGCACCGGCGCGCGACACCGTTTGCCGGACGTTTCGACGCGCCGGCCCGCGACCCGACCGGGCTGAGGGCCGGTGCACCGCGGTTCGCCATTGCGAGATGGACCTCAAGCCGCACATCGAAAAACTCGCGCAGCGCTTCGCCGAGCTCGAACGCGCCCTGAGCGATCCGAAACTCTTCGAGCAGTCGCAACGCGCTCAGGAACTCGGACGTGAATACGCGCGGCTCAAGGAACTGGTTGCGCTCGGAGAGGCGTACCTCCGGACGCTCAGCCAACTGGAACAAAACCGCGTCCTGCTCGCGAACGAGCCGGCCGGCTCTGAGCGCGCCGCCCTGGCCCGCGAGGAGAGCCGGCGACTCGAATCCGAGCGCGACCGGCTGGAA
>CAYXJB010000196.1:0-5542 GCA_964465445.1 uncultured Verrucomicrobiota bacterium
ATCCATGTCTGAAGGCAAACCGCCCGCGCGTCCAGCGGGGGATGCGACCAGACGGCGAAGTCGGCGTCCTTGCCCGGTTCCAGGCTGCCGACCCGCTGCTCGATGCCCAACAATCGTGCAGGATGAAGCGTGACGAGCCGCAGGGCTTCTTCCTCTGTCAGCCTGCCATACTTGACCGCTTTGGCCGCCTCCGTGTTGAGGCGACGCGCCAGGTCGGAGGAATCCGATTTGAAAGCCACCACCACGCCGCGCCGGTGCATGAGGGCTCCGGCGTAGGGGATGGCGTCGTACACCTCGAACTTGTACGCCCACCAGTCGGCGAAGCACGACGCCCCGGCGCCGTGCGCGGCGATCTCGTCGGCGACCTTGTAGCCTTCGAGCACGTGCTGGAGCGTGGCGACCTTGACGCCGAAACTTTCCATCGTGCGCAGAAACGCGAGGATCTCGTCCTGCCGGTAGCTGTGGCAGTGGATGAGCCGCCTGCCCTGGAGAATTTCGCCGATGGCCTCGAGCTCCAGATCGCGACGGGGCGGGACGACGTCGGTTCGGTTCGTGTTGCGGTTTCGATACTCCTCCCAGAGCCGAAGGTACTGCTGCGCGGCGGTGAAGCGGTTGACGTAGAAGGCCGGCACGCCCATGCGGGTTTGGGGAAAGCGGGTGACGAATTTTTCGCCCCAGTTGGATTGTTTGACGTTCTCGCCGAGTGCGAACTTGATGCCCGCGGGCGCGCCTTCGAATTTCAACCCTTCGGGCGGGGCGCCGTCGCGCAGTTTGATGATCTGGTTTTGTCCGCCGATGGGATTGGCCGAGCCGTGGAGCAAATTGGCCACCGTCAGTCCGCCGGCGAGTTGTTCGAACAAATGGCGCGTTTCGGAGTTGACCACGTCGCCGATGCGGCACATGGCCGAGGAGGGAATCGCCGATTCGTTGACCGCGCCCAGAATCGCCGTGTGGCTGTGACAATCAATCAGCCCCGGGCTCACGTGCAGGCCGCCGGCCCGGATGCGCAGCGTCTGGGCCGGGACAAGGCTCTCCGGCACCTGACCGACCCGGGCGATGCGGTTGCTGATGACCAGCAGCGAGGCGTGCTCGAGCCGACCCGCCGGCCCGCAGGTCCAAATCGTCGCATCGCTCAGGAGCACCGCCGGCGGACTCAGGATCGGCCCCCGTCCGTCGAGCGGCGAACGGGCGAGTCGCTTTTTCTGAAGCTCGCGCAGATCGGCCTCTCGTTGCGGCGCGTTGGTTTTGGCGGCGGTCTCGGGCGGTTGGGCGTTTGTCTCGGGGGGCGCTTTTGCGGCCGTTTCGATCGGATAAAAGCGTCCGTCCACCCAGACGGCGCGCACCGGTGCGTCCGGATCGAAATAGCTCTGGCCCTCGACGATGGTGAGGTTGGCGATTTTACCCGGCTCGATCGTGCCCAGGAGTGTTTCCACGCCGCACAGGCGCGCCGGAACGGTCGTCAGCGCCGCCAGCGCGTCGGTTTCCGAAAGCCCGCGATCCAGCGCCTGGCGCAGATGCCGCCGAAATGCTTTGCGGTCGCGCAGACCGTAGGTGCTCAGGGCGATTTCCAGACCCTGTTGCCGGAGCAGCGCCGGGTTTTCAGCCGCCCAGTCCCAGGCGCGCAATTGATCGAGCGAGACCTGATCCCAATCCTCCTCGCTCGGTAGCTTTGGCAGTTGGGGGAAGTTCAGCGGCACGATGAACGTCGCGCCGGTTTGCCGGGCCAGGTCGGGCCGACGCCATTCCTGTCCGCACGAGACGATCGCGAAATCCAGGCTCAACTCCCGCGCCAGTCGCGCCGCGCGGTCCACCATCAGCGCGCTGCCCGGCTCGAACAACACGCGCATCCGGCCTTCGGCCGCCGGCAGGAGCGCTTCCAGGGACGGGTCTTGTTCCGGACGCGGCCGGCCTTGCGGATGCGATCGCCAGTGAGCGTGATCCAGCGCGTAGTGTTGCGCGTCCAAAAAGCTCTGGCGCACGACGGCGATCGCGCCCATGAGCGAATTTGGGTACGGCTCAGCCCGGTCGTAGCCCGACTCGGTTTCAAAGGCGATGTGCTGGAAGACCTCGGGCTTGAGGATGAGCCGGTTCGGGTCGGCTTCCGCCAGCGCGACCAGAGCGCTGCATCCGCGCACCAGACCCCTGGCCGGCGCGATCACCGCCGCGGTGAAACCCAGCTCGCGCAGCGGCTCGATGGCTTTTCGGTCGGGCGAATAATCCCGAACGGCGCGTCGCTCCGGAGTGACCTTGGCGACGCCGTAGCCGGGGCCGCGTCGGCCCGGATCGGTTTTCTGACCGGGCGCGCCGAAAAATTGCGCGCCGCCGGAGGTCAGCGCGGTCGAGGCGACCGGCTCGGTTTCATCGGTCGAGACCGGCGGATTGGTCGCGCCCAATGACCAGTACGGTTCGATGAATCCGGCGTAGATGGTCTGACCGCGCAAATCCCACCGCCGCGCCTCCGGTGGCGGAGCGAGATCGGTGCCGACGGCTTCGATCCATCCGTCGCGGATGAGGATGGTCGCGCCGTCCAGAGTATGACCGGGTTTGACAACGACGCGCCCGCCGGTGAGGGCATGCACGCCCGGGGGCAGGGGACGGAAACCGGGCGGTCGAATCTCGCCGGGCCGGGCCGGTTGTGCCGCAACGTCGGCGACCAGACCCAAAGCCAGTGCCACCGGCAGGAGGCGCACGGCTGTCGGTGGATTCAGGGTTCGCAGCACAACGGCGTTCAAGTCAACGGCTCGAAATGGAACAACTGCGCGCCGTGGGGCGGCAAGTCCAAATACAATCCCTGCGTGGCCAGATCCTCGCCGTAACGTTCGTACACCTCGGGACCGAGCCGATCGCGCAGCCGCCAGTGATGCTGATCGAGGCCGGGCACGCTCAGCGGCGCGTAGCACTGGCTGCGGTGCGGCGCAAGATTCACCACCACCAGGTCGAACTCCGGCGGTTGTGCCTGCCATTGAACCAGGATGAAGTTCTGGCCGGTGGGATTGTCCGCCCAGGCGGCCCGCGGGGTGAGAATGGTCGGCTCGCCGCGCCCGACCGCACTGTCGCGAAGCGCGCCGAGCAACTGTTCGTAAAAGCGGCTCAGCTCCGGGTCGGGCGGTTCGGCCGGTCGGCGACTCAGTTGGACGGGCAGACGCAGGCGCGCGCCGGTCAACTGTCCCTCGTGCAGGAATCGCATTCCGGGCAGGCCCATGATCGCCAGTGCCGCGGCGCGATGCTCGGCCAGCGTCAACTGAGCCGCCACGCGCGGTTCGTCGTGATTCTCCAGAAAATGCGCGCACCGTGCGGTGAAACGCAGCGGCCGTTCCAGAACGCGCCGTTGCGCTCCGGCGGCGTCGCGCCACAGCAGCGCGTCGTAGAGCACTTTGTCGTAGGTGAAATCGAATCCCAGCTCCTGCAGACGCGCTTCCAGGTCCCAGTACACCTCGGCCAGGAACAAAAATTCCGGCTTGTCCCGGCGCACCGCCGGGATGGCCTGCTCCCAGAATTCGGTCGGCGGCGGCGGCGACTCCTCACAGGGAAACGCGCGCCAGGTTTGGGCAAAGACCTCGTTGAGCACCAGCATCGCCATGTCACAGCGCACGCCGTCGCAGCGCGTTGCCACCGCGCGGAGCGTTTCGAGCATCGCGGCGCGCGTGGCGGCGCGGCGATAATCCAACTGGGCCGTGTCGCTCCAGGGGGCAAACCACGGGTCGCGAGCGTGAGCGATCCAGCGCAGGCCGTCGGCGGTTTCCCGGGCGAAGGTGCCCGGAGCGGGCGCGCGGCTTTGCACAAACAATTCCGGCCGCTCGCGCAGCCAGGGATGATCCAGACCGACGTGATTGGGCACGAAGTCCAGGATCAGTTTCAGGCCGTGGCGGTGGAGCTGGCGACGGAACTGCGCCAGGCCGCCGTCCCCGCCCAGAGCCGACGGCACGCGGTATTCGGCAATGGCGTAGGGTGAGCCGCCCACGTCGGCGTCGCGCCAGTCGGGCAACAACGCGTCGTAGGTTCGCAACAAATTCGGCTCCGAGAGCGCCAGCGCGCGCGCCTTGGGGCCGGTGGTCCAGACGCCCATGAGCCAGATGTGCGTGACACCCAGTTGACGCCAGCGGGCGGGCAGTTCTTCGGGCACGGTGGCCAGCGTGACCGGGCGCCGGTGCGCGTCCGAGAGCTCGCGCAACCAGCAGCGGGTGTTGATCTCGTAAAGGATCGGATGCGGCTCAGCCATTCAACACCTTCAGAGCCTTTTTGACGTCTTTGACGCGCAGCACCAACAGGCCTTTTTTGGCCTCCGGCGGCGTGGCGCAGTAGGCGTACTCGATGTTGATGCGCGCCTCGGCGAGCTTGTGCGCAATGCGGGCGAGCGAGCCGGGTTTGTTGCTGCCCTCGACCAGAAGCACGTCATCTTCGACCACCAGCGTGCCGCGTTGTTCGAACACGTGCAGCGCACGCCGATAATCGCTCACGACCATGCGAATGACGGCGTGATCAATCGTGTCGCTGGTCGTCAGCGCGTAGATGTTGATGCCCTCAGCGGCGAGCGCATCGCAGACACGCGCGAGCATGCCGGGGCGATTTTCCAGAAAGATGGCCAACTGTTTGGTG
Source organism: uncultured Verrucomicrobiota bacterium (assembly GCA_964465445.1). Taxonomy (GTDB): domain Bacteria; phylum Verrucomicrobiota; class Verrucomicrobiia; order Limisphaerales; family JAOAIM01; genus JAOAIM01. The sequence goes on from CAYXJB010000196.1 coordinate 4,597, forward strand.
ATGTGCATGGTCTGTGTGCTCGGTTGACGGTTGTACGACCACGCCCCTGCGGTTCGATGGTCGGGGCGGCGGGATTTGAACCCGCGACCTCTTGCACCCCAAGCAAGCGCGCTAGCCGGGCTACGCTACGCCCCGAACCGGATCGGATTGCAACCCGGCTGCATCCTAATGCAGGGCGAGCCGGCGCGTCGAGTGCCAATGCGCGCGCTGCCCGACCCGAATCGTGCGCCCACTCAATCGGCACTCGTCATCGCCCCGGCGGCGGTCTTAAATCAGCCCGTGGCCTGGTCCGAACCTCGGAGTGTCTGGCCGTCGCGACGGCCCGCAGGACTGCCGGCGCGCTGGTTGGCGATGCTGCGTCGCAACTGGCGTCGCGCGCTTCGCTGGCGGGAGAAGTTCGAACTGCGCGAGGAGGCGCTCCATCTGGCGCTGGCCGGCGGGGTCGGAGTCATCGGCGGTCTGGTCAACGTCGTTTACTTCTACGCGATCGAGTATGTGAAGTTTTTCTTCCTGCGCCGGCCGGGCGATCCGGTCGAGATCGCCGAGATGTTGGCGCCCTGGCAACGGGCGTTGATACCGGCGCTGGGCGGGCTGGCGGCCGGGCTGGTGTTGCATTGGGGCTTGCGGCTGGTGCCGCGCCAGGGGCCGACCAATCTGCTGGAGGTCGTGGTGGCCGGCGACGGACGGTTGCCCTTCCGCAGCGGTCTGGTGCGCGTGATCTCCTCGCTGGTGAGCATCGGCACCGGCGCCTCGATTGGACGGGAAGGGGGCATCACACAACTCAGCGCGACGCTGGCCTCCAAGTGGGGGCAGTTGGCCAACTGGCCGCCCTACCGGTTGCGGCTGCTGGTCGGCTGCGGCGCCGCGTCCGGTCTGGCGGCGGCCTACAACGCGCCGGTGGCCGGGGCGGTCTTCGCCGCCTGGATCGTGCTGGGCAACTTCTCGA
>CAYXJB010000197.1:0-5531 GCA_964465445.1 uncultured Verrucomicrobiota bacterium
CATCCGCAATACGTGTTCTACACAACCATCGGTGCGGCGTTGTACACGGCGCTCCATTGCCTCCGCGGGCCGGCGCGGCTGTGGAAATGCAGCGGGCTGGCGGCGATCTACGGCGGCGGGGCGGTGCTCAGCGCGGTGCAGTGGCTCACGGGCCTGGCCGAGTCGGGCGAACTGATCCGCTCCCGGGGACTGCCGTTCGAGGTGGCGGCGATGTTTTCTTTCCCGCCGGAAAATTTTCTCACGGCGCTGGCGCCGTGGTTTTTCGGTAGGCCCGAGGGCACACCGGCGTACTGGGGTCGGTGTTACCTCTGGGAAGTGACGCTGTTTTTCAGCGTTGCGGGCCTGGCGCTGGCGATTCTGGGCGCTCTGAAAGGAACGCGCGCCGAGCGAGGATTTGCGCCGGTGCTCGCGGCGATGTTCCTGGTGCTGGCGCTGGGCGCGCACACGCCGCTGTTCGAGCTGCTCTACCATCACGTGCCGGGCTTTGACCGGTTTCGCGGCAACTCGAAATTCATTTTCCTGAGCGCGCTGTTTTTGTCGCTCCTGGCCGGTGTGGGATTGAACCGACTGCTCGAACAGCCGCGCGTGCCCACGGCGCTGGTCGGGGCGTTTGCTGCGCTGGGTTTGCTGCTGGGCATCGGTTCGTTGATTGTGGGTGAAATCGGTTCGGACGACGATCCGCAGGGAACGTGGGCGCAATGGCTCGATTCGGTCTGGCGCACCGGTGAGAGCTACCTGCCGCGGGCGAGGTACAGTGAGCGTTCGTTTTTGCTGGAAACCGGGCGCGCGGCGGCGGACGGCCTGGTGGTGGCCGCTGGGACGTGTCTGCTGGTGGCGTTGCTGCTACATCTGGCGGGTCGGTTGCGCCAGTTGATCTGGGCGCTGCCGGCGCTGGCGCTGGGCGAGCTGCTCTGGTTCGCCGGCTGCTGGGTGGATCGGTTCGATCTGCGCCAAAGCACCGCCCCGGTCCTGCGCGAGTTTCTGGCGAGGCATTCGCCCGAGGATCGGGTGCTGTATCTGCCCGCGCCCAACTTCCCGATGGCCGCCGGCGGCCTGGATTTGTGGGGATACGATCCGGGCGTGCCGTTGCGCTACGCGGAGTTCATCGCCTTCACCCAGGGCCTGCCGCCCGAAGAAGCCTCCCCGTATCTGAGGTTTCACCAGCGCCACCGGCTCCACGCCATGCTGCGCTGTCGGGCGGTGTTCGTGCCGCAACCCGACGGCCAAATCCGGCGAATGGATTTCGACGACGTGCTGCCACGCCTGCTGTTGGTCCGACGTTACCGGGTGATCGAAAATCGCGACGCGATTTTTGCTGCGATGGCCGCGCCGTCGTTCGATCCGCGCCAGGAAGTGATTTTGGAACAGGCGCCGCAGCCGGCTCCGGCGTCCGAAGGGCAGGGGACGGTGCGGTTGCGCGAGTCCTCGAGCGACCGGATCGAGATCGAAGCGGAACTGAGCGCGCCGGCGCTGCTGGTGATCACCGACGGCTACGCGCGCGGCTGGCGGGCGCGGCCGCTGAACGGCAGCAGCCAGCAACGTTACGAGGTGTTGTCGGCCAACTACTGCCTGCGCGCCGTGCCGTTGAGCGCAGGGCGACATCGCCTGCTGCTGGAATACGCGCCCCGGGCGTTTGCGATCGGACGCGCGATCACGCTGGCCGGGATCGGCGCGTTGGCCGGGCTGCTGCTGTGGAGTTGGGTGCGGCGAGGGCGCGCGCCTTCGAGCAAGCGGGCGAGGTCATGATTCGATGGAATTACGAACCGCTGCTGATTTGGCTGCCGGTCCTGGCCCTGCTGTGGCTGGCGCAAAAGGCGACGGCGCGGTTGCAACAGCGCGTCGGCGTCGGGCTGTGGCGATCGCTCGCCACGATCGGCGCGCTGGCCGCCCTGGTGAGCTACGTCGGCCTGGTGATCGGGTACGTTCTTTCCGCAACGCATCTGGATCACATCGAGCCCTCGTTCGTGTGCGCCGCTTTCACGGCGATGCACGGCGGCCCGCTCTATCACGCCGCGGATGCACCGGAACGCTACAGCCTGTTGTACGGGCCCGCAGCGTATCTGGGTTACGGTGTCGCCCTGCGGCTGGTTTGGCCGGATTTCGCCGTGTGCAAAGTGGTGGCGGCGAGCGCATCGCTGGTGGCGCTGGCGCTGGCGGGAGCTGCGGCCAAACCGGTCATCGGCGCCCGGCGTGCGATGTGGCTGGCCGGTGCGCTGGCGGCGATCTGGCTGGCGCACGCGCCCAAAACCTACTGGGTGCGCGCCGACCCGATCATTGTGGGTAGCGTGTGCTGGGCGTTGTGCGCGGTGGCGACCTGGAGCAGGACGGCGGCGCTGGTTTCGTTCGTTGCTGCACTGGCCATCGCCGTGGACGCGAAGATCAATGCCGCAGCGCATTTTCTGCCGCTGGCGGTGATCCTCGCCGCCCGGGTCGGCTGGCGCGCGGTCGGCCTGGCAATGGTCGGCGGCCTGGCGTTGGCGGTGTTGCCGTTCCTGTTGCCCGGCGTGTCCTTCGGCAACTGGCTCGAATTGCTCCGGCTGGCCGGGCGACACGGATTCCGCCAGGAGGAAACACGCTGGGCATTGCAATGGGCAGCGTTGCTGTTCGCCCTGCCGGCGGCGGTGTGGGTCGTGACACGCAAACAATCCGCACCGAACGCGCCGCCCGCCGGCAAAGCCGAACGCGCCCTGCTTCTGGCGATGGGATTGAACCTCGCTCTTCAATGCGTGTTCGCCTCCAAGATCGGATCGGACCCCACGCAACTGGTGCCCGCCGCGCCGGTTTGTCTGTGGGCGAGTTTTGTTTGGTGGCATCGGGCCGCGTCGGGCCGGCGTCCGGCTCAGCGGACCGGGGCGCGCGGATTGTCGGCGTTGGTGGGGGCGGGGATTCTCACAGCGGCAAGTTTGGGCGCGTACCAGGGATTTCAAATCGGGCGGGCAACGCTGCGACAGCATTCAATCTCGGCGGCGATCGTCGCCGATCTGCGCTGGATCGTGAATGTGTGGGGCGCGGAGCTGATCGTGATGGGCTGCGGCAGCAACGCCTCGGAGTTTGTCTCGAGCCACTTCGTGCCCTTGGTGTTGCGCGGCCACCCTTACGTGTTGGACCCAACGGCGGTGATGGAATTCGAGAAAGCAGGCCGCCCGCTGCCCGCGGCAACGATCGAAATGATCCGCTCCGGGCGCATCCGGGTCTGGCTCATTCCCAAGGGCGACACGCCTTTTTCGCTGCTCAATCCCTACCCGCCGCATCGGCCGTTGTTCGACACCGGGTTCCGGCGCGCCTTCGAGACGCGATATCGCAAAGCAGCGGCGAGCCGGTTTTTTGACGTGTACGTATGGGGCAAGTCGTGACCGACGTGATACAACCGCACTCACACCAAATGATCGCCATGCCGGAGGAATTCAAGGCGCTGCCGCCGCTGATCTTGGCCTCGGCCTCGCCCCGCCGGGCCGAATTGCTGCGCCATCTGGGGCTGCGTTTCCGCACCGTCCGCAGCGATGCCGAAGAAATCACCGACCCGGCCCTCTCGCCAAGGGAGCTGTGTCGGCTCAACGCGCATCGCAAAGCGCGCGCCGTGGCCGAGCGGTTTCCCGGCGCGCTGGTGATCGCCGCTGACACGCTGGTGTTTCTGGGGCGACGCATTTTCGCCAAGCCCGCCACGCGCCGCGAAGGCGAGCAAATGCTCCTGGCCCTGCAGGGACGCACGCATTACGTGGTGACCGGCGTGGCGCTGATCCAGCGCAGCGCACACCGCCAGCGGCTCTTTGCCGTGACGACCGCGGTGCGGTTTCACCCCTTGAGCCGGGCGCAGGTGCGACGTTATCTGGCGCGGGTCAACCCGCTGGACAAGGCCGGCGCCTACGCCATCCAGCAGCACGGCGAGTTGCTCGTCGAGGAAATCGCCGGCTCGTTCACCAACGTCGTGGGCCTGCCGCTCGAGCGCCTGCGGGCCGAGCTGCGGGCCTGGACGCGACCGCGCTGAATGCTGCGCGGAAGCGAGCCGACCGATCGCAAACGCGCGTCCAATCCGGCTCGGGCGGGCTGTTGGAAAAAGGGCGGATTCTGCGGGAAAGCGTTCGTGCAAGCGGTTGAACCGCGCGCCGTTCCTTCCGCAAAACGCGCTTCCAACACGCGGCTAGAACGTCGCCAGCGCCCGGTCCAACCGCTCCAGCGTCCGCGCTTTGCCGAGCACTTCCATCAGATGATACAGACTCGGCCCGGCGGTCCGACCGGTGCAGGCCAGCCGAACCGGATGCACCAGCACGGCGGGTTTGACGCCCAGCTCGGCGGCGGTGGCCTTGAGCGTCGCCTCGAGCGTTGGCGCATCGAAGCTGTCCAGACGCGCCAGCGCGTCGCGCAGTTTTTGCAGACGCGGTTTGTTTTCCGGCGTGAAATGCTGCTGCGCGGCGGCCGGGTCGTAGCTGACCTCGTCGCGGAAATAAAAGCCGCCGTAGGTGGGCAGCTCGCTGAAGACCTTGATCTTGCCCTTGCAGGTGTCCAGAGCCGCTTTGACGTACCGCAGATCGAAGCGATTGGTGTCAATGCCCGCCCGGGCCAGCGCGTGAACGCTCAGCTCGTAAAAACGCTCATCGGGCAGCTCGCGGCAGTACTCGCCCTGCAGCCAGAGCAGCTTTTCGAAGTCGAATCGCGCGTTGTGCCGCAGGATGCCCGACAGATCGAACCGCTCGATGACCTCGCTGAGCGAGAGTTTTTCGCGGTTGTCCTTGGGCGACCAGCCCAGCAGACACAGGTAATTGACCAGCGCCTCGGGCAGAAACCCTTCCTCCATGTAGGTGGTCAGCGACGCGCCCCGGTCGCGCTTGCTCATCTTGCTGCCGTCGGGATTGAGAATCAGCGGGATGTGCGCATAGCGAGGCGGTTCGACGCCAAAGGCGCGGAACAGCGCGATGTGCTTGGCGGTGTTGCTGAGGTGATCCTCGCCCCGGATCACGTGCGTGATGCCCATCTCCAGATCGTCCACGACGTTGGTGAGGTGAAACACCGGTTGGCCGTCGGAGCGCTGGATCACAAAATCCGGGTCCAGTTCCTCCCGATCGGTGAGCTTGCGCACCACCTCGCCCACCACCAGATCGTGAATCACGATCGGCTCGCAGCTCATGCGGAATTTGATCGCCCCCTCGTGCTCGTAGGCCAGCCCGCGCGCCAGCAGCGCCTCGATGCGCCGCTGATAAAACTCGCGCCGTTGCGACTGAAAATACGGCCCGCGATCGCCCTTGTACGGCCCGGTGGCGTCGCTGGTCAACGGCCCCTCGTCCCAGTACAGGCCCAACCAGCGCAATCCCTGCAGAATGACCTCGACGGCCTGCTGGGTGTTGCGCGCCGCATCGGTGTCTTCGATGCGCAGAATAAACGTGCCGCCGGTGTGCCGCGCATAGAGCCAGTTGAACAACGCCGTGCGCGCCCCGCCGATGTGCAAAAAACCCGTCGGCGACGGCGCGAAGCGAACCCGAACTTTCATCGCCGCCATTCAACCACGAGCCGCCCCCGCCGGGCAAACGCGAAGCTGT
>CAYXJB010000198.1:0-977 GCA_964465445.1 uncultured Verrucomicrobiota bacterium
AATCGCCCTACTACCTGCCGCTGGGTTTGCCCGAGGGCATGTATCGGGTCGGGCCGCTGGCACGGCTCAACGTGGCCGAACACATGGGCGTGCCCCGCGCCGATGCCGAGCTGAAACAATTCAAAAAACTCGGCCGCGGCGCCGTCACCTCCTCGTTCCTGTATCACTACGCGCGACTGATCGAGATCCTCGCCTCTCTGGAGTTCATCGAGCAACTGCTGGACGATCCGGACCTGCTGGGCGATGAATTGCGCGCCGATGCCGGCGTCAACGCCCTCCGGGGCGTCGGCGCCAGCGAAGCGCCCCGCGGCACGCTTTTCCATGATTACACCGTGGACCGCAACGGCATCCTCAAACGCGTCAACCTCATCATCGCCACCGGCCAGAACAACCTGGCCATGAACCGCACCGTGGCGCAGATCGCCCGACATTACATCCGCCCCGGCCTGGGCGAGATCCCCGAGCCGTTCCTCAATCGCGTCGAACACGGCATCCGCTGCTTCGACCCGTGCCTGAGTTGCTCGACTCACGCCGCCGGTCAGATGCCGTTGCACATCCGGCTGATCGCTCACGACGGTCGCGTTTTGCACGAAATCCGACGCGGCTGAGCGCGAGCCAAATCGCTCCGGGATGATGAGAACGCGGGTTGAGGTCGGCGGCACTCGAGTTCGACGCCGTTCGGCGGCCGTCGCAACGGCGGCAGAACCGCCCCACGCCAACCTGCTGGTGATCGGCTACGGCAACACGCTGCGGAGTGACGATGCCGCCGGAGTGCGTGTGGCCGAAGCCCTGGCGGCGTTGCGCTTGCCGGGCGTCCAGACCTGCGCCTGTCACCAGCTCACTCCGGAACTGGCCGAAGGCATCGCCGCCGCGGGGCAGGTGGTGTTCGTGGACGCGGCTGTGTCGCGCGGACGCGGCGCTGTTCGGTTGCGCCCGCTGCGGCCGAGTTCAGCCGGCGCCGCGTCTCTGACGCATCT
>CAYXJB010000198.1:987-5529 GCA_964465445.1 uncultured Verrucomicrobiota bacterium
GGGCTGCATGGGCGCCTACGATCCGCAGGGGCGGCGCATCCTGCTGGCGCTGGCTCGCCAACTGTTCGGACGTGCGCCGCGCGCCTGGTGGTTGACGATTCCGGCGAGCCGGTTCGACTTCGGCGAAGCGCTTTCGTTGCAGGCACGCCGCGGTGTGGCGCAGGCTGTCACCATGATTCGAACCCTGGCGTTGGGCCGCAAAGAGAGCCGCGCGCTGCGCACCGCTGACACTCCTCAGCCCGCTGCAAAGGGCCGACGGCGCGGCACTGCGAGCTGACGGGTCCGCCGCGGCAAAGGAGAAAGACTCGTGCCTCAGGCCAGCGCAGCCGATTGCCCGCGTCGAGTCCGTTGCTGGATCAGGAACTCGATCCACTCGTCCATGCCCTGGCCGGTCCGGACCGACACCTCAAACAAGCGGGCGTGATGGCTGATGCGTTTGAGGTTTGCCAGAGCCACGTCGCGGTTGAAACCGCAGGTAGCCGCCAGATCAATTTTGGTGAGCAGGGCGACGTGCGCCGAATGGAACAACGGCGGATATTTCAACGGTTTGTCCTCGCCCTCGGTCACTGAAAGCAGCACCACGCGCAGGTCCTCGCCCAGATCGTAATCGGCCGGGCAAACCAGATTGCCGACGTTCTCGATCACCAGCACGTCGAGCGCGTCCAGGTCCAGTTGGGCTGCGGCGCGAGCGACCATTTCGGCGTCCAGATGGCAGACGGTGCCGGTGTTGATCTGCACCACCGGAAGGGTCACCGCGCGCAGGGCCGCTGCGTCGTTTTCAGTGGCCAGATCGCCGGCCAGCACTCCCACCCGCAGCCGTCCGCCGAGCCGCAACGCCGTCTCCCGGATGAGCGTGGTTTTGCCCGAACCGGGCGCCGACATCACGTTGAGCACGAGCAGTTTCTTGGCGGTGAAGAACCCGCGATTCCGTTCGGCCAGGCGGGCGTTTTTTTCGAGCAGGGAGCGGTTCAGGCTCAGGAGGCGGCGATCCGCCCCGGAAGCGGGCGCCGGATGAGCCGCAGGTGCGCCGGATGGTGTCTCGTGCTGATGATGAGCATGGTGCGCCTCCACCGCGGCCGGTGTTCCCGGGGCATGTTGGCGGTCGGGCAGGTCGGTTTCGGTCTTCAATCCACAGCCGCATTCCTGGCACATGGCAGTGTCCTCGGGGAGTTATTCGATTTCGATGGCGGCGATTTCCAGTTCCTGTCCGCGCACCAGTTCGCCGCCCGGACGGCCACAGCGCGGGCATTCAGCCGGGAAATCCGGGCAGGCGTATTCGATCTGACAGATGGCACAGCGGGCGGCGGCCGGCACCGATTCGATCTCCAGTTGCGCCTGTTCGGCCAGCGTGCCCTGCCGAACCACATCCCAGGCGAAGCGCATGGCTTCCGGCACCACGCTGCTCAAGGTGCCGATGCGCAGTCGCAGAGCGGTGATTCGGGCCGCGCCGGCGGCCCGCGCGCTGGCCTCGGCCACTTGCAGTGCCTCGTTCATCAGCGCCATTTCGTGCATGCCGCAGTTCAGAGTAGCATCCGGGATGCGATCTTTCCCGTTCTTTTTTGTCAATCCCTGACCGCCGCTTGCGGGCGAAACGCACTCCGGTCGCCGCGTGGGCAGTGCGCCGGCTGGACAACCGCAGGCGCACCGGTTAGATGGCGACCGAATGCGACGGGCAATGTCAACCGGATGGGGGTTGTCGGGAGCGTTGGGTTTGTGTGCGAGCGCGCTGGTGGTTGGCGGGGCAAACGCACCGCCGGTCGCGGTGGACGGGGTCGAGACAACCGATCTGCCGCCGGTGCTGGCCGATGCGGAGGGACGACCGATTGGATCGCTCGCGGCCTGGAAACGACATCGGCTGGCGCTCCGGCAACGGTGGCAGGAAGTTTTGGGAGCGTTTCCGAGCCGGAAGCCGCCGCTGAAGTCAGAAGTGCTCCGGACCGAAGACTGCGGAACGTTTTTGCGCCGGCATGTACGTTACCAGGTCGAGCCGGGCATCTGGACGGATGGTTATCTTTTGCTGCCGGGCGGTTCGGCGGGTCGCCGCCCGTCGGTGGTGGTGTTTCATCCGACCACCCCGACGCATGCCCGGGCCATGGTCGGACTCGATCCGACGTACCCGGAGGAGAAACGCCAGGGCCTTCAACTGGTCGAGCGCGGGTTTGTGGTGTGGTGTCCGCGCAATTTCATTTTCGACGAGGGCGCCGACTGGGCGGGTAACGCGCGGCGAGTGCTGAAACGGCATCCGGATTGGACGGGCATGACGCGGATGGTTTGGGACGCGATTCGGGCGGCGGATTTCGTCGTGTCGCTGCCGGAGGTGGATCGCCGCAGGCTGGGTTGCCTGGGGCATTCGCTGGGGGCGAAACAGGTCTTGTACGCCATGGCGTTCGAGGAGCGGTATCGGGCGGGCGTGTTCAGCGAAGGCGGCATTGGCCTGCGGCACAGCAACTGGGACGCGCCCTGGTATCTGGGGGCGCGCATCCCCGAAGCGGGCGAGGGGCTGGAGCATCATCAATTGATCGCGCTGATGGAACCGCGGGCATTTTTGCTGGTGGCCGGGGGCGGCGCCGATCGGGCTCGAAGCCGCGCCTGGCTCGAGGCGGCTCGACCGGTGTATCGGCTCATGGGTGCGGACGACAAGCTCGAGTGGTTCGAACACCGTGCCGGACACGCCTATCCGCCGGAGGCGCGTGCCGCGGCGGAAGCGTTTCTCGGAAGGCATCTGGCGCGTTGAAGCCTCCGGGCCGGGCGCGCACCGTTGAACCGGTTGGCTGCACCGCATTGCGCAGCGCGGCTCAGTCGCTCTCTCCGGAGGTTTCCCCGGCAGTTGGCTCGAACGTGCTGGTCCGACCGGCTGCGCTTACATCGGCGCACACGCCGCGGCGGGATTCGGCGATGAAATCGAGCATCAACCGTGCGGCGGGGCTGGTGAAAGTTTGGCGCGCGGCGGCCAGGGCGACACCGAGATTCTGGCCGCTGCGGAACAGCGCATGGTAGAGGCGTTTGAGTTCGAGACGTTGCTCGGGCGTGAAGCCGGCGCGCCGCAGGCCCACGAGGTTCAGACCGCAGATTTCGTTTTCGCGCAGGGCGACGGTGAACGGGGGCAGATCCTTGCTGATCGCCGAGCCGCCCTGCATGAGCGCCAGTGTGCCGACCCGGCAGAACTGATGCACCAGGCAGTTGCCCGACACGAAGGCGCGATCCTGCACCTCGACGTGGCCGGCCAGCAGCGCGCCGCCGGCGATGATGGTGTGGTTGCCGATGCGGCAGTTGTGCGCCACGTGGGCGTGCTGCATGAAGTAGTTGTGCGAGCCGATGATCGTGTCCTCTTCGGGCCGGTTGGATCGGTGCACCGTCACATGCTCGCGAAAGACGTTGTCCTCGCCGATGCGCAGGCCGGTGGGTTCGCCGCGATATTTGAGGTCCTGCGGCGCGTCGCCGATCACGCAACCGGCGTGAAAACGGTTGCGCGCGCCGATCTCGGCTCGACCCAGAATGACCACCTGCGGCCCGATCACGCATTGCGGTCCGATTCGTACCGGGCCGTCAATCAGCACCCAGGGGCCGACTTCGACCGACGGGTCCAGCTCCGCGGACGGATGGATGATGGCGGTGGGATGGATCATGGTCGAGGGGCGCGGCCGACCGGATCAGGAGCGGGTTGTCGTGCCGATGTCCTGCATTTGGGTTGACCGTTGCAAACGATTTTTCTCATTCTGCGATCAGCGCCCGAGCTTCGGCAACTGGCAAAAATCAGCGCCATGGCATTTCGAGATTTTCCGCCCACCGAACCGGCCGTGGTTTTGCTCCGTCGGTCGCTGGAACGCGGCCGGCTGGCCCACGCCTGGCTCTTCGCCGGCGAGGAGCTTTCCCCGTTGGAAAACCTGGCCCGTGCGCTCGCCAAAACCCTGCTCTGCAGCCAGCCGATCCGCACGCAAACCGGCATCCCGACCGATTGCTGCGACGCCTGTGCGGCCTGTCGCCGAATCGAAGAGGGAACGCATCCGGACGTGCGGTGGGTGCGGCCCGAATCGAGCCTGCGCCTGCTCCGGGTCGCCCAGGTCCGGGAGCTGATGCGCGAGGTGCAGCTCAAACCTGCCGAAGGAACGTTCAAGGTGGGCGTGATGGTCGAAGCCGACCGGATGAATGCCGAAGCCGCCAACGCGTTCCTCAAAACCCTCGAAGAACCACCGCCGCGTTCGGTGCTGATCTTGTTGAGCACCGAGCCGCAACGGCTGCCCGAGACGATCCTTTCCCGATGCCTGCGGCTGAACGTCGGCGGGGAGGCATTTGGCCCCTCGACCGATGTGCCGCCGGATTGGATCCAGACATTCAGCCGGCTGGCCGCCGAGAGCAACGGTCTGCTGGGTCGCTACCGGCTGCTGGGCCTGCTGAGCCGGCGGTTGGCCGAAATCCGCGCCGAAGTCGAAGCCGCGCTCAAAGACCGTTCCCCGCTGCGCGAAGTGCAGGAGGTGGATCCGGAAGTCCTGGAAAAATGGGAAAAGGAATTCAAAGCCGCCGTGGAAGCCGAGTATCGGCGAC
>CAYXJB010000199.1:0-2369 GCA_964465445.1 uncultured Verrucomicrobiota bacterium
GCTGGCGGGCCATCCAGCCCGGTGCGGGCACGGGCGCATGGTGCTGGGTGGGTTTGTGGTCGGGCCTGGGTTTTTTGAGCAAGTACACGGCGCTGCTGCAATGGCTTTGCTGGGCGGTGCTTTTTACGCTCTGGCCGGCGGCGCGTGTGCACTTGCGTCGTCCCGGGCCGTATGTGGCGCTGCTGATCAACGCGCTATGCGCGCTGCCGGTGGTCATCTGGAATCAACAGCACGGCTGGATCACCGCCGCGCACGTGGCCGACAACGCGCAACTGGGCGAGCCCTGGAGCGCGCGGGACATTCCCGGCCAGTTTTTCGGCTTTGTCGCCGCCGAGGCGCTGCTGCTCAACCCGGTGTTCTTCGCCGGCATGCTCGCGGCGGCGGTGGGCTGGTGGCGACGCGACCGCACCGATCCGCGCGTGGTGTTTTTCTTCAGCATGGGCGCGCCGTTGTTTCTGGTGTACTGGCTCTGGACGTTCTACGCACGGGTGCAGCCGAACTGGATCGCGCCCTCGGTGCTGCCGTTGTTTTGCCTCACGGTGATCTACTGGGATCGGCGGGCGCAGGCCGGCCTGACTTGGGTCAAACGCGCGTTCGCCGTCGGGCTGGTTCTGGGCCTGAGCGCGGTGATTCTGGCCCACAAGAGCGAATGGATCGAAAAGATCATCGGCCGGCCGCTGCCGGCGTGGGCCGATCCGCCGCGCCGGGTGCGCGGCTGGAAGGAAGTGGCGCGCATCGTCGGGGAGGAACGCAACCGGCTGCTGGCCGAGGGCAAACCGGTTTTCATCATCGGCGGGCACTACGGCATCACCAGCGAAATCGCGTTCTATCTGCCGGAGGCCAAAGCGCGCGTGCGCCACGATCCGCTGGTGTTTTATCGCACCTCGCCGCGCCCGGTGAACCAGTTCTTTTACTGGCCCGGCTACCGCGACCGCAAAGGACACAACGCCATTTACGTCGAGGAAAACAGCCGTCCGGAAGCGCCCCCGCCGGTGCTGCTGGAGGAGTTCGAGCGCGTGACCGATCTGGGGTTGCGCGAAATCCGGGATCGAGGCCGTGTGCTGCGCACCATCCAGTTGTTCGAGTGTCGCAACCTGCGCTGAGCCGCCGGGCTTGCAGGCCGGATCGCACGTCGCGCGCTGGAGCGTCCGTGATTACGACCTGGCGGCGACGCTCGATTCGGGTCAGGCCTTTCGCTGGCGACCCGGGGCCGACGGCGCCTGGCGCGGCGTGGTGTGCGGGCGCTGGGTGCGGTTGGGCGCCGACAAGGTGCTGGAAGCCGAAACCGCGCTGCCGCAGAGCGACTGGCGCTGGCTGGAGGACTATCTGCAGGTGCACGTAAATTTGGACGTGGTGCTGGGCACGTTTCCGCCTGATGCACCGTTGCGCGCGGCGGTGCGAGCCTGCCGCGGCTTGCGGCTGTTGCGTCAACCGCCCTGGGAATGCCTGGCCACGTTCATCCTCTCTTCGACCAAACGCATCGAGCACATTCGTCAAATCGTCGAACGGCTTTGCGAGCGTTTTGGCGAACCGGTGGCCGTGCCGGCCGGTGAACCGCCGGCGTTCGCGTTTCCAACAGCCGAGCGGCTGGCGCGAGCGGGCGGATCGGCGCTGCGCGCCTGCGGCATGGGATTCCGCGCCCCGTACCTGCTGGAAGCGGCGCGGCGCGTGGCTGAGGGAAGGCTCGAGCTGGAGGCGATTGGCCATCTGGAGCTGGACGAGGCGCGGGCGCGGTTGTGCGAACTGCCGGGCGTCGGGCCCAAGATCGCCGATTGCGTGTTGCTGTTCGGCCTGGGGTTCGAGCGGGCGTTTCCGCTGGATGTGTGGGCGCAGCGGGCGTTGCGACGCTGGTATTTCAACGGGCGACGGGTGCGGCTGGCGCAATTGCGGGCCTTCGCGGGCACGCATTTCGGTCCGCACGCCGGCTATGCGCAGCAGTACCTCTTTCACTTCATCCGAATGCGCCAGCGGCGCGGAGCGGGGTCACGATGAATGTTGCGGTTGAAGTGCTCTTCACGCCGGCGGAATGGCGGGCGGCGCGTATGGGGCAAGACGCCCCGGAAGCGTGTGTGGTGCTGGACGTGCTGCGGGCAACCAGCACGTTTGTGACGGCGCTGGCGCGCGGGGCCGAGGCCATCGTGCCGGTGGCGACCGTAGCCGAGGCGCTGGCCTGGCGCGCTCGAAGACCCGATGCGCTGCTGGCGGGCGAGCGGGACGGTTGGCGCATCGGTCCGGAGCTGACGGGGGCGGGCGCGTTCGATCTGGGCAATTCGCCCCGCGAGTTCACGCCCGAACGCGTGGCCGGGCGGCTGATCGTTTCGACCACGACCAACGGTACGGCGGCCCTGGCGGCGTGCGCCGCGGCCGGG
>CAYXJB010000199.1:2406-5497 GCA_964465445.1 uncultured Verrucomicrobiota bacterium
CATTTCAGCGACGGTATCGGCGCTGGTGAAGCAGTTGGGCGGCTCTTCGCCGCCGCGGCGGCTGTGGATGGTTTGCGCCGGGACCGGCGAGGGCGCGGCGTTGGAGGACACGCTCCTGGCCGGGGCGATCTGCGAGGCGCTGGCCGGTGCGGTGGCGGGGCTGGAGTGTTTGGATTCAGCCGAAATTGCGCGGGTGGCGTACGCCGGAGCGCGGGAGGATCTGCTCGGGGCGGTGAGTCGGGCGCGGAACGCTCGCCGACTGCTGGCTCGCGCAGAACTGCGGGAGGACGTGAGCTTTTGTTTGCAGCGCGATCGGTTTGGGGTCGTCGCCGCGCTGGATCGGGACGGGCGGGTTTGTCGGCTGGCGCCGGGTTGAACGAGCGGCCGGGACGCGCGGCTTTCAGCGCAGGAAAATCGTTCCCAAAATCCGACTGCGGTGCACCGGGCCGTACACGCGGCTGTCGGTGCTGTCCATGCGATTGTCGCCCAGCACGAAATACTCCTGCGGTCCGCAGCGGAAAGTGTCGTGACCGTGGGTGTAGGGCCAGGTGGCCGTCTCGGCTGGCAGGTAGGGTTCATCGAGCGGCCGACCGTTGACGTACACGCGCCCGGCGTAGAGCCGGACCGTGTCGCCCGGGCCGGCGACGATGCGTTTGACCGAATAGGTTTGATCAATCGGATCGCGGATGACGACCACGTCGCCGGGACGGGGCTGGCGCAGCCAGTAAACGCCGCGGTTGAGCAGATAAAAGCCGGCGTGGTGAAGCGTGGGGGACATGCTCACGCCGACGACCTGCACCGATTGGAGCAGGAAATGGCTGATGCCCCAGTAGCTGGCCAGGCACAGCGCTGCCACGATCAGGCACTGGACAATCTGCCGGCCCAGCGGGACCGCCGCCCGCCGGTGAGCACGCCCGGTCGCGACCACGTCCGCGCCGGGCGTGGTTGCGGCCGGGCCGGGATTTTCCAGCGTGTTGGCGTCCATAGATTCAGCGCTCCTCGATTCTGGCCATGTGCCGCGCGCAGTTTCCTCCAGCGCAACAGCCGACGCAACATGGCCGATTACGTATCAGCCACCGGGCAAATTACGGAACAACCAGCGGTGCGCGGGTGCATCAGTGTTGGACGTCCTGGAGCTGGTCGTGGTCATCGAGTTGGCGGCGCAACCGCTGGAGCTCGTCTTTGAGCTGGCGCACCACTGGCGCGTAGTCGGGTCGGTCATAGACGTTGTTGAGCTCGTGCGGGTCGCGCTCGAGGTCGAACAGTTCCCAGCAGTCGAGTCGGTTGAAGTAGATGAGTTTGTATCGCTCGGTGCGCACGCCGTAGTGGGGCTGGACGCGATGATCGCCGGGGTAATGGTAGTAGCGGTAGTACCAGGCGGTGCGCCAATCGCCCGGGGTGTGGCCTTCCAACAGAGATTTGAAGCTGCGGCCCTGCACGTCGGACGGCACGGGCAATCCGGCCAGCTCCAGGAGCGTCGGCGCAAAATCCACGTTCAAAACCATCTCCCGGTTGACAAGGCCCGGGCTGATGCGCCCCGGGTAGCGGATCAGGAACGGCATGCGGATGGAGGGCTCGTACATGAACCGTTTGTCGTACCAGTTGTGGTCGCCCAAAAAGAAGCCCTGATCGGAGGTGTAGATGACGATCGTGTTGCGGCTCAGCCCGGTGCGCTCCAGGTAGTCGAGCAACCGGCCCACGTTCTCGTCCACCGAGGCGACGCAACGGAGGTAATCTTTGATGTAGCGCTGGTATTTCCAGCGTTTGAGCGCCCGGCCGGAGAGATGTTGGGTGCGACCGTTGACGGGCACGTCCAGTTCCAGGTCCACGCCGGCGCGCCAGGCGGCGGCCTCCTGGGGGCTGAGGCCCGGCGGCGGTTCGAGTTTGAGATCGTTGCGCGTCAGATGCCGGTCAATGGTCATCGTCGCCTCGCGCGCCGCGTCGCACCGGGTGCGATAATCGTCGTCGTAGGTCGGCGGCTCGGGGATGTCGCGGTCCTCGTAAAGCGTCGCGTGTTTGGCGTCGGGTTGCCAGGCCCGATGCGGCGCTTTGTGGTGGCAAAAGATCAGGAACGGTTTGTCCTTGGGGCGGGCTTCGAGTGTGGCCAGCGTCAGATCGGTGATCAGGTCCGTAACGTAGCCGTGTCGGTTGGTGCGCACGCCCATTTCGATGAACTCCGGGTCGTGATATTTTCCCTGGCCGGGCAGGATGTTCCAGTAATCGAAGCCGGTCGGATCGCTGAACAGATGCCATTTGCCGATCAGGGCCGTGTAGTAACCGGCCTGCTGGAAGGCCTTGGGAAACGTCCATTGCGCGCCATCGAAACGGTTGAACACCGTCACGCCGTTGATGTGGCTGTATTTGCCGGTGAGGATGGCCGCGCGGCTGGGCGAGCAGATCGCGTTGACGGCGAAACAGTTCTCGAAGCGCATCCCGTCGCGCCCGATCCGGTCAATGTTGGGCGTGCGATTGATGCGGCTGCCGTAGGCGCTGATGGCGTGCGCGGCGTGATCGTCCGCCATGATGAAGAGAATGTTCGGGCGCGTGGGCGCGTCGGCGGCCGGCGCACGCGAGCCGGACGCGAGAAGCGCCAGCGCGCAGAGCGCAGCAGTCCATGCAGACGGGCAAAGGGCCGCGCGAGCCGGGGCGGTGACGAGCCGGAGGAGAGGCCGGGCGGCATTGAAGCGGGGCGACCGGGCAGGGGACGGGTTCATTTGCCAGCGGTGACTTTGGCGATGGCGGTGCGGAGGTCTTCGAGCAGAAACGGTTTGCTGATGAGGTGATCCACCGCATCGAGTGGCGTTTGTTCGGCGGCGAGCATTTCGGCGTAGGCGGTGATCATGACGACAGGTTGACCGGGCCGGAGGGCTTTGACGCGCGCGGCCAGCTCGGTGCCTTTCATGCCGGGCATCGAATAATCGGTGATGACGACATCGAACTGTGCTTTTTCAAACAGTGCCAGGGCCTCGTCGGCGCCGTTGGCGACGATCAGCCCGCTCTTCGGCAACGTGCGCACGAAGTGGTGGAACTGCGTCTCGATCGCCGCGAGGTCGGGGAAGATGTCGGCGTGGTCGAACTCCAGGTTGTTCAG
>CAYXJB010000200.1:0-5442 GCA_964465445.1 uncultured Verrucomicrobiota bacterium
TCGAGGTACAGAACCGCCAGGCGATGCTCGGCCGAGGCATAATCCTGTTCGGCCGCCTGCCGAAACCAGCGGGCGGCCTGGGCGTAATCCTGCGGCAGGCCGCGCCCCTCCTGATAAAGCAAGCCCAGCAAGTCCATGGCCTCGGCATAATTGTTCTCGGCGGCGCGCCGCAGCCAACGAACCGCTTCCTCGGGGTTGGCAAGGCCCGGATGCCAGGCCAGCAATGCGCCCAGGGTGGATTGTGCCGGAGCGAAGTTCTGTTCCGCGGCCTTGCGCAGCCAGCGAAGGGCTTCAGCCGGGTCGGCTTTGACGCCTTTGCCTTCCAGGTACATCAGCGCCAGGTTGCGCTGCGCCGGCGGGTGGCCGCGTTCGGCGGCTTTGCGAAACCAGTCCAGCGCGGTCTGAAAATCCTGCGGCACACCGCGGCCGTTTTTGTAGGCCAGGCCCAAAGCGTTTTGCGCCTCCGGATCGCCGGCTTCGGCCGCCGCGCGGACCGCCTCAAGCTGACCGAGAGCCGGCCGGGCAAGCGCCAGCAACATCACCAGGGCGAAGAAAAACCCGCTCCGCGAGCTGACTGCGCCAGGGCCCAAGCTCATGCCGACAGCTTAGGAGCATCCGGCGCGGATACAAACCAAAAAGGCTGTGTGCACGCCGGCGGATCGGCAGACGCAGCGGCGAATCCGACGGCTGGCCGTCGGGCCGCGGAACGCGCTTCAGCGCCTGCTCGGGGCGGCGGCTTCGCAGTTGCCCGGGGCCGGTATCTCGGGCAAGGTACGCTTCGCATGAGTGTTCGCGGCGTCCAGGCATGGTCACTGCGCCCGGAGATGGCCGAGTGGCAGCGGCTGGTCCGGGCGTTTGTGTACTCGATCCTGCTGCATCTGCTGCTCTGGGGCGGGTACGAGGCGAATCGGCGCTGGCAGCTTTGGGAACGCATCCCCATGCTGGCCCGGATCAAATCCAGCCTCTCGTCGCAACCACGGGTTTCGGAGCCGGCCGAACAAACCCCGTCGAGCGAACCGCCGCTGGTGTTTATTGACGTCAGCCCGCATCAGGCTGCCGCTGAACCGCCCCAGCACGCGCAGTTTTATTCGAGCCGCGATTCCCGGGCGGCCAATCCGGAGGCCGACCGCGAGACCGGCGTTCCCAAGATCACCGGCACGCAAACGCAGGTGCCCAAGACCGAAGACGTGCCGCGTCAACAATTCGAAACGCTCCAGCCGGCGTTGCCGGCAGCCGCACCGGCTGAGTCAGAACCGGCGCCGAGCCTCGCGCCCGGGGATCTGGTTCTGGCCCGACCGCAGGAGCAGCCCCAGCCGGGCCAGGGCCGGAGCCAGCGCCCGCGAACGTTGCAGGAAGCGCTGGCAAGGCGCGCGCCGGATCAGGTGCCGGGCATCAAAATGAAGCAGGCCGGCGGTGTGACCCGTCGGGCCAATGTTTCGATGGTGGACGCGCGGGGGACGACCTTTGGCGCGTACGACGCGGCATTTGTGGCGGCGGTGGCCGACCGCTGGTACGCGTTGTTGGATCAGATCAAATACGACGGCTATCGGCCCGGGCGGGTCGTGCTCGAGTTCCAGTTGCACCATGACGGGCGGATCACCGAGCTGCGCGTGGTCGAGAGCACGGTCAGCGACATGCTCAGCCTGTTGTGCCAGAAGGCGGTGCTCGATCCGGCACCCTACGCTCGCTGGCCGCGGGAGATGCGGTTGATGGTGGGCCGGGACGTGCGTCCGATCCGGTTCACCTTTTACTACAACTGACTTGAACGGCGTCGAATCGGGCGATTGAATCCTGCGACTTTATGGAAGCGCTGGTGCTGTACGGGTTGTTGCCGCTGTGCTCGATTGTCGGGCTGGCGTTCATCATCGAGCGCGGCCTGGCGCTGCGCTGGCACAAGGTCGTGCCGCCGGAGGTCGAGTCGGCTCTGGAATCCTGCCAGACGCGGGCGGATGTGACGATGCTGGCGCGGGTGTGCCGGCAGAAGCCCTCGGCGCTGAGCCGGCTGCTGTTGCAGGCGATCGAACACCTGGACCGACCGCAGGCCGAGAACGCCGACGCGCTCCAAACCCGGGCGCGGCACGAGATCGTGCGGCTGGAACGGGGGCTGGTGGTGCTCGAAATCATTGTGGGCATCGCGCCGCTGCTGGGGTTGGTGGGCACGATCGTGGGGATGATGGACGCGTTCGCGCAGGTGGGCATTTCCGGGCAGATTGATCCGGCGCGGCTGGCGCACGGGATTGCACTGATTTTGCGGGCGACGCTGGCCGGGTTGCTGATCGCCATTCCGGCGCTGATCGCCTGGAGTTATTACAGCAAGAAGGTCGAGATGCTCGCCGTGGAAATGGAGACGCTGTGCGACGAATTTCTGCGCCGGCAGTATCGCACTGCGGAGGTCAACGCGCGCTGAGATGCGGTTTTACATCCGAAAACGCCGGCAAACGCCCACGATCATCATCGTCGCCCTGATTGACGTGCTGATCGTGCTGCTGATCTTCCTCATGGTCACGACCACCTTCAAACAGCAGCCGGCGCTCAAGCTGGCGCTGCCCGAATCCACGCAGGCGCAAAAGTCCGGCGCGCACGAATCCCCGCCGCTGGTCGTCACGGTGGATGCGCAGGGTCGGGTGCGGCTCGGGCCGGAGGCCCTGCCGGTGACGATCGAGCGGCTGCGCAGCGAACTGGTCTCCCGGGCGGCGCAGGACCCCAAACTGCGCCTGGCCATCAGCGCCGATCAGGCCGCGCCCTTTGGCGTGATCGTGAAGGTGCTCGACGCGGCCAAGGCCGCCGGGATTCGGAGCATGGACGCTTTCACGCGCGAGCCGGGCAAGCCCTAGCCGGCGGCCGGGCGGTTCAGAGTTTGAGCAGTTCTTCGGCGATCTGCACCGCGTTGAGCGCGGCGCCCTTGAGCAGTTGATCGCCGCAAACCCAGAACGCCAGCCCGTTGTCCAGCGCGCAGTCGCGTCGCAACCGGCCCACCTGGCAGTTGTCCTTCTCGGAGGTGAACAGCGGCATGGGATAACGGTTGTGTTCGGGCTCGTCCACCAGCTCGACTCCGGGAGCACGACGCAATACCTCGCGCGCGGCTTCGACGCTGACGGGTTTTTCGAACTCGGCGTTGACGGCCACCGAGTGCGACCGGTACACCGGCACCCGCACGCAGGTGACGCTGGCCCGGAAGCCCGGGTGATGCATGATTTTGCGCCCCTCGTTTTGCATCTTCATCTCCTCGCGCGTGTAGCCGTCGGGCAGGAATGCATCCACGTGCGGCAGCACGTTGAAGGCGATCGGGTGCGGATACACCTCGCGGGTGAGGGGCTGGTGGTGGACGATTTGTTCGACCTGGCGTTGGAGCTCGGCGATGGCCCTGGCCCCGGTGCCGGACACGGCCTGGTAGCTGGCCGCAAAAATCCGCCTGCAGAAAAACGCCACGTGCAGCGGATACAACGCCATGAGCGTGATGGCCGTGGTGCAATTGGGATTGGCGATGATGCCCCGGTGGGACTTGATGTCGGCGGCGTTGATCTCCGGAATCACCAACGGCACGGCGTCGTCCATGCGAAAGGCGCTGGAATTGTCCACCACCACGCAGCCGTCCCGGGCGGCCAGCGGCGCAAATTCTTTCGAAACCGCGCTGCCGGCGCTGAACAACGCAATGTCCACGCCCTTGAACGAGTCGGGCCGCAGCTCCCGGATCGGGATCTCCTCGCCGCGGAAACGGAGGGTTTTGCCCGCCGAGCGGGCCGAGGCCAGCAACGTGAGTCGGCTGAGCGGAAAGTTGCGGCGTTCGAGCGTTTTGACCATCTCGACTCCCACGGCGCCCGTCGCACCGACCACGGCCACGTGCGGTCTTGCGTTCATAAAAGGAACGGCAGTGTACCCGGAGACACAGTGCTGTCAACGGGAGCAGGCGGTCGCGCCGGCCGCGCCGCGCCGGGACGAGAGCGATCGCGTCGCCGTCGCAAGCGCCCGGAAAAAAGCGCAGGCCGGGTGGGCGGCCCGGCCTGTCTTGTGCATTGGCAGGATCAGGAGCAACCCAGGCTCTCGCCGCAGTTGAGGCACTTGTAACAGGCGCCGTTGCGCACCGTGACGTGGCCGCAATTCGGACAGGCGGGCGCATCCTGCTGAAAATGGGCGACCGTGTCGCTGAGCGTCTTGATCTGCCCTGCTGCGCCGGCGTCGGATCGAGCTCGCGGCGCCGCCGTGGCGGCGTGCGGGCTGCCGGGGCCGGTCACACCGACCAGGTCGGTGTCGGAGGCCAGGGGCAGCTCAGGCACGGGGCGATTCACTTTTTTTTTCAGCTCTTCGATCAGGCCCGGGATGGCCAGCTCGGGCTGGTTGGCGCCGGCGCTGTTGGCCTCGCGGTAACCGGGGATGAATTGCAGCGCCATCCAGCGGAACACGTAGTCCATGATCGAGGCGGCGTTGCGGATTTCGGGATTTTTGGTGAAGCCGCTCGGCTCGAAGCGCACGTGGGCGAACTTGCGCACCAGGGCCGAGAGCGGCACGCCGTACTGGAGCGCCAGGCTGGTCAATGTGCCGATGGCATCCATCAGGCCGCCGATGGTCGAACCTTCCTTGGCCATGGTGATGAACAGTTCGCCGGGCTGTCCGTCCTCGAACAGGCCCACGGTCATGTAGCCTTCGTGGCCGGCGATGTCGAATTTGTGGGTGATCGCGGTGCGGGTTTCCGGCAGGCGACGGCGGATGGGTTTGCCGGCCTCGGCACGCAGGCGGGAGAGTTCGCCTTCCAGTTCGCGAATGCGCGCTTCCAGCGTCGCCACGTCGGCCGTGCCGGAGCCATCGGCGCTCTTGCGCGTGCTCAGGGGTTGGGAGCGTTTGGAGCCGTCGCGGTAGATGGCCACGCACTTGAGGCCCATCTTCCACGCCTGCACGTAGGCGTCGCGGATGTCCTCGATGGTGCTCTCGTTGGGCATGTTGACGGTTTTGGAGATGGCGCCGCTGATGAAGGGCTGGGCGGCGGCCATCATCTTCAGATGCGCCATGTAATGGATGCTGCGCCGGCCGCGGAAGGGCTTGAACGCGCAGTCGAAGACCGGCAAATGCTCCGGCTTGAGCCCGCTGCGAATCGTCTGGCCGTTGTCCTCGACGTCTTCGATGGTGTCGTATTTTTCGATGTGGGCGACGATCGCGTCCACCTCCTCCGGGCTGTAACCAAGTCGCCGCAGCGCTTCGCGCACGATGCGGTTGACGATTTTGAGCATGCCACCGCCGGCGAGCAGTTTGTATTTGACCAGGGCGATGTCCGGTTCGATGCCGGTTGTGTCGCAGTCCATCATGAAGGCGATCGTGCCGGTGGGCGCCAGCACGGTGACCTGCGCGTTGCGAAAGCCCACCTGCCGGCCGCGTTCCAGGGCCTGAACCCAGCAACGGCGCGCCTCCTTTTTGAGATAGCCGAATTCGGCGCTGGGATGAATGTCTTCG
>CAYXJB010000201.1:0-5409 GCA_964465445.1 uncultured Verrucomicrobiota bacterium
TATCGCAAGTACATCGAAAAAGACGCCGCTCTGGAACGTCGCTTCCAGGCCGTCAAGGTCGAGGCCCCCTCGATCGAGGAAACCATCGAAATCCTCAAAGGGCTGCGGCCCAAATACGAGGAACACCACAAGGCCGAATACACCGACCGAGCTCTGGAAGCCGCCGTGCGGCTCTCGGATCGGTACATCACCGACCGGTTTTTGCCCGACAAGGCCATTGACGTCATGGACGAGGCCGGTGCCCGGGCGCGCATCAGCACCATGACCCGCCCGCCGGAAGCCAAGGCCCTGGAGGCCGAGATCGAGGAGCTGCGCGCCCGCAAAGAGCAGGCGATCAAAAACCAGGACTTCGAAGGCGCCGCGCAGATGCGCGACCGCGAAAAACAGGCCAAGGAAAAACTCGAAGCCGTTCTGCGCGACTGGCGCGCCCTGCGCGAAGAAAAACGCGTCGTGGTGGATGAGGAGGACATCCTCCACGTGGTGTCCAAGTGGACCGGTGTGCCGCTGCAGCGCATGGGCCAGGACGAGATGGCCCGCCTGCTGGCGGTCGAAAGCGAGATGGAAAAAGTCGTCATTGGTCAGCACGAGGCCGTGGCGGCGCTCTGCAAGGCGTTGCGCCGTTCGCGGGCCGATCTGAAAGATCCGCGCCGGCCCATTGGCACGTTCCTGCTGCTCGGGCCCACCGGCGTGGGCAAGACCCTGCTGGCCAAGACGCTGGCCGAGCAGATGTTCGGCGACGCCAAATCGCTCATCCAACTGGACATGAGCGAGTACATGGAGAAGTTCAACGTCTCGCGCCTGATCGGTTCGCCGCCGGGCTACGTCGGCTACGAGGAGGGCGGCCAGCTCACCGAACAGGTCCGACGCAAACCCTATTCGGTGGTGCTCTTCGACGAGATCGAAAAGGCGCATCCCGACGTCTGGAACATGCTTTTGCAAATCCTCGAAGAGGGCAAACTCACCGACAACGTCGGGCGTGTGGTCAACTTCCGCAACACGGTCATCCTGATGACCTCCAACGTCGGCTCGGAGATCATCCGCCGACAGGGCCCGCTGGGCTTCGGCCCGGTCAACGAGGAAACCTCCTACGAGAAAATGCGCGAACGCATCCTCGAGGAGGCCAAGAAGACCTTCCGGCCCGAGTTCTTGAACCGGCTCGATGACGTGATCGTCTTCCGGCCGCTGGGCAAACCCGAATTGATCCAGATCCTGGGTCTGGAGGTCGCCAAAGTCCTCGAGCGGCTCAAGAAGAAAAACATCCGGCTGGAGCTCGACGAAAAGGCCAAGGAATTCCTGGTCGAGCGCGGTTACGATCCGCAATACGGCGCCCGGCCCATGCGCCGCGCTGTGGAGCGCTTCCTCGAAGACCCGCTGGCCGAGGAAATCCTCCGCGGGCACCTGCACGAGGGCGAGCCGATCCTGGTTACCACCGACAAGGACCGGCTGGTCTTCCAGCAGAAAACCACCGCCGCCGAAGAAGCTGTGCCTTCTTCGAGCTGAACCGGACCGGATTCGGACGCAGGCCGTGCGGTTCGCGCGTGGCCTGCGCTTTTTTTCAGACCACCGACGCCGCGGTGAGCTGCGCGCTTGCCCTCGGGCAATGAATCGCTTTCCCTGCGGGCGTGCAGCAGAGGGCTCGGTCGGCTTTGAGTGCACCTGCCGTCGCCACGATTCTGATTGGCATCACGGCGGGTTTGGCGGCTGATTCCGGCGAGGTTCGCGATCAAAACACGCCCCGGAGTTTTCCCGAGATCCGCTCCCGGCCGCAGTGGGAGAACCGGGCCCGGGAAATCCGCGAACAGATTCTGATCAGTTGCGGGCTGTGGCCCCTGCCGGAGCGAGCGCCGGTCCGTGCCCGGATTTTTGGACGAATCGAGCGCGATGGGTACACCGTCGAGAAGGTCTATTTCCGCACGTATCCGGGGTTTTATCTGGCCGGCAATCTCTATCGGCCGCGGGGCAGGGGACATGGGCCTTTCCCGGCCGTGCTCAACCCGCACGGGCACTGGCCGCGGGGCCGGCTGACTGACACGGCGGACGGATCGGTTCCGGCACGCTGCATTCAGTTGGCACGGATGGGCATCGTCGCATTCTCGTACGACATGGTCGGCTACAACGACACGCGTTTTGCCGACTCGTTGTCGCCACAAGCCGGCGCGAAGCTTCCCTTTTACCATGTGCATCGCCAGTTCGGGACCAACCACACCGATCAGCTCTGGAGCATCAGCCTGATGGGGCTGCAAACCTGGAACAGCATCCGTGCGGTGGATTTTCTCGAATCCCTGCCGGATGTGGACCGACGGCGAATCGGCTGCACGGGCGCATCCGGCGGCGGCACGCAGACGTTCATTCTCGGTGCGGTGGACGATCGGGTGGCGGCGTTGGCACCGGTTTGCATGGTCAGTCATTCGATGCAGGGCGGCTGCAGTTGCGAGAACGCTCCGGGCTTGCGCGTGCGATTCTCGAACATGGAAATAGCCGCCGCGGCAGCGCCCCGACCACAACTGTTGGTGGGCGCGACCGGCGATTGGACCCGCGCCATCTTCGAGGTGGAAGGACCGGCCATCGCCAAAATTTACCAACTGCTCGGCGTCCCTGAGCGGCTGCGTTACGTGCGCTTCGACGCCAATCACAACTACAATCGCCGCTCGCGCGAGGCGGTCTATGCCTGGTTCGCCCGATGGCTGTTGGATCAGCCCGAGGCCGGGGCGTTACCCGAAGCCCCGTACCAGAAGGAAGCCGACGCGGATTTGCGGGTGTTTGGCGACGACGCGCAGCCGCCCGACGCGCTGCCGATGGCGGCCTTTGTCGAATCGCTCAAAAACGCGCAACGACGCCGATGGCAATGGCTGCTGCCCCGAAGCGCCGCCGAGCTGGAACGATTTCGGGCCGTGATCGGTCCGGCGTGGCGGCACACGCTCCAACTCGAATGCGAGCCGCCGGACTTCGAGGACCTGCCGCAAGCGACAGGCCGCCGATCCCGCCCGCTGGTCCTGCTGGGTGCGAGTTCGCCGGATGGGGTCGGGCTGGAACGTCTCACCCGGGCGCTGGAACAGCGCGGCCTGACGGTGCAGCTCTGGTCGCCGCCGCCACAGCCGCGGCCGACGGATCCGTTCAGAAACTTTTTCACCACGTACAATTGCACCCCGCTGCAACGTCATGTGGGCGGGCTGCTCGCCGAATGCCTAAGGGCGCGTCGCGCGCGACCGGACCGTCCGCTGGTCTTGTGCGGGATCGGACATGCGGGTTTGTGGGCGTTGCTGGCTGCGACGGGGGCGGACGCCGTGGTGGCCGATGCGTGCCGGCTGGATGTGTCGCAAGATGAATCGTTGCTGGCCACGGAGCTGTTCTGTCCGGGCATTCGGAACATTGGCACGTTCGAGGGTGCGCCGATGCTGGCGGCACCACGGCCGTTGTTGATTCACAATACCGGAACGGGATTCGCCACCAGCGCGATTCGTTCGACGTACCGGGCGCTGCGCGCAGAGAAGCGACTGCGCGTCGAAAGCCGGCCGATGGACAGCGATGCGATCGCGGATTGGATCGCACGATTGGATTTTTGAAGGCCGGGCGGGCCGTTGTGCACCGGTTGGAGGCGGGGTTTTACCGAGGCTGTTCCGTAGAGGTTGGGAGCGGCGGGGCGCTTTGCAACGGGCCGGGCCGTTGTTAGATTGCCCGTCCGATGAAAGGCATCATTCTGGCCGGAGGGGCGGGCTCGCGTTTGTATCCTCTGACGCTGGTGGCGAGCAAACAGCTCCAGCCGGTTTACGACAAGCCAATGATCTACTATCCGCTCACGACGCTGATCGAGGGCGGCATCCGGGAGCTGTGCCTGATTTCGACGCCGCAGGACCTGCCGCGCTTTCGGCAGTTGCTCGGAGACGGCAGCCGACTGGGCTTGCGCATCGAATACCGCGAACAACCGCGGCCGGAGGGCATCGCGCAGGCGTTCCTGATCGCCGAGTCGTTCATCGGTCGGGACAGCGTGACGCTGATCCTGGGCGACAACATTTTTTACGGAGGCGACGCGTTCGCACGGGCGTTTGCCGAGTTCTCGGGCGGGGCGACGATTTTCGGTTACCATGTCAACGATCCGGAACGCTACGGCGTGGTGGAATTTGATGCGAACGGGCGGGCGATTTCGATCGAGGAGAAGCCCAAACAGCCCAAGAGCAACTATGCGGTGCCGGGGCTGTATCTGTACGACAACCAGGTCGTGGAGCTGGCGCGGCAGTTGCGGCCCTCGGCCCGGGGCGAACTGGAGATCACGGATCTGAACATGGCCTACCTGCGGCGCGGGCAGTTGCGGGTGTACCGGCTCTCGCGGGGGTTTGCCTGGCTGGACGCCGGCACCAGCAGCAGCCTGCACGAGGCCAGCGCGTATGTGCAGACGATCGAAAAACGCACCGGCATCAAAATCGGCTGCCCGGAGGAGGCAGCGTTCCGGAACGGGTTTCTGACGCTCGAACAGCTCCGGGCGTTGGTGGCCGAGATGCCCCGGTGTGAATACCGGGACTACCTGGAAAAAGAGGTCATCGCCGAAGCGCAACGTCTGGCATGAAAGTCCACCCTTGCGACATTCCCGGTCTGTTGATCATCGAGCCGAAGGTTTTCAGCGACGCCCGCGGCTTTTTCATCGAAACGTGGCATCGGCAGCGCTACCGCGAGGCGGGTCTGGACGTGGATTTTGTCCAGGACAACCTTTCGTCCTCTCGGCGCGGAACGATTCGCGGACTGCATTTCCAACAACCGCGCGCCCAGGGCAAACTCGTCTGGGTGATCGAGGGCGAGGTCTTCGATGTCGCCGTGGATTTGCGGCGCAGTTCGCCCACGTTCGGGCGCTGGCACGGATTGAATCTCTCCTCGCAAAACCGATTGCAATTCTACATCCCGCCCGGATTCGCCCACGGCTTCGCCGTGCTGAGCGAAACGGCGATCTTCGCCTACAAGTGCACCGAGTTTTACTCGCCGGCCGACGAGTTGACCCTCCAATGGGACGATCCGGACGTGGGAATCGCCTGGCCGTTCCGCGATCCGGTTCTCTCGGAAAAGGACCGACGCGGTCTGCGCCTCAAGGAGTTGCCGCTCGAACGGCTCTTTGCCTGAACCCCGGCTCATGGAGCTGCCCCACATCCTGCTCATTGGTCGCAACGGCCAGGTCGGCTGGGAGCTTTGCCGCACTCTGGCTCCGATGGCACGGCTCACGACCGCGGGTCTGCCGCGGCTGGATCTCAACCAGTCCGATGCTGCCCGGAACCTCATCCTCCAGACACGCCCGGATGTCGTGGTGAACGCCGCCGCTTACACCGCGGTGGACAAGGCCGAAAGCGACATCGAGACCGCCCGGCGTATCAATGCCCTGGCCCCGGGTGAGATGGCTTCGGCCGCGGCGCAGATTGGGGCGTGGAT
>CAYXJB010000202.1:0-5379 GCA_964465445.1 uncultured Verrucomicrobiota bacterium
CGCAAAGCTGCGCCCATCCAGCCGGTGGCCCGGCGGCAGCGGCGCGCCGGCCAGTTCCGCAAAGGTGACGTAAAAGTCCGTGAAATCCACCAGATCCGGCAGCACACGCCCGGCCGGCGTCGTGCCTTTCCAATACGCGATCAAGGGCACGCGGCTGCCGCCTTCCTTGAGCTCGTGTTTGACGCCGTCCACTAATCGGCCGTGGATCGTGCCCGGCTCGACGCTGCCATTGTCACCCGTAAAGATGATGAGTGTTTTTTCGAGCAAGCCCAACGCCTCGAGTTCGGCCACCAATCGGCCCACCAGCTTGTCCATGTACGCAATCGTGTCGCGGTAAAGCGTATTGCGGTCTTTGACGCCCGGCGCGGTGTCGGGCGTGGGCTTGAACGATCCGTGGATGAGCGTCATCGGGTAGTACAGGAAGAACGGCTCGTCGCGATGCCGGCGAATGAATTCGACCGCGTGGCAATGCAACAAATCCGGTCCGTACGTGCCCGGCGGAACGTTGAGCGGCGCGCCGTTGAGAAGGTAATCTCGTCCCCAGTACCGGTCGCCGCCCTCGCCGCTGCTGGTGCCCCAGAGCAGGAATTCGTCAAAGCCCCACGCCGCCGCATCGGCGCGCGTTTTGAAATGCCCCAATTGCCGCCATTTGCCGACAATGCCGGTCCGGTAACCGGCGTTCTGAAGCACTTTGGCCACACAGATTTCGTTTCTGGGCGTGGCCCTGCCTCCGAGCGGATTGTCCACCACACCGGTCCGAAAGCCGTAGCGGCCCATCATCGCCAGTGCTCGCGAGGGCGCACACAACGGCGAGGCAAAGCAGTGCTCGAACCGGATCCCGCCCGCCGCCAGACGATCCAGATTCGGCGTGGGAAACACCCCGCCGTAACAGCCCACGCCCGGCAATCCCAGATCGTCGGCCAGTATGAAAATGATGTTGGGTCTGGCCTCTGCCACCCGGCCCGGCCAGCAAACCAGACCGGACACCACAGCCAGTACCACCGTTCCAAATCTCCGGAGACACGAGTTTCCCATACAACCTGCACCTTTTCAGCCCGGCGCAATGTGCGCGCCATACATTCCAGACTGCGAGCGGGGCGGGTTTATTTTGCAAAACCCGGAAAATTTTTCTCGCCGGCCGACGCAAAGACTCTTGCGCCACTGTGGGTTGCAGTTTTTGGTCGCCCCCCTGCGCGAACCGATCGCCGCCCACGCGGCCGAATCACCTCACAATTCTCCGATCAGTTCGCGACGCGCGCCGCTCAGAAGCTGCTCGACGAAATTGGTCGAATACACACCGCGGCGGAAGTTCGGGTCCTGCAGGATCGCTTGCTGAAAGGCGATCGTCGTCTTGATCCCGGTAACCATGTACTCGCCCAGGGCACGGCTCATCCGGTCCATCGCCTCGCGACGATCTTTGCCGTAGGTGATGAGCTTGCCGATCATCGAGTCGTAGTGAGGCGGGATCGTGTAGCCGGCGTACACGTGCGTGTCCACCCGCACACCGCGACCGCCGGGCTGATAATACATTTCGATCCGGCCCGGACTGGGGCGGAAATCATCGAACGGATCCTCGGCATTGATGCGGCATTCGATGGCGTGGCCGCGGAACTGGACGTCGCTTTGCGAAAGGCGCAACGGTTCGCCCATGGCCAGAAGCAACTGCTGGCGCACCAGGTCAATGCCCGTGACCTCCTCGGTGATGGGATGTTCGACCTGGATGCGCTTGTTGACCTCCAGGAAATAGAAATTGCCGTTGTCATCCACCAGAAACTCGACCGTGCCGGCGTTGGTGTAGCCGGCGGCCTCGGCGATTTTGACCGCCGCCTTGCCCATTTTCTCGCGCAATTTCTTGAACTTGTGCTCCAGCAGCGGCGAGGGCGTTTCCTCGACGACCTTTTGATTGCGACGCTGAATCGAACAATCCCGCTCGCCCAGATGGATGATGTGGCCTTTGTTATCGCCCAAGATCTGGAATTCGATGTGATGCGGGTTTTCGATGTATTTTTCAATGTAAACCCCGGAATTGCCGAAAGCCTTTTCGGCTTCGGCCCGTGCGGTGTGATAGCCCTTGACGAGCGACACGTCGTTGTGGGCCACGCGCATGCCCTTGCCACCGCCGCCGGCCACGGCCTTGATCATGACCGGGTAACCGATCCGTTTGGCCACCGTCAGTGCCTCCTGTTCGTTCTCGACCACCCCGTCGGAGCCCGGCGGCACGGGCACGCCGACTTTCTTGGCCAGGGAACGGCTGACGGCCTTGTTCTCCAGTGCATTCATCGCCCGCGAACTGGGGCCGATGAAGCGGATGTTGCAACTCTCGCAAACGTCAGCAAAATGCGCGTTTTCCGAAAGAAATCCGTACCCGGGGTGGATCGCATCCACATCGGCGACCTCCGCAGCGCTGATGATCCGATCAATCCTCAGATAACTCTCACTGGCCGGGGCGCGCCCGATGCAAATGGCCTCATCCGCAAGCTGCACATGCATCGAGTTGACGTCCGCCTCCGAATACACCGCCACGGTGCGGATATTTAACTCCTTGCAGGCGCGAATGATGCGCACCGCAATTTCGCCGCGATTCGCTACCAGGATCTTCTCGAACATGCGTGCCGCCCCTTGGCGATCGAGCTGCTGTCTTCAGGGTTTGATCCGACCGGTCGGCGGCCAGGTCAAAGCGGCCGCACCTTGAACAGCGGTTGGCCAAACTCGACCGGTTTGGCGTTCTCGACCAACACCTGCGTGATCACGCCCTTGGTTTCGGCCTTGATTTCGTTCATTACCTTCATTGCCTCGATGATGCAAACGACCGTGTCCGGATTGACTTCGCTGCCGACCTCGACGTACGGGGCCGCTTCAGGCGACGGCGCCCGGTAAAACGTCCCGATCATGGGCGACTTGATTTCCTGCTCCACTAGCGGCGGTGATGTGGCTGCGGTGATTGCCGCGGGCGCGGCAGCGGCCGGAGCAGGGAGTGTCGCGACCGGGTTGACGTAACCGACCGCGGGCGATTCCTCAGTGGAAACAATCTGGCCGCCCCCGTTGGGGGAGCGTTTGAGTCGAATCTTGAAATCCTGCTTCTCCAACTCGAACTCCGAAATGGAGTTCTTCTTCATCAAATCAACGATGGCCTTGATGTCTTTTAAGTCCACGGTTCGTATCTTTAACGTTCAAGTCCCACGGCTTTGGGCCAAAATCTTGTTAAAATCAAAAGAGCAGCGACCTCAATCCGGCCCTGCCCAATCTCAAATCTAATCTGCCGCAGAGCGTATCGGCTCGGCGAAAACAGTCAAGCCCATACCAACAGACCCGCCTTGCGATGACGAAATCACCCATGAGACGAACCCTTTTTATGTAATTTTCGCGTCTCCATAACGTTAACGGCAGCTTCTAACGCCAGAATATACGAGAATGGACCAAAGCCGCTGATCAGCCCAATGCACACAGGGGTTAGCAAGGATTTCCGCCTGAACTCCTCCCGCGCGTGGATGTTCGAGAGATGAATTTCAATGGTCGGGATGCCGACTGCCGCAATCGCGTCCCGAAGCGCCACACTGGTATGGGTGTATGCAGCCGCGTTGAGCACAAGCACATCGAACCTGCCCTTGGCCTCCTGAACCCAAGCGACCAGCTCGCCTTCGTGGTTGGACTGGCGGAATTCGATGGAAACGCGAAGCTGTTTGGCGCGAGCACGGACTTGGGATTCGATTTCCGAAAGCGACGTCCTTCCATAGATTTCGGGTTCGCGCTGGCCCAGCAGGTTCAAGTTCGGGCCGTTCAGAAAGAGAACTTTCATGGCGGGGCACTTTAGGTTTTTGCGCCAGAATTGTCCACGCGTTTCGATCCCGCTGCCAGCCAGCCCAGCCACGCAAAAGCGCACCACGCCAGCGAAGGCAGGTAGAGCCCAAACTCGATCAACCCTTGCAGCGCCCAACCGAGCACGCCCAGCCATACGGCAAACCGAAGCCAGCCGGTACCAGCTACCGCCCCGGCTTGCGCGGCTCGCGGCCTGGTGCGCCATAATGCCACGGCGATGAACGTTCCGTAGAGCACCAGGCCCGGCCACCCCGAATCTGACGCCTGTTGCAAGTAATCGTTGTGCGCCAGCCGGGACATCTCCGATTCGGGTCGTTTGATGGCCTTGTAGGCGATGCCGAACGTGCCCGGCCCCGAGCCGAACAAGGGTCGTTCCAAGCTTGTGCGCAGGGCGGCCCGCCAGTAATCGAACCGGGCTGACACGCTGGTTGCGCCCCGCTCAAAAAAACCGGCGTACCTGACCCCGAAGAGTGTCAGCCCGGCGACGAGGCCGACCACCAAACTCATTCGCTTGAGCCAAAACGGCAGCGGCGAATGCCATCCCGCCAGTGCGGTGAGCACCAACATCAACAACCATCCACCTTTCGAGCCGGACCAAATCAGGCAGGCGAGGGCTGCCAAACCCACAACCGCAACCAGGAACACCCGCGCCGCCCGGGTGAACCAGCGTTCCATCTGCCAGATTAAAACCGCGCTCACCGGCAGGAGCATCAGCACCACCCCCGCCAGGGCGTTGGGATAGAACTGGTTGCCAAAGATCCGCCCGCTTTCGAGTCGCTTCAGAAACTCCGGCGGCACCGCCGGCATCTGTCCGTACAGGTAGGTGAAAAAATACTCTCGTGTCCGTACCAGCCCCCCAAAGCGCTGGTCGAACCCGGAGGCGATCACCAGAAAAAAGGCCAGACAGACCGGCCAAAAGAACCCTTTCGAGTTCGGAGCGCGACCGGCCACGAAGATGCCCAGATAGAAACACACTACGCACGAGCCAAAATGCCAGATCGTCCGCCGCGACAATGCGGCATCCACGCTCCAAAAGCTCGCCACCCCCTGCCACAACAGCCACGCTGCGGGTAACACCGCCCACCAGGGCGCGCGCCGCCATTGACCGAGCCAATTGGCTCGCGCCGCAACACACCCAACCACGGCGACCAGCGCCAGCAAGACGTAACCCACGGAAGATGGCCAGGCCGTGAACAACCATTCGGCCAGAGTTCCGGGCCGGCTCACCAGCGACTCGAGCACCACGGGATTGACGAACTTCAGCAGCGCCAGCCCGAGAAATCCGCCGAATAACAGCCCAAACCGCTCCATGCGCCCAGCCTCGAAGCCCGCCCGCCCGGCTCGTGCCGGGGCGGGCTGGGCGGCCGAACCTGGCGTCGCTGTGGTCATCCGAACTCGGGTTGGGGACTGTTCAGAACCTGAGCTTGAGCAATCCGACCTCCAACGCCAGAGCCTCCTGCACGTTGGATTGCAACAGCCGTTGGGCCTCCTCCAGCACCGCGAGGTTCTCGAGAGCCGTCTGCGGGCTGAGTCGGCCCGCCACCACGTCGGTGCTCGCAAGAG
>CAYXJB010000203.1:0-5340 GCA_964465445.1 uncultured Verrucomicrobiota bacterium
GTACAGGCAGCCGGGCGTGATGCCGTCGGGGCCGTAGAAGGTGCTCATGTTGGCGCGGCGCAGGGGCAGATTGCCCGAGATCACGGCCACGACCTTGTCATTGCGGAGGGTGAAATCGCCAACGATGCCCTCGGCCTCGCGGCCCCGGGGCAGCTCGCCCGTCCGATCCGCGCTCACCTCGAAAGCCTCGGGTTTCGCCACCACAGTGCCGACTGCAAGCCCGTAGCCAGGGATAGAAATCTCCGGTGCGCAACCGCCGGCACGAACGTTCGGGAAGTGGGGAGGCCCACGCCATTCAACCCGAGCCAAAACTTGGTGAGCCCGGCATCGTGCATCAGGTTGAGAAACAGTCGAACCAAGCGACCGAACACCGCTTGCATCTGCGCGGTGCTAGCACCTGACAAAATTTTTGACAAGACCGCGTTCACACAGTGGGAGACTTTTTTTTGCGGAGCACGCACTCTACAGCGACCGCGTGGTCGCGTGCGCGCTCGGGTGCACGCGATGTTGCGGGAACGTTGGGGCGACCGGCAATCAGCGTCGCAGACGGAAGAACCCTTGTGGCGCGCTCAAGGTGCGTTCGGCGCGGAAAACGCCCGGCGCAAGCTGGCTGATGGTCGCGCTCGTGTCCGAGTAAACGCCGTTGACCGTGGCCGCGCTCTGCAGGGTGAACATCGTCGGCGAGTCGCTGGTTCCGGCGGTGAATTCGATCCGCAATGTATTCCCCAGAATTTGGACGGCCGTAATCTGAATGGGCGCCGCGCTGCCCAGGGCATTCCCGAACACGTTGACCACGTCGTAGCGAATGGCGCCGGCGGTGCTGCCGTAGCTCGAGTTTGGGTCGGTCGCGACATAATCCGCCACGCCGCTGCCGGTCGCCGTGTTCTCGAACTCCGTGACGATGCGGAAGGCGAAGTTGGGGTTGTTGTTGACGCCGGCGATGCCGCCCAGATTGGCCCAAAGCAGAACGAACTCACCTTGCTGCCCGCCGAGATCAATAACGTTGTGATCGGTGAAATCGGTCCCGTTGGTGGTGTATTGGAATCGCAGGTAGCGGCTGGCCCGAGTGTTGTTCTGCTGTTCCCAGGTCACGAGGATATCCTGATACCCCGCGGTGCTGACGTCGAACTGCACGCCGGCGGTCTTGTTTGCGCTTCCAGCGGGCGGATAACCTTTGATGTTCCAACCGGAGTTGTCGCCGCTGATCGAGGCCGGGTCAGATCCGCTGCCAACCAGGAAAGCGCCGAACGCACCGCCAATGGCTGTGGCGATGCCGGAGCCCAGCGCCGGAGTGGTGACGCCCGTGGTCGGATCGGCAGGATCGTCGGGTGGGTTACTGTTAAACGTCCATTGCGCGATGCGTATGGCCGGGGTGGGCACGAGCGTCAGGTGGACCACCGCGCTGGTGACGACGCCGACGGAATTGGACACTAGGAGCGTGTAATCGCCCTGATGGGTCGGTTGCAGATTGGGCAGGATCAAAGTTTCGTTGGCCCAATTGGTGAGCGTGCCGCTGGCCCCGGTGATGGGCACACCGTTGAATTGCCAGGCAAAACTCAGGGGCAACGTGCCCACGGGCAGCGCCGTGAAGCGGGCGACGTCGCCGACCACGTTGGTGCGGCTGCGCGGTTGAGTGAGGATGGCGGGATCAATGACGGTGAGCCGGGCAACCTGGCTTGTCGTCGAACCGAAGCTGTTGGTGATCAGCACCGAATAATCACCAGCATCAGCCGCGACGAGCGAGGAGACAATCAAAGTTGACGCGGTGGTGCCGGTGATTTTCGGC
The DNA here is from genome assembly GCA_964465445.1 of uncultured Verrucomicrobiota bacterium. GTDB lineage: Bacteria > Verrucomicrobiota > Verrucomicrobiia > Limisphaerales > JAOAIM01 > JAOAIM01. Next base: position 1,787 of record CAYXJB010000203.1, read on the forward strand.
CCATCGGTGAGGTTGGTGCCGTTCTTTCGCCATTGGTAAAAAAGCGGTCCCGAACCGGTGGCTTCGGCGGTGAAGGTGGCGGTTGTGCTGGCGAGATTGGTGCGACTCTGCGGCTGGCCGGTGATCACCGGCGGATTGCTCGCCGGAGGCGCGACCGACCAGCTCAGCACGAAATTGTCGATCCCATAGGTGTCGCGCGCACCGCTCGGCCCGGTGGCTGTGAGCAGCGCGACGCGAATCCAGAGTTTTTCAGTGCGGTTGTTGACCTCCGCCGGCAATGCGTATGACCCGTTGGTTTTGCCGAAGGCGTTCGTGCCTGCGATGATGAGGTCGCCGAGCACGCCCAAGGGGCTGAAACTGACCGGGGGGTCACCGATGCCGTAGTCCACCGTCCAAAGACCGGTGCGGTCGTTGTTGGTGGTCATGATCATCAAATCCACGCTCAAATGGAAGTTGATAAACCCGAGCGTGTTGGAAATGGCCAGGACAAAAGCCGCACCTGGATCGGTCGTGCTGCGCAGGCGGATGCCCGGAGCGCGATTGGTGGAGGCGGCCTGACTTGTCGGGTCTTCGTCTGGCCCGAAGGGTTGACCGGTGACCCAATTGGTGCTGTCGGTCGAGGCCATGTTGTAAAACACTCCGGCAGTGGCCAGCTTCCAAGCCGTGGGCGTCGGGTCGAAGGTGGCTCGACCGTTCAGGCCAGTGGCGGTGGCATTGGTCCAAACGCTCCAGCCGGCGGGCAGGCCCGAACCGATGCCGTCGAAATTCTCGAAATAGTTCGTGCCCGCAAGCGAGAGCGTTTGCGCCGGTGCCAACCGCCACGAGCAAAGCAGCGAACATGTCAGTAACGTCAAGGCTGTTGACCTGCGCGTTTTCATTTCTGCCGGGTCGTGTTGGTTGGTTTGCTGCCGGTTGAGGAGAGCCTGCTCGGCCCGGCCGCTCCACCGGCCTGAGAGGTGATGGTTCGAGCCCTCATGCGTGTCATCTCTGGGGCAATAGCACCCCCGAGCGAAATTGGGACAGTGGATTGATTTTCGCGGCTCGCGGCGCGACCGCAAACGCGGTTTCGGGCGGCGATTCGCAGCCGGGAGCGGCGCGCTCAGAAGGGGTTGTACCCCTGCCTTTGTCCCAATTCGTGCTGCGACGGCTATAAGAAAGTGCGCTCAGTGGTGAGCGAACGTCCGATTCCGGTCATGAGCATGGAACAGACTCGCAGGCAATTTTTGAAAAATGCGTCGCTCCTGTCGGTGGGCGGGCTGGCCCTGGGGACAGCCGGAGTGCCCGCGGCGGCGCAGCAGCCGATCCGTCGCGCGGGCCCGGCCCGGCTCAAAATCGGGCTCAACGCCTACTCCTTCAGCAAGGCGCTCAACGACAAAATCAAGGGCCGCGGTCCCGGCCTGACCCTCATGGACCTGCTGGAGTTTTGCGCGCAGCATGACTTCGAGGCGATTGATCCGACGGGTTATTTCTTCCCCGGCTATCCGGACGTGCCCAATGATGCTTACATTTACGCGTTCAAGCGCCGCGCGTTCGACCTGGGCCTGGCCATCAGCGGCACCGGGGTGCGCAACGACTTTGCTACGACCGACAAGGCCAGGCGCGAGGCCGATGTCCGGCACGTCAAGGAATGGGTCGAGGTCGCCGCCAAGCTCGGTGCACCGGTGCTCCGCGTGTTTGCCGGCCCTGTGCCCCCGGGCTACGAGCAAAAGTGGGAGGAGGTCGCCCGCTGGATGGCCGAGTGCCTGCGGGTATGCGCCGATTACGCGGCGCGCTTCGGCGTCATCATCGGCGTGCAGAACCACGGGGACATGCTCAAGAGTGCCGACGAGGTGATTCGCCTCATCAAAATGGTCGGGTCGCCCTGGTTGGGCGCGGTCAACGACACCGGCTATTTCTTGACCCAAGACCCCTACGAGGACATCGCGCAGCTGATTCCCTACACGGTGAACTGGCAGATCAAAGAGCGGCTCGGCGGCAAGCACGGAACCGAACCCACGGACCTGAAGCGGCTGTTTCGTTTGATCCGGGCCGGCGGCTACCGCGGCTACGTGCCGATCGAAACCCTCTCGCAGGCAGGCCGCGACTACGACCCGTTCGAGGTCGTCCCTGCATTCCTCAAGAAAGTGCGGGAGGCCATCGAGGCGACGGCATGAACGCTTCCTTCGGGCGGCGCTGAGGGCGGGCACATGCACGGGTGTTGCATCCTGGCGATGTTGGGCTGCGCCTTGAGCGCCTTGGCGACGGAGCAGTCCCCGCGTGTCACCGACCAGCCGGTGTGGCCGCACCAGGAGTTCATTGGCGACTGGCAGGGACGCGCCGATTTGGTGGCGCAGGTGTATGCGGTTCAGGGCGGCCTGCGGGCGAATCTCTTAAAAGGGTTTGATGCGCCCAACAGCCTCGTCGCGGTGCTGGTCGGCGAACGGGTGGGCGAAGAGATCCGGTTTCATGGCGGGGATTGGAGCGCGAAGATCGCCCATGGACGTTTCCGGGTCGAAAAGGCGGGGGTGCAATTCGAGTTGGAACGAGTGGTGCGGCGCTCGCCCACGCTGGGCGCCAGCCCGCCGCCCGGCAGTACGGTGCTCTTTGACGGGCGCGACCTGGCTCGCTGGGCCCGACAAAAGCCCACACATTGGGATCAGGCAAACGGCCCGGCAGAAGGCTGGCGGTTGGTGGGCGGCGCGGTGGAAGTGGTTCCGGGCAGCGGCTCGATCATCACCACGCAGGCCTTTGGCGACTGCACCCTGCATCTGGAATTCCGCACGCTGGGTGAGCCGGTCAACAGTGGGGTTTATCTGCAGTGTCGGTACGAGGTGGACCTGAAAGATTCCTACGGCCAGACGAATGGAGCACCCTGCGCTGCACCCGGAAATTTCGCCGATCCGCAAATTCGCCAGCGCCTGCCCAATGCGGCAGCGCCGCCGTTTCAGTGGCAAACGTTGGACGTGGTCTTCCGCGCCCCGCGCTTTGACCCGAACGGCAACAAGATCGAGCACGCGCGGCTGAGTGTCACGTTGAATGGCGTGCGCCTGATCGAATACCTCGAAGCGACACCGATTCGCGGCGCAGCCAGGCGGCTCGGCGAGACCTCGACCGCGCCGTTGATGCTGCAGGAACACGGATCGCGCATCCAGTTCCGCAACATCTGGCTGGTGGAAAGGAGCGAGTAAACGGTTGTGAATTCCCTGATGGTGTGCGTTCTCGGGCTGGCCGCGCTGTCCTGCGCGGCATGGGCCGCCGCCGCGCAACCGTCCGCCGCATCCGTGGCCAGGAGCCGCAAGGCCGCCATCGAGAGTGGACTTCCTGCCGACGCGCAGATTTTGAATCTCGGCGACCCAGCGCCGGATTTTTCGCTCAAAGGTGTTGACGGGAAGATCTACACGCTGGCCGATTTCAAGGAGGCCAGGGTGTTGATGGTCATTTTCCTTTCCAATCACTGCCCTTACTCGCACGCCGCCGAGACGCGCCTCCTGCCGCTGGCCGCCGAACTGAAATCGCGCGGCCTGGCGGTCGTCGCCATCAATCCCAACCACCCGGACGCCGTCCGGATAGACGAG
>CAYXJB010000204.1:0-5319 GCA_964465445.1 uncultured Verrucomicrobiota bacterium
TGCACGGCCACCGGCTTATCCAGGTCGTAGCGCTCGCGCACGATCTGGGCGGCGGTGGCGTTGGTCTGGGACATGTGCAGCAGCTCCAGCGAGAGATTCTGCAGCCGGGTTTCCACCTCGTTGAGCTGTTGAAGCAAAGGACGCAACCGTCCGATTTCCTGTTGCTGTTGGAGCTGAAGCTGGTCGAGCTGTTTGCGCTGGCGGGCGGCATTGACCAGGCGAAACGCCGTGTCCACGGTCAGAACGCCGAACACCAGCAAGCACGCCCAAAAAGGGCTGTACCGAGCGGTCGCGGCCGTGTCCCGGTTCGATGGCGCGTTCATCGGGTGGTGGTTCTGGGGGCGTTGGTCTCGCCCAGGTTCACGCGCACGTCATGGCGCTGGAGCAGTTGCGCCAGCGCGCGCTCGGTGCGACCGGCCTGCGCCACGCGCACGGCCAGATTCTGCAGGGCCGTCTGGATTTGTTGCGCGCGGGCGAGTTGATTCTGGGTGAGCATCAGGTCCTGGCTGGATCGCTCGTTGGTCCGGCTCAACAGCAGGTTGAGCAGCAGCAGCAGCGCGCACACACCGGCGAGCGTGTTGAGAATCCAGAACTGGCCTTTGCTCATGCGAAAGTCGAGCGCAGCCTGTGCGTCCCCGGCCCGGTTGTCAAGCGCCCGGGCGGCCCGATTGAATGAATGGCAACGGCAACGGCCAACAGCGGCGCAAACGGCCTTGACCTGCGCTGCGACGGCCTGAGATTGCCCGGGATATGCAACGGGTGCCCGAACCGGAGCTGATGCGCACCGAGGCGCAGGCGCGCGCCTACGCCCGGGCCGATTTCGACGCGGCTCACAGCGCCTACCCGCGTCTGTTCGCCGAGCGATTTCCCGAAGCCCCATCCTCGGCGCGCGTGCTCGATCTGGGGTGCGGCCCCTGCGACGTGACGGCGCGCTTTGCCCGGGCGTATCCGGGCTGGCGGTTCGATGCGGTGGACGGCTCGGCGGCGATGCTGCGACAGGCGCGCCTTGTTCTTGCGCGCCAACCGGAGGCGGCGCGGCGCATCCGGCTGCTCGAAGGGCGGATTCCCGGGGTGCGACTCCCGGCACGGGCCTACGACGTGATTCTGGCGAGCAGTTTCCTGCACCATCTGCACGAGCCGCAGGATCTCTGGGGCATGGTGCGCCGTTATTCCCAGGTCGGAACGCTGGTGTTCGTTGCCGATCTGCGACGTCCGGGCAGCCGAGCGCGGGCGCGGGCGCTGACCCGGCGATACGCCCGGGGCGAACCGGCCGTGTTGCAACGGGACTTTTTCAACTCGCTGCTGGCGGCTTTTACCCCGGCGGAGGTTCGAGCGCAGTTGCGCGCCGCGGGGCTGACGGAACTGGAGGTCGAACCGATCGGCAACCGGCATCTGATCGTGTTCGGAAGGATCGGTCCGGGCTGAAGCGCCCGCTTCCACCGGCATGGCGGTCAGGCGCCCGGCCAGCTTCCGGGCCACGCGCGGCGAGTCAGTGTTTCGGCCGCAAGAGGATCGCCTTTTTGTCAGTGCCCTCGACCTCGACGCTGTGGGTTTCGATGTCCGGATCGTCCTTGAGGGCCTGGTGGACAATGCGCCGGTCGAAAGCGTTCATGGGTTCGAGTTCGACGATTTCGCCCCAGCGGCGGACTTTTTCGGCGGCCTCGCGGGCTTTTTTGATGAGCGCCTCGCGAGCCTGGGCGCGGTAGCCGGCGACGTCCACAGTGACCTTTTGGGCGTTGGGGTCCTGCTGGTAAAGCAGCCGGTTGGTGAGGTATTGGAGGTCCGAAAGCGTCTGGCCCTGGCGGCCGATCAATCGGGCCGAATCCTCGGTGCGAACCTCCAGCAGGATGCCCTCTTCGAGTTGATGTTCCTCGACCGTGGCCTGAAACCCGAGCAGGGTGAGGAGTTTTTCAAGGATGGCCTTCGCGGGGGTGGGCATGGGTGATCAACAGCGTCGGTGTTTGCAGTCCGGATCGGTTTTGTGCCTCGGGCCGGCCGCTCGGCGCGACCGTTCGGCATGTCGGTGGGCTATTTTTTCTTTTTGGCCGGGCCGGTCAAGTGCGAAGCCGGTGCGACCGCGGGCTCGACCGTTCGGGTGAGTTTGGTCTGGAGGATCGTCAGAAGGTTCTGGACCGTCCAGTAGAGCGTCAGGCCGGAGGAAAAGTTGTAGAGGAACACCAGGAAAATCAGCGGCATGAAGCGCATCATTTTCTGCTGCACCGGGTCCATGCCCGGCGAGGCGGGCGTGAGGTGGGATTGCCAGAGCATGGTCGCGCCCATCAGCAGCGGCAGGAGGTTGAACGGCAGTCCTTCGGGCGTGCTCAGAAACGGAATGAACGACAGCCCCGGAATCACAAACAGCGTGTCGGGCTTGGACAGGTCCGCCACCCAGAGAAAGCGCGCGCCGCGCAGCTCGATCGCGCTGCGGATCATGTAAAAGAACCCGATGAAGACCGGCATTTGCAGCAGCATGGGCAGGCAACCGCCCAGCGGGCTGACCCGGTGCTCCTTCATGAACTCCATGAGCTTGCGGTTCATTTTGGCCGGGTCGTCCTTGTACTTTTCCTGGATGGCCTTCATCTGCGGCTGGAGCGCCTGCAGCCGTTTCATCGAGCGGGTGCTGGCTGCCGTCAACGGCCAGAACAGCAGCTTGATGATGATGGTGATCACCACAATCGCCCAGCCGTAGCCGATCTTGAAGGACTGGTGCAACCAGTTCATCGAAAGCAACAAGGCCTTGGAAAAGAATCCGAAAAACCCGCCAAAACCCATCACCCGGTCCACCTCGTTGTGGAACCGATTGGCCAGCCGCGCCAGCGTCCGATACTCCTTGGGCCCGGCAAAAAAATGAACCCGCCGCTCCAGCGACTCGCCCGGCTGCAATTGCACCGGCGGATAGGCCAGCGCCATCTGCACACCGACCGGCGTGGTTGGGGCGCGGGTGGCACGGCCGTTGTCGGCGGGCGGTGCCGGCAGCGGGACCGGCCGTGCCACCACCTGCGGCGCCGCGCTCTGCGGCATGGCGATCAGCGCAAAAAACTGATTGTGCGCCGAGACCCACACCACGTTGCTCAGCCCGGCGCGATATTCCGAACGCGGCACGCCCGGGAAACAACCCAGCGTCCGGTTCTCGAACCACATCGCGTCAATCTTCTGCTCGTCGTGCCCGTCGTACCACATCAACCCCACGGCATGCCCGTCGTCGTCGGCGCCCATGGGCGTGGCGGTGCCGACGATCCACTCCTGGGCGCTCAGTTGCACCGGAGCGCCGCCCGCATTGGTGACGCTCACCGTGGCGGCGACGAGGTAATTGGTTGTGGGTTGAAATTCCTTGATGATGCGCAGGCCGTTGCCGAGGTCTTTTTCGGCCCGAACGCCGCCCTCGGTGCGCGTGAGCGTGAACACGCCGTCGCCCTGCACGTTGGTGTCGCCCACAATCGCCAGCACCGGCACGGACACCAGCGCGTTGAGCTCGGCCAGCTTGTTGGTCATGGCCACGGTCCGGCGACGACCCCGCACCACCGTCTCGGGATAATGCAACAGCTCGATGCGTTTGAGCCCGCCACCCAGCGACGTAAAGGTGTAGCGCGCGTTGGCGTTGGTGAGCACCAGCGTTTGCTCCTCGCCCTGAGCGATGAATTCGGGCCGGGCCGGCGCAGGCGTTGCCGGAGCGGTGGGAGCCGCCGGCTGCGCCTGGCCGGCCGGCGCTGATGGGGCGGGCATCGCCGGGGCGTTTGTCTGCTGCTGCAGCGAAGCCGGCTGTGCGTGCGGCGGGTAGAGCCGCGGCACAATCACCATCGTCCACAGACCGATGAGCGCGATGCAGACAACGACAACGATGACCGAGGTGCGATCCATGCTGTTGGAAATTCAATTCGAATCGGGCGGTGGCACCGGATCCCATCCACACCCGCCCCAGGGATGACAACGGCAGAGCCGCCGCAGGGCCAGCCAGCCGCCGCGCAGCGCGCCGTGGACCCGCACCGCCTCCAGCGCGTAGGCCGAACAACTGGGCGTGAAGCGGCAACGCCCGTGCGCTCCGCCCACAAAGGGCTGCAGCGGCGAGATCGTCCAACGATACAGCCGGATCAACCCGGTCAGCAGCGCGGCTGCCGGACCTGCGGTTCGGGCAGAACTGGCCGAGGAGCGATTCAAGATTCGGACCCGGGGTTGGGCGACGCGGCGTCGGCGCCTGATTTCAACAAACCCGCGCGGCGCATCGCGGTCAAAAAATCCTTCTCCACGTCCCGCCACGAGCACTGAAGGATCGTCGGCCGCGCCACCAATACCAGATCCACCGGCGCGACCAATTCACGCTGATGCAGCCGGAACGCCTCGCGCAGCCAGCGCCGCGCCCGGTTGCGCAACACCGCCCCGCCCAGGGCACGCCCGGTGACCACGCCCAACCGCGAGACCGCGCCGGCGGGCAGGCGACGCCAGTTGGCGATCAGACAACCCGACACCAGCCGCTCGCCCTCACGTCGCACGCGGACAAATTCGCGATTGAGCTTGAGCCGGCGGGAACGCGGCAGGGCCAGGGGTTTTGCTGCAGCGGGCATGAGTCCGGGGCAATTCAGACCGGTGTGAGGCGCTTGCGACCCTTGCGGCGGCGGTTGCGCAGCACGGCCCGGCCGCCGCGGGTGGCCATGCGCGCCCGAAAGCCGTATTGGCGTTTGCGACTGATTCTCGATGGTTGGTAGGTGCGTTTCATAACGTGCACTGCCGGGCGGGACATCGTGCAGCAACCCGTTCCCGCGCCGGAACTGGCAGCATACCGGCCCGGTGGATCGAGTCAATCCCGCCGCCGCTTCGGGCGCGCCGGCCGACTCAGCGCAACGTCTCGACCTCGATGCGGTCCGGATCGCTGACGCCCAACTCGAGCCATTCGGCGTTGCGGTACAGCTCGAGGTTCGGTTTGACGAACGGCGCCCGCGCCGCGCGCCGCTGTCGTTCCAGTTCACGCAGTGACAGGACGTCCAGTGCCACCGGATCGCGGCTCAGGCGCAACTGGTTCAGAACCGTCGAGTAGTGCAACAGGCCGCGCGGACCGCCTTCGTACTGGCACAGCAGCGCATCCACGATGTTGAGCACCACGCGGTCGCCGACCTGCGGCAGGGCGTAGATTTCCGGCACCGCCTGCGCCAGCCGCCCGGCATCGCGCTCGAAGCGCAGCGTGTTGTCCACGCTGGCCATCGCCAGGCCGTAGAGGTTGCCGTACACGCCGGCCAGATTGTGATTCTGCAACGGGGGCACATTGATGATGCGCGTCAACCGGCGGGTGAGCAGGCGCGACACGTAAGAGCGGCGACCCACCGTTTC
>CAYXJB010000205.1:0-5319 GCA_964465445.1 uncultured Verrucomicrobiota bacterium
CTCTGCAGGCGGGACTGATAAACCGGAGAACGCGCTCGACCGCCGCGACACGTGTGCGCCGGCAAAAAAGCGTGAGCCGCCACACCGGGAAGGAAACTCGCCGCTCCGGGCCGCGCGGCGTGCCGGGCGGCTTAGAACTTCTTGAAGTACTTCACCTTTGACTCGCGCTCCTCGCTGCCGCCGGACTCCGACGCGGTCGCGCCGGATGCGCCCGTGGAGGATGAACCCTCGGGCTGCGGTTTGGCCACAGGGGCGGCGGGTTGGCTCCCCGGCGGCGTTTCCGGTTTCTCGGTTTCTTCTACAAACGCCAGACGCAGATTGGTGAGCGTCTGGCGCAGGAGCGACGCTTCCTCGGGCGAGAGATTGCCGCGCGTTTTGACCTCGAGCATCTCGAGCTGATCAATGAACAGCCGTGCCGCCTCCAGATCCCGCGTGCGTTGGCCCGTTTGCGGATGCGCCACCCGACCCAGCGCCAGCATCGCCAGGTCCGAGTACTGCAACACCATCGAAACAAACAGCGCCGCGTGACGCGCCTGATCGCCGACCGCACCGGTCGCCGTCTCACCGGGAGAATCTTGCCGTTCAGTCATGGCGTGTTTGACGATGGCGACGAATCTCGCCCAGCAAAAACTGAATCAGCCGGCGCAGGCGCGTTTCGACCTCGAGCGTCTCGAGCATCGCCTGCCGTTGGCGCGCATCCGGCAAAATCGCGCACGAAACCAGATCGGCTGCCTCCTCCGGATCGGTGATCGAGTTGAGCAAACCGAGCATTTGCGCGGCAAAATCCGGCGGGGGCTTGGCGTGCTGGCTCGGCGGCAGCAGCGGAAACACCAGCGGCAATCCCAGATCGAATCCCTCCTGTACCAGCTCGCGCACCTTGGCCAGCAACGCGTCGGTCTTCACATTGTCACATGGCGGTGTGGCCAGCGGTTCGATCCGCGCCACCCGATACGGACGCAGCCGCACCATCTGGCGCAGCGCCACCCGGACCAGTCCCTGCAGAATCAAATGCGTCGTGCCATCCGGATGCGTCACCGCCACGCGAATCAACCCCAGGCCGGCCACGGTCATCGGCGTCTCGGAGCGGCTGCCGGGCTTGCGCATCGCCACACAGAGCATGCGATGCGACTCCAGCGCGTCGGCGAGCATTCGTCGGTAACGCGGCTCGAAGATGAACAACGGCAACGGCGCCAGCGGGAACAACGTCGTGTTCCGCAGCACCATCACCGGCACTTCGCGGGGTAATTCCATCGTTGGGCTGACTTTACCGTGCCTTCGCCGCGGCGCGCAAGCAGCCGGTGCGGTTGCGGTCCCGAACGACTCGCGTTTTGATGCACGCCACGCGCCGTGGTTGCGGGCGGCCGTGCGTTGACAGCTTCAAGACCGCTGCCCATGCTCGACAGCGCGCATGATCGAACAGGACGTCCGCATCCGGGCCAACGAGCGCACGAGCGAACTGTATTTTCACCTGCTGCTCGAAGCGCCCGAAATTGCGCCCCTGGTCCAGCCGGGCCAGTTCGCGCACGTGCGCATTTCGGCGCTCAAAGAAGCGCTGTTGCGGCGGCCCTTCAGCATCTACCAGGTCGGCGACGAAACCATCTCGATCCTGTACAAAGTGGTCGGGCGCGGCACGGCGGCACTGGCGCAAATGCGCCCGGGCCAGACGCTCAACGTCATCGCCCCACTGGGACACGGCTTTGGCGTGCCGCAGCCGGGCGGCGAAACGCCCCTGCTGGTGGCCGGCGGTTACGGCATGGCGGCGTTGTATCTGCTGGCCCGGCGCTCGCCGCAGAAAGGCATCGTCTTCGCGGGCGCTCGCCGCGCCGCCGATCTGCTTTGCGAAGCCGAGTTTCGCGCGCTGGGTTGGGACGTGCGCATCAGCACCCAGGACGGCAGCCGCGGTCACAAAGGACTGGTCACCGAACCGCTCCGGGCCGAATTGGAACGCACGGTCCAAAGCCGAAGAATCTTCGCCTGCGGACCCACGCCCATGCTCCGGGCCGTGGCGCGGTTGGCCGAGGAGTTCGATGTGCCGGCGGAAGTCTCGCTGGACCAGCCCATGTGCTGCGGTCTGGGCGTGTGCCTGACCTGTGTGGTGCCGGTGCGCGTCAACGGCGGCTGGGAATACCAGCGCGCCTGCACCGAAGGACCGGTCTTCGACGCCCGAAAATTGTTGTGGGACGTACCGACCTGAACCGCACCCGGGCCAACGCCGCCGGCAGAAACCACCTCGATGTGAATCTCTCGGTCCAAATCGGAACGCTCCGGATGCAGAATCCGGTCACCGTCGCCTCGGGCACGTTCGGCTACGGCGTCGAATACGCGCGGCTGCTGGACCTGAACCGGCTCGGGGCCGTCACCGTCAAAGGCATTTGTCTGGAACCGGTCAGCGGTCATCCGACGCCCCGCACCGTCGAAGTGGCCAGCGGCCTGATCAACGCCATCGGCCTGCAGGGCCCGGGCGTGGACGGATTTATCGAGAAATACTGGCCGTTCCTTCGTTCCTTGCGCGTGCCGACGATCATCAACATCTGGGGTACGACGGTCGAGGAATACGCCGAGGTGGCGCGACGATTCGATCAGCTCGAAGGCGTTGGAGCGCTCGAGCTGAATGTCTCCTGCCCGAACCTGAAGGCCGGCGGCGCGCAATTTGGCACCGACTGCCGACTACTGGCGGAGGTGGTCGCCGCCTGCCGCCGCGCCACGCGCCTGCCGCTGATCACCAAGCTCAGCCCCAACGTCGTGAGCATCGTCCCCTACGCCAAAGCCGCCGAAGAAGCCGGCAGCGACGCGCTCTCGATCATGAACAGCTACCCGGCCATGGCCATTGACGTGCGCACACGGCGTCCGCGGCTGGCCAACATCACCGGCGGGCTGACCGGCCCGTGCATCAAACCCATCGCGCTGAAACTGGTTTGGGACGCCGCCCAGGCGGTCCGCATTCCCATCATCGGCATGGGCGGCATTCAAAGCGCCGAGGACGCCATCGAGTTCCTGCTGGCCGGCGCGTCGGCCGTCGCGGTCGGCACGGCCAATTTCTACGAACCGCAAACGGCGTTGCAGGTCATTGAAGGACTGCGGCAGTTCATGCAGGAACAGGGCATCGAAGACGTCCGTCAACTGGTCGGCGCCGCCCGGCTCACCCATGAAACGCGGCGTTCAACCCCGGTGTGACGCCCTCGGGCCGATGGCGCTGCTGCTGGCCCTTGGTTTGGGAGCGTCGGCCGCCGCCGCGCCGCGTCCCAACATCCTGGTGCTGCTGGCCGATCAGCTTCGCGCCTCGGCCACCGGCTTTGGCGGCGATCCGAACGTCCGCACGCCCAACCTGGATCGGCTGGCCGCCGCGAGCCTCAACTTCGTCAACGCCGTTTCGGTCTGTCCGGTCTGCACGCCCTTTCGCGCGGCGCTGCTGACCGGCCGGTTTCCCACCACCACCGGCATGTTCCTCAACGACCTGTACCTGCCCGACGAGGAATACTGCATCGCCGAGATGCTTCGCGACGCCGGTTACACCACCGGCTACATCGGCAAATGGCATCTGGACGGCCACGGTCGGAGCAGTTTCATTCCGCCCGAACGTCGCCAGGGATTCGAGTACTGGAAAGCCGCCGAATGCGATCACCACTACAACCACTCGCATTACTACGCGGGCGATTCGCCCGAAAAACGGTTCTGGGACGGCTACGACGCCTTCGCTCAAACCCGCGATGCGCAGCAATACATCCGCACCCAGGCCCGGTCCGGAAAACCGTTCGCCCTGTTCGTGTCCTGGGGCATTCCGCACCATCCGCACGAGAGCGCGCCGGAACGTTTTCAGGAACTCTATCCGCCCGAGCGTTTGCAATTTCTGCCCAACGTGCCACCGGAGCAGCAAACCGACTCGCTCCGGCGCGAGGCCCGCGGGTACTACGCCCACATCAGCGCGCTGGACGAGTGCGTCGGCGTGATTCTCCAAACCCTCAGCCAGACCGGCATCGAGCAGGACACCATCGTGGTGTTCACCTCCGATCACGGCGAAATGCTCGGCTCCCACGGCGTGCCCGTGACGACCAAGCAGGTGCCCTGGGACGAATCCGCTCGCGTGCCGTTGCTGCTCCGTTACCCGCGCCTCCAACCGGTGGGCCGACGGGTCGTCACGCCCCTGACCACGCCCGACATCCTGCCCACGCTCCTGAGGCTGACCGGCCTGGACGTGCCGGCGAGCGTTCAGGGACGCGACCTCTCGGCCGTCGTCCGGCTTGGACGGGAATTTCCGGATCGCGCCGCGCTGTACATGGCTGTGGCGCCGTTCGCTCGTGGCGTTGAGAATCGCGAGTACCGCGCCATCCGCACCGCCCGCTCCACGTACGTGCGGGCGCTGGACGGTCCGTGGCTGCTTTTTGACAACCAACGCGACCCGTTCCAGCTGTACAATCTGGTCGGGCGACCGCACGCCCGTTTGCTCACCCGCCAGTTGGACAAACGCCTCCAGGTCGAACTGCAGCGCATCGGTGACGATTTCCGTCCGGCCCCGTTTTATGTGGCCAAATTCGGCTACGAGCTGGCTCCGCACGGCAGCGTGTCCTACGTCCCGGGCGCAAAGGTCCAGTTCCCCAAACCGCGCCGATAAAAACACCCCTGGCGCGACTCCGGTTCAACCGACGCCAATGAACCGAACGACACCATGATCGGCGTTGCGGCGTTGTTGCCCGGAGCGCGATTGCCGGATCGCGTTCAGCCCCAGCGTTCGGTCGCTGCCTGTTCGAGCACTTTGAGCGTCGCGGCGCCGTCGGCCGGTCGGATCACGCGATTGATGTAACAGAGCAGGGCCAGCGCCAGAGCACGTTCCCGACCGACAATGCCCGCCTGCCGCGCGTAGTCCGCGAACGCCTCGCTCTGCAGCGTCGCCTCGAGCCGTGCCAACAGCCTGCTGACCGATTCGCGCCGAACCAGAAGCGCCGGTTGGAGCACAAAGTGCAACCAGTCCCAACCGGGCACGCCCGCCAGCTCGCCCCGTTCCCAGTCCAGAAAGGTCCATTGGCCGCGCCGGACCTTCGCGTTCCAGGGAGCACAATCGCCGTGCGCCAGCGTCGGATGCACCGGCCAGCTCGCCAGCGCACGGACCGATTCGGGCAGGGCAACCTCGGCGCCGGTGGCCATCAAGCGACGCCACGCCTCCAGTTCGCCCAGCGGCATCGGTCCGCTGCGGGACAACCAGCCCTCTAGCAGCGATGCCAGCGGGCGCACCTCGCCAGCTCGCGCCGCGCGGCCCGGCACGAAATCCATCGCAAAGGCCTGCACGCGCGCCGTGCGAAGTGCCGCGCGCAGCCGGGGCAGGCC
>CAYXJB010000206.1:0-5316 GCA_964465445.1 uncultured Verrucomicrobiota bacterium
CCTGCGCACGCCCGATGCGCTGCAGCCGCGCACGCGCGAGTTTCTGGGGCGGACGATTTACACGGTGGGCCTGCCAGGGGCGGCCGGTGCGCGGGGCGGCCCGGCGCAGTTGCATTACGCGGCGTACGCCGGCTACGCGGCCTTCAGCACGGATGCGGCCCTGCTGGAGGAGTTTCTGCGCAGCGGCGAAACGCGTCGGCCCGCGCTGGCGGAATGGCCGGTCCTGGGCGCGACGGCCCAGAACGTCGGCGGTCTCAACGGCGGCTGGTTCGCCTACGAGGACCTGCGCCAGGCCATGGCCCGGCAGTTCGAATTGTGGAAACACAACCTCAGCGTGACCAATTCGATCCTGGGGCTGGAAGCCCTGACCAGTTCGCTGCCCTACGCCCGCCCGCAAAAGTCGGTGGGCGAATGGTTGGACGCGAGCCGGTTGCCCGACTTCGAGCGCGTGGCCCGATATTTTTACTGTCGCGTGGCCGCCGGCAGCGCCGATGCCGAGGGTTTGAGTTTCCGATGGTTTTGGCCAACGCCGCCGGGACTGTCGCCCTAGGGCGTTGCAGCCGCGTGGCGGGCGGCTTGCAGGGCAATGCCCGCCGCCCGATTCAGTCCTCCAGCGGCCGGGCGCGTGTGGGCACGCGCGGGCGGCGCCGACACCCGTTCTGCAACCAGAGCCGCCAGACCATGAAGAACGCCTCGCGCACGATGTGGCCGGTCATCTTGGAATGGCCTTTCTCGCGTTCGGTGAAGATGATGGGCACTTCGACGATTTTGAATCCCTGCCGCCAGAGCTTGTGCGTCATTTCGATCTGAAAGCTGTAGCCATTGGAGCGGATGTCGTCGAGGTTGACCGCCTGTAACGCGCCGCGGCGAAAACCCTTGAACCCGCCGGTCGGATCGCTGAAGGGCATGCCGGTGATCAGGCGCACGTACGTGGCGGCGCTCTTGCTGAGCATCAGCCGGCTCAAGGGCCAGTTGATAATGCGGATGCCGCCCAGATAACGCGAGCCCAGGACCACATCGGCGTCGCGGATCGCTTCCAGAAACATCGGGATGTCGTCGGGGTTGTGCGAGAAATCGCCGTCCATCTCGAAGATGAAACGGTAGCCACGCTCCAGCGCCCATTTGAACCCGGCGATGTACGCGCGCCCGAGGCCTTTTTTCTCGGTCCGGTGCAGGACGTGGATGCTCGGATGTCGCGCAGCCAGTTCATCGGCCACTTGGCCGGTGCCGTCGGGCGAATCATCGTCCACCACCAGCAGATCCACCGGTGTGGGCAGGGCCAGAATTCGTTGCGCCAGCGGCGGGAGATTGTCCCGTTCATTGTAGGTCGGCACCACAACAAGCGTCTGGTTCATGCGCAACGGGGCGCATCAATAGACCGGCTCAAGGGCGAAAACAAGCGGCGAATTGCCCGGGTTCTTGACTTGGGCGCCCGATGCCCAAAGATTGCCGCGTGCGGGCGCTCGGGGCGCGAATCGTGCCGGCGGGACGCACCGGAGCAATTCTGATGGTCAAAATCCTCGTCACCGAGCTCGAGTTTCGGAAGGCCGAATCGGTGTTTCGTCGCGCCGCTCAGGAGGGGCTGGTGTGCCTGAGCGCGCCGGCCGACGAACAGGCACTGGCCTCGGCTCTGCGCGCCTCCGGCGCCCGCCACGTGATCATCGGCGTCGAACGATACGTCGGCCCACTGTACGACGCGTTGCCTCACGGGGGCGTGATCGCCCGATTCGGCGTGGGTCACGATAATGTGGACAAGGCGCGGGCGACGGCGCGCGGGCTGTTGTGCACCAACACGCCCGGCGCGCTGGACGATTCGGTGGCCGAACACGCGCTGAACCTGCTGCTGGCCGCGGCGCGACACACCGTCTCGGTGGCCTCCGACCTGCGTGCGGGCCGCTGGGCACCGCGTCTGGGCTGCGAATTGCGCGCCAAAACGCTCGCGATCATCGGTTGCGGTGCCATCGGCCGGCGGGTCGCCGGCATGGCCTCGCGCGGGCTGGGCATGAACGTGATCGGTTGCGATGTGGCGGATCTGAACGCGGCTGAGCTGCAGCGCGATTTCGGGTTTGCGCTGCTGGTGCGGGATTTCGAGACGGCGGTGCGCGAGGCGGATTTTGTGAGCCTGCACATTCCCAGCCTGCCGCAGACGCATCACTTTTTGAATGCCGCGCGGCTGGCGTGTTTGCCGGATCGCGCCTGGGTCATCAACACCGCCCGGGGCGCGCTGGTGGACGAGGTGGCGCTGTTCGATGCGCTGGCTTCGGGCCGGCTGGCTGGTGCGGCGCTGGATGTGTTCGAGCGCGAACCTTACGAACCGGTGGCTCCGGACAAGGATTTGCGCACACTGCCCAACGTCATCCTCACGCCGCACATCGGCAGCAGCACGCGCGAGGCATGCGAGCGGATGGCCCGGCGCGCGCTGGAGAACATCCGGCTGGCCGAGGCCGGGCGGTTCGCGCAAATGGATCTGCTCAATCGCGAGGTGCTGGCGCGGTTGCCGGCTGCGGGCCCGACGTCCCCATGAAAAATCCCTTTCGCATCGCGTTGCTGGAACGGCGTCTGACGCTGGGCACGTGGATCCAGATCGGTCATCCGGCCTGCGCCGAAGTGCTGGCCCGAGCGGGCTTTGACTGGGTGTGCGTGGATTTCGAGCACGGAATTGTGGATCTGGAAACGGCGGCCAACATTTTTCGCGCCCTGAGTGCGTTCGAGTGCGTGCCGGTGGCGCGGCTGCCGGCCAACGATCCGATCTGGATTCACCGCGTGCTGGACGCCGGCGCGCGCGGCTTGATCATCCCCATGATCCGCACTGCAGCCGAGGCCGAGGCCGCCGTGCGCGAGGCCAAGTACCCGCCCCGCGGCACGCGCGGATTCGGCTATGCACGCGCCAACCTGTACGGAGCGGATTTTCAGTCGTCCATCGCTTCGGCCAACGAGGAGATCGCCATGGTCATGCAGATCGAGCACAAGGACGCGCTCGAGGAGCTGGATGCGATTCTGCAGGTCGAGGGTGTGGACGGATTGTTCATCGGGCCGCTGGACCTGAGTGGCTCGATGGGCCTCACCGGACAATTGGAGCATCCGCAGATGGTCGCCGCGCTGGAGCGGTTTCGCGCCGCCTGCTGCACGCATCGGAAAGCCGCCGGTCTGCACATCATCCGCCCCGGCGAAGCGGCAATTCGTCAGGCGCTCGATGAGGGCTACACCCTGCTAGCGCTGGGGCTGGACAACGTGTTCATGGAACAAGCGGCGCGGGCTGCGTTGAAAGCCGCCGGTCGGTCCGCGCCCTGAGCGGCGCAGCACCACGGCAAACCAAGCTTCGGCAGCCAGTGTGACGAGCGCCGGGGCGCCCTGGTTCATGGTCCCGGCCGCAGTGGATCGGCTCTGTCGCCACCCGGGCCCGGCGCTGCGAAACGCTTTGCCAGCGCGTAGGGACGGTTTGCCGCGCGAACCGGAACCGTCGGTTCGACCGTCCTCTGCAGGCAAGGGCGGGACATCTGCGGCACAGAAGCGGAAACGGCGCGGGCCCAAACCACCCGCGCCGTCCCCTTTCCTCTCCTGAGCGTGCGAGAAATTACACGTCGTAGTAGAGGAAGAACTCGTAGGGATGCGGCCGCAGCCGGAGCGCGTCGGCTTCCTTTCGCTTGCTGCTGATCCACATCTGAATGAAGTCTTCGGTGAAGACATCGCCCTTGAGAAGGAACTCGTGATCTTTTTCGAGTGCCTGGATGGCCTCCTCCAGGCTGCCGGGCACCTGGGGAATGCGGGCGTGTTCCTCCGGCGGCAGTTCGTACATGTTTTTGTCCACCGGTTCGCCCGGATCAATCTTGTTCTGGATGCCGTCCAGACCGGCCATGAGCATGGCGGCAAAAGCCAGGTAGGGATTGGCGCTGGGATCCGGCGGGCGGTACTCGATGCGTTTGGCCTTGGGGCTCTCGCTGTAGGTGGGAATGCGGATGGCAGCGGAGCGGTTGCGGCTGCTGTAGGCGAGGTTGACCGGCGCTTCGTAACCCGGCACCAGGCGCTTGTAACTGTTGGTGGTGGGACTGCAGAAGGCGCACAGGGCGCGGGCGTGTTTGAGCAACCCGCCGATGTAGTAAAGGGCGATCTTGCTCAGGCCGGCGTACTCGTTGCCGGCGAAGAGCGGTTTCCCCTTCTTCCAGAGCGACTGGTGGGTGTGCATGCCGCTGCCGTTGTCGGCGAACAACGGTTTGGGCATGAAGGTGGCCGTCTTGCCGTGGCGGCGCGCCACGTTCCGGACGATGTATTTGTAGAGCATCATCGCATCAGCCGAGCGCACCAGCGTGTCGAACCGGTAGTCAATCTCCGCCTGGCCGGCGGTGGCGACTTCGTGATGCTGGCGCTCGACCTGCAGGCCGACCTGCTCCATCACCAGCACCATCTCGGTGCGGATGTCCTGCAGGGTGTCCGCAGGCGCGGCGGGGAAGTACCCTTCCTTGTGGCGGATCTTGTAGCCGAGGTTGGGCATTTCCCCGCGTCCGGAATTCCAGATGCCCTCTTCCGAATCCACCGAGTAAAACGTGCCGTTGCTTTTGGAATCGAACTGCACGTTGTCGAAGATGAAGAATTCGGCCTCCGGACCGAACACCGCCGTGTCGGCGATGCCGGTGGAAATGAGGTATTTCTCGGCCTTTTGTGCGATGCCCCGGGGATCGCGCGAATAGGGCTCTTTGGTGCCGGTCTCGGCAATGGTGCAAATCAACGAGAGCGTGGGCTCCTTGCAAAACGGATCCATGAACGCCGCCGCCGGGTCGGGCATCGCCAGCATGTCGGAGACTTCGATGCTCTTCCAGCCGCGGATGCTCGAGCCGTCGAATCCAAGGCCCTCGGTGAAGATCTCCTCGGACAGTTCGCGGATGGGACAACTGAAATGCTGCCAGGTGCCGAAGGTGTCCACGAATTTGATGTCGATCATCTTCGCGCCCGCCTTCTTGGCCATCTCGATCACGCTCTCGGGAGTTCTCATAGCTGTCAGTTCGTTTGGTTTGGTTTGGTTTCCTGTTTTACTGCCGTCGCCGGGTCATGCTCCGAACCGGCTCAAAAGGTCGCGGAGCATGCTCCCGGCGAAATCCTAAAGTCCAGCGCGTTCTGTGTTCAGCCGCGTGCCTGGTGATAACCCTCCTCGCCGTGCTCGGAAAGGTCCAGCCCGGCGACTTCAACCTCTTCCGAGACCCGCAGTCCCACGGTCGCCCTGACCAGCAACGCGATCAGGGTCGTCGCCACCACCGAGAGAAATATTGTGACCACGATCGCCTTGATCTGCGAGAACACCAGACCTTTGGACAGACCCGCGAC
>CAYXJB010000207.1:0-5297 GCA_964465445.1 uncultured Verrucomicrobiota bacterium
GGCATGGGCTTCGAGCCGCCACCGGGTTGGGAGAGCCGGGCCGGCCGCTGGACCAACCCGCGATGGTACCGAGACCTTCGAGTCCACTGCGCCGGCACCGGCTTCAACGATTTTTTTCGGGCCGTTCTCCGGCGACGGCGCGACCAGGGTGTTCGATGTTCGGTCCGGGCGGCACGGGCACGATCGGTCGGCGCGATGATCGGGACGGATCAGAGTTTCACGACGCGGCCCGTTTTAACGGATTGCTCTTCGGCAGCGCAGATTTCCACGGCGCTGAGGCCGTCCCGGGCGGTGACGATGCTCGGCGGCGTGCCCGTTTGGATGCAGTGGATCATGTAGCGCAATTCCGCGCCGTAGCCGTCCGGACCTTTGAGTTTGATCGTCCGCGTGGCTTTGCCTTCTTCGTCCACGCGAAGGGCTTCCGGACCGCGCGCCAGATCGAAATCCACGGTGGCCCGTTCGAACATGACCGTGTAGCCCATGTTGAACCCGCGCGTCAGCAGCCAACTGCCCTCGGCATGCACGCTGGCCCCACCGGCCACGCGGTATTGGGTGACGACGTGGTCAATCGCGCCGCTGAAACGGCTCAGGCCGGTCGAGTACACGCTGCGCGGCCGACCGAAGATGAATTGCACAAAATCGGTGTCGTGGATGTGCAGGTCCAGCAGCGCGCCCCCGGAAACCCTGCCTTTGAAATACGTGTCGCGACTCCAACCCGGAGGCGAGGAGACCCGACGGAAGCTCGCGGCCAGAATCCGTCCGTACCTGCCCTTTTGGACCAGGTCCTCGAGCCACGCCCAACCCGGCCAGAAGCGCATGCACATGGCGGGCATGAAGAAACCCTTCGCCTTGCGCGCCGCTTCCACGATCTGGCGGGCGAGCGCCGGCGTGCGGGCCAGGGGTTTCTCGCACAGAACGTGTTTGCCGGCTCGCAGCGCCGCGATCGCCTGCGGCGGATGCAACGGCGTGGGCACGCACAAGTCCACCAGCTCGACCCGCGGGTCGGCCAGCAATTCGTCGAAATCCCGATACGCCCTGACCTCCGGCCCCAGGCGCAGCACGTCCGGGCCGCCGATGTTGCCGCTGACGCCGCTCAGCACGCCGTTGACCGGCAGCCGCACCGCGTCACACACGGCCACCAGTCGCGCGTCGGGGATTTCCTGATACGCCCGAAGATGCGTCACGCCCATGAATCCCAGCCCGACCACGGCCACGTTGACCGGGCGGCGGGAGGTTGCGGATCGTTTTTGGCTCATGCTCGGAAGGGGTGTTGCGGTTCAGTGCGAAACTCGCTCGACGAATTCCCGTGCGGCGCGGATATCAGCCACCCGTTGCGCGCCCGCTTCCCGTTCGATGCACAGGTCGCCGCCAAAGCCGATCTCCTCGAGCGCGCCGAAAAACGCCGGCCAGGGCACTTCGCCCGTGCCCAGCACCACTTCTTCGCCCCAGGTGCCCGGCACGCGCGTACGGCGAGCGTCCTTCAAATGCACCTGGCGAATCCAGCGCCCCAGCGTGCGCAGCGCCCGGACCGGATCGCCCTTGTCGTAAAGAATCATGTTCGCCGGGTCGAAGTTCACTCCCACGTCGGGCCGATCCAGGGCTTCGAGAAACTGACGCAATGCGTCCGCCGTTTCCTGGCCGGTTTCCAATCCCAACGCAACGCCCTGTGCGGCGAAGATCTCGGCCACCTGGGTCACGCGGCTCTTGAGCCTGGCAAAGCCCGGATCGCCCGGATCGTGCGGCAGGAAACCGGCGTGGAAGGTGACCAGCCGCAAGCCGAGCGAGGCGGCCAGCGCGGCGGTGGCTTGTGCGTTGGCGCGGTTTTGTTCCCAGGTCTCGTCCGGCACCAGCCCCCCGGTGCGCCGGATGCTCTCGAGCGTCGTATAATCCTCGCCCACACAGCCGAACATGCCCGAGACCACGCTCACGCCCGCAGCGCGCAACTGCTCGGCCGCCCCGCCCCAGATCGCCGGCTGCTCGCGCAGCGGATCGAGCGCCAACTGCACACGATGGATTCCCAAGGCGCGGAGTTTGTTGATCAGGTCCGGCGGATCGGTCGGTTGCAGCGACCAACTGCAAACGGCCAGACGCCCGGAAAGCGGCCCCACGTTCATCGGCGACAATCAAACAGGTTCGCTCCCGCGCCTCAATCCCGTTTTGACCGGACGGAATGCTCTCGCTCGCGACGGCCCTGGCGGATGGAATCTTGCCCGTTGGGCGCGTTTGTGCCGATGCTGGGGCAGGATGAACCGGCGCACGTTTCTGAGGCGGGCCGCCGGCGCCGCGGCGCTGGCGATGAGCTGGCCGACCTTCTCAGTCCCGGGCCGGCAGAACAGCAACCCGGACGACGAATCTCTGCTGGCGCAATGCCGCGAGCGCATCGCCCGCGTCCGTCAAAGCCCCGGCGCGCTGGTGCTTCGAGACGCTCGCGGTCGTCCGGTGACCCGCGCCCGCATCCGGATCGAGCAGGTGCGCCACGATTCTTTGTTCGGGTGCAACCTTTTCCTGTTCGGTTGCGCGGGTGATCCGGAACTCGAAGCGCGCTATCGGGAGCGATTTGCGGCGTTGTTGAACTACTGCACGCTGCCGTTTTACTGGGCCAGTTACGAACCGGAGCGTGGTCGGCCGGATTATGCGGCCACCGAGCGCGTGCTGGCATGGTGCGCGCAGCAGGGCATCGTGTGCAAAGGCCATCCGCTGGCGTGGGATCATCCGGCCGGCTCGCCCCGCTGGTTGCCAGACGATCCGGCTCAAATCGAGGCGCTCTCGCTGGGCCGGGTGCGGGAGATCGTCAGTCGGTTCAAGGGCCGGATTGATCGCTGGGATGTGGTCAACGAGGCCACGCATCTGCCCGAGGGCCGTAACGGCACGCCGATGACGCGTTGGGGACAGGCCATCGGTCCGGTTGAATTCGTGCGGCGGCATTTGCGCGTGGCGCGCCAGGCCAACCCGACCGCCACGTTGCTGGTGAACGATTACCGCACTGATCCGGCCTACGAGCGCATTCTGGAAGCGCAGCGCCCGCAAGGACAATGGCTCTTCGACGCCATCGGCATCCAGAGCCACATGCACGGCGGGGTTTGGCCGGCGCGAAAGGTTCAGGAAATCTGCGATCGCTTCGCCCGCTTCAACGTGCCGATCCACTTCACCGAAACGACCATCGTCAGCGGCGCGCGCCAGCCCGACGGGCGGAGTTGGGGACCGACCACGGCCCAGGGCGAGGCACGTCAGGCCGAGGAAACGGTTCGGTTTTACACGTTGCTCTTTGCCCATCCGGCGGTGCAGGCGATCACGTGGTGGGATTTCAGCGACCGCGGGGCGTGGCAGGGCGCGCCGGCCGGCTGGTTGCGACGCGACATGACGCCCAAACCCGTTTACGAACGCTTGCACGCACTCATCAAAGGCCAGTGGTGGACGCATCAGGGAGGCGAACCTGATTCGCAGGGCGAATTCCGTCTTCGGGCTTTCCACGGTCAACACCGGGTGACGGTCGAGCTGCCCGGCGGTCAGAGTCTGCGTCGCGACATTCACTGGCGCGCCGGGGCGGCGAATCGGTTCGTGATCGCCGTGCCCTGAGTCGCCGCGTGCGCAAGCGTGCCTGACCGAATGCGGCTGCTGGATCTGACGTTTGCATCGCCGGCCGAGAATCTGGCCTGCGATGAAGGGCTGTTGGACTGGTTTGAGGCCGGCGGAGAGGGCGGCCTGCTGCGGTTTTGGGAATCGCCCGTGCCGTTTGTTGTGGTGGGCTACGCCGGACGCGTGGCGCAGGAGGTTCAGGTGGCCGCGTGCCGGGCACGCCAGATCCCGATCCTGCGCCGGTGTTCGGGCGGCGGCACGGTGGTTCAGGGGCGCGGTTGTCTGAGTTATGCGCTGGTGCTGCCGATTGACCCGGACCGTCCGACCGGCAGCATTGCAACCACCAACCGGTTCGTTCTGGAACGGCATGCTGCGGCGCTTAGCGCGCTGTCGGGCCGGGCGGTCTGCGTTTGCGGGCAAACGGATCTGGCTGTGGACGGACGCAAGGTCTCGGGCAATTCACAGCGACGGCGACGACGGTATCTGCTGTTCCACGGCACGTTTCTGCTGCAGGCGGATTTGACGTTGATCGCCGAGCTGCTGGCCATGCCGCCACGCGAGCCCGATTACCGGCAGGGCCGGGCGCACACTGATTTCCTCGCCAATCTGGAGCTGGAGGCCGCCGCGGTGAAATCAGCCCTGGCCGGCGCGTGGAATGTGTGCGGTCTCTTCCAGGCCGACATTCGAGGCGAGGTCGAGCGACTGGTCGCGGCAAAGTACGGGCGGCCGGAATGGACCTGGCGGTTGTAAATCGCCGCGGTTCGGAGCTGTTGCTCTAGGCGGCGCGGGCGGGGCCGGTGCGCCGCTGGAACGTTCAGAGCCGTTTGGCCAGCTCGGCCCGGCTGCGTTCGTAGATTTCCTGGTGCAACGAGCGGCCGTGGGCATCCATGGTGACGACCGCCGGGAAATTCTCGACCTCGAATTCCCAGATGGCCTCGGGCGCGCCGAATTTTTCGAGCAGATAGACGTTGCGGACGCGTTTGATGCATTCGGCCAGCACCTGGGCGGCGCCGCCCACGGCGTGGAAGTACACGCAGCCGCATTGCTTGCAGGCGTCGAGGGTTTTCTGGCCCATGCCGCCCTTGCCGATGACCCCGCGCAGGCCGAACTCGCGAATGATCTTCGCCTGGTAGGGTTCTTCGCGGATCGAGGTGGTCGGGCCCGCAGCGGTGGCTTTCCACGAACCGTCGGGCTGTCGGAGCACGACCGGGCCGCAGTGATAGAGAATGCCGTCGCGCAGGCTCACGCCCGGTGGCAGCGCGCCGCCCTCGTAAAGGTATTTGTGCACCGCGTCGCGCCCGGTGAAGAGCAAGCCATTGATGAGCACCTCGTCGCCCACATGCAGGGCGCGGATTTTCTCTTCAGTGAAGGGGGCTTCGAGTCGGATCATTGGCATGCCTCCGGGCTCAATAGAGCCAGTTGAAAATGCGGCCCTGGGCATCGAGCGTCACGCCCTGACGCCGATAAGCCCAGCACATGTAGCTGACGCTCACAAAGTAGGAGGCCGGCAGGCGATTGACGGCGCAAATTTTCACTCCCAACAACGTCGTGCGCCCGCCAAAACCCATCGGGCCGATGCCCAGTTCGTTGGCCGTCTTGAGAATGTCCTGCTCCAGCGCATCCAGCTCGGGGATCGGATTGCGATCGTCGAGCTTCCGCAGGAACTGGCGTTTGCTGAACTCGTACCCGGTCGCCCGGTCGCCGCCGATGCACACGCCCAG
>CAYXJB010000208.1:0-5281 GCA_964465445.1 uncultured Verrucomicrobiota bacterium
GCGCGGCCAGGATCAGGTCGCCCTCGTTCTCCCGGTCGGCGTCGTCCACCACAATGACCATCCGGCCCTTGCGGATGTCGCCAATCACCGACTCGATCGGATCGAAACGCGCTTTCATTCCGCCGCATCCAGCCTAGCGGGAATCCCCACGATTGCCAGACTCAAAACCGCTTCCGCCCCCGCGCAACGCCCGGCCCACCACGCTCGACACATCCCCGCCTGCTCAAAGCTCGATGCCTTCTTCGATCAGCATCACCGGAATCCCATCCCGAATCGGGTAGAGCACCTTGCCGTCGGCCCGCACCAGGCCGGCTTCGATCGCGTCGGTGACCACCGCTCCCGCCCGGTTTTTGAGCGTGCCGGCGGCGATCCGGGCGTTGAGCGATGCCAATAATTCCGCCCCGGCCGGCGTCACCGGCTGACGCGTTTCCGGACAACACAGCAACTGCAAAACCTCGGTGTTCATGGTTGGTCCTGTTCTGTCGTCGGCCCGCAAATCGCTACGGACCTCAATCCTTTGCACGTTTACGGCCTGCCCTCCAGGCCGTCAATGCAGCCTCGTAAACCTCCTTCACCGGCACGCCCGCCCGCGCCGCCACCGCCCGGCACAATTCGAATTCCGGCGATGCCTGCACTTCGCGCCCGTTCAACCGGCCCACCTTCACCTCCACCGGGCCGAACCGCGTTTGGACGCGCACCGACTCGCGCGGCAGCTTGCGCCGCTCGGCGATCGTTCGCCGCACGCCAAACGCACTGGTTTCCCGCAGCATCAATTCGGTGAACCGATCCGCTTCCGCCTCCGCACACAGCACCGTCAACAACACACCCGGACGGTTCTTTTTCATCTGCACCGGCGTGTGAAAGACATCCAGCGCACCGGCCCCCAGCGCTTTCTCGACAAACGCGCCGAGAATCTCGCCGCTGACATCGTCCAGATTCGTCTCCAACACCGCCACGCGATCGGTCTCCCAATCCGGCCCGGCTGTAGCCGCCGCGACGGCGACCGATCCTCTCGTCCGGCCCCGGCTCGCAACCGGCTCGGCGTCCATTTGCCCCAGCACGGCGCGCAGCACATTCGGGCGCGTCCGCAGCTCCCGGCTGCCCAGACCAAACCCGATCTTCTCGGCCACCAGCCCGCGCATCGGGCCGAAGCTCTCGGCAAACTCGGCCAGCAACGCCGCGCCGGTGGGCGTGACCAGCTCGTGCGGCTCGTCACACTGCGTCACTCCGATGCCCCGCGCGCCCAGAATCGCCAGCGTGGCCGGCGCCGGCACCGGAAACCGTCCGTGCGCGCACTCGACCCAACCCACGCCCTCGACCACCGGCGACGCCACCACGCGCGGTTTGCCCAGCCACTCCAGCCCCACACAGGCCCCGACGATGTCCAGGATCGAATCCACCGCGCCGACCTCGTGGAAATGGACCGCGTCGGCCGGCAAACCGTGAATCCGGCCCTCGGCTTCGGCAATCCGCCGAAACACCGCCACCGCCTTGCGCTTGACCCACGGCGAAAGCCCGCTGCGCGAAATCAGCCGCCGAATCTCGGTGAACGTCCGATGCGCCTCGTGCGCCGGCCCGTGACCGCCGCTGCCCGGCTCGTGCCGATGCCCGTGATGCGAATCCTCGTGCCGGTGCGTCGCGGCAGCGTGTGCATGGTCGTGCTCGGCGTCCAGATGCACGTCGAACTTCACGCCCTCGATCCCGGCGCGCTGGGCACGGCTCACATGCAAATGCCAGCCCGGCAACCGCAGCTTGCCCAGCTCGCGTTCCAACCGGCGCGCGTCCACGCCCAGATCAATCAGCGCCCCCACCAGCATGTCGCCGCTGATGCCGCTGATCAGGTCCAGATAAAGCGTTTTCATCGTCGTTCCACGGCGAGCGCGACCGGGCCTCACGGCCTGCTTTGATTCATCCCGGCTTTTCGGATGCGCCGCATTCTGCTGTTCGATTCGGGCCTTCAGGCGGTTCGGCCCGATGCGTGGCGTTTTCCGGCGGCTTCGATTGCTCCGGCCACCAGCGCGTTGATCTGGCTGGCGGCGTAACCGGCGCCGAATCCGTTGTCAATGTTCACGACCGTGACACCGCTGGCGCAACTGTTGAGCATGGCCAGCAGCGCCGCCACACCGCCGAAACTGGCCCCGTAACCCACGCTGGTGGGCACGGCAATGACCGGCTTGTCCACCAGCCCGGCCACCACGCTGGGCAGCGCCCCTTCCATGCCGGCCACCACCACGATCACATTGGCCCGCTGCAGCACCTCCAGCCGCGCGATCAACCGGTGCACCCCGGCCACGCCGACGTCGTTGATCCGCTCGACCCGGTTGCCCATCACCTCGGCCGTCACAGCCGCTTCCTCGGCCACCGGCAGATCGCTGGTGCCGGCGCACACCACCGCAATGATCCCCGGCCGCTTGGGCAACGGCGTTTTTTGAATCGTCACACACCGCGCCAGCACGTGGTGCACCGCTCGCGGAAACCGCTGTCGCAACAACCGCGCATGGTCCGGCCCCACGCGCGTGGCCAGTACCCGACCGTGCTGTTGCAACAATCGCGCGGCGATTTGGGCCACCTGCGTCGGCGTTTTGCCCTCGCTGAAAATCACCTCCGGAAAACCCCGCCGGAGCGCCCGATGCGTGTCCACTTGCGCAAAACCCAGGTCGGCCACCGGCGCGGCCTGAAACGCGCGCAGCACCTGCTCGCGGCTCACCCCGCCGGCGCGGAATTTCTCCAGCAGTCGAATCGCTTCGGTGGTCGTCACGAGCCGAGTTTTTCATGCGCCGCCGGATCGGTCACGCCCGAACTGCCGCAGCAACCCGCCGCCCGGGCCGGCTCGCCCCGCGCTTCAGATGCCCAGATTCGAAAGCGTGTTACAGATCGCGTTGACGACCCGCACCAGATTCGGATGCGACTGCTCGAATTCGCTCACCGAGGCGCGCAGACCCTCCAGCGCGTGGGCGAGCAGTTTGGGATTGTGCCGCGCGCGAGTGGCTTCGTGGGTCGAGACCTCGGCAAAGCCCGCGACGCTGCGTGCCTGCTCCTGTTGCACCGGCGGCAGGGCGCCGACCTCCCGCCGCAATTGTTCCAGCAGCGCCAGCAATTCCCGCTTCCGCTCAGGTGACAGCGACTCGGCGGCGCGAATGCGCGCTTCAATTCTCTCCAGTGTCTCGTCCATGCGCGGCGACCGCGGGTCCGGTCGCAACCCAACCTATCGCCGGCGGTCGGGATTTCAATGCCCCGGTGGCCGGGGCGGCAGGACTTTCTCGACCTCGCGCCAGACCGCCTGACGCACCGTCTCGATGTCGCCGGTCGCGTCAATTTTGCGAATCCGGTGCGGTTCGGCCGCGGCGATTTTCTCGTAACCGCGGGCCACGCGCTCGAAAAACTCCCGATTCGCCTCCTCGATCCGGTCGCGCAGAAACGGCAGCGTCGCCTGGCGCGATCGCAGCCGTTCGGCGGCGACCTCCGGCGGCACCCACAACAACAACGTCAGGTCCGGACGCGTGTCGCCCACCGCCAGGTCAATGATCCGCCGCACCACTTCCAGGTCCAGACCGCGTCCGTAGCCCTGATACGCCGTCGTCGAGTCGTAGAAGCGATCGCAAATCACGATCTCGCCGCGCGCCAAGGCCGGCCGGATGTATTCGCGCACCAGTTGCGCCCGGCTGGCGTTCATCAGCAGCAGCTCGGTTTCCGGCGCCATCGCGTCGTTGGCCGGGCTGTGCTTGAGCGTGTGACGGATCTCCTCGCCGATGGGCGTGCCGCCGGGCTCGCGCAACACCCGCGCGGTGTAGCCCAGCGTGTAGAGCCGTCCCGCCAGCAGCGACACCTGTGTGGATTTGCCGCTGCCCTCGGTGCCTTCAAAACTGATGAACACGCCTTTCATCCGAACGATGCCGCGTCGCGCTCAGGCCCGCTTGAGCTTCGGGCCCTTGGGCGTGTCTTCGACCAGCCAGCCCCGCGCCCTGAGTTCGGCCCGCAGCGCATCGGCTCGCGCAAAATCCTTCGCCTGACGCGCCGCCTGACGCGCCTCCAGCAGCGCAACAATCTCCGGCGGCGGGGGCGTCTCCTCCCGTTCGCCCACGCCCAGCACCGAATCCATCCGCGCCCACACGGCCAGCGCCGAGCGGGCCGCGGCCGGGCCCAGCGCGCCGGCGGCCAGACGTCGGTTGGCTTCGCGCACCCATTCGAAGAGCGCCGCCCAGGCGGCCGAAATGTTCAGGTCATCCTCCAGCGCAGCCGTAAACCGCGTCAGAAACGGCGCCGAAAAATCCGCTTCAGCCTCCGCCGACGCCGGCGGCCCGGCGGCCCGCTCGCGCAACCGGTCCAGGCACTCGTCAATCCGGTTGAGCGCCGTGCGCGCTCCGGCCAGGCCCTCGAGCGTGAAATTGCACGTCTCCCGATAATGCGCCTGCAGCAGCGCGTAACGGACCTCCCGACCGCTGTAGCCCCGGGCGAGCAACTCGCGCAGCGTGAAGAAGTTGCCCAGCGACTTGCTCATCTTGGCCCCCTGCACCAGCAGATGCGCCCCGTGCAACCAGTATTTGACGAACGGCCGGCCCGTCGCCCCCTCGCTCTGCGCGATCTCGTCCTCGTGATGCGGAAAAATCAGATCCTCGCCGCCCAGGTGCAAATCGAAACTCGGCCCGAGCAGTTTCATGCTCATCGCCGAACACTCGATGTGCCAGCCCGGTCGGCCCTCGCCCCAGGGACTGGGCCAGAAAATGTCTCCGTCCTCGGGCGTGCGCGCCTTCCAGAGCGCAAAGTCGGCGACCGCTTCCTTGGCGTACTCGTCGCTGCGCACCCGTTCGCCCGGACGCAACCGGTCCAAGTCCAACGGCAGCAGCCGCCCGTACACCCGCCCTGCTGCACGGTATTTTTCGATGCTGAAATACACCGAGCCGTCGGCCGCCCGGTCGACCACCACCAGGTCGACCGAGCCGGAGCGCACCAGCGCGTCGACGATGCCCCGCATCTCGGCGATGTGCTCGGTCGCCCGCGGCGTGGCGTGCGGCCGCAAACAGCGCAACGTTTCCAGATCCTCGAAAAACGCCGCCTCGTACCGGGCCGTAAACTCGCGCAGTGGCAGGCCGGTTTCGCGCACCCGACGGATGATCTTGTCCTCGACATCGGTCACGTTCATCACGTGCCGCACCTCGAACCCCTCGAACTCGAGCGTGCGCCGCACCAGATCCGCAAACACGAACGTGCGCCAGTTGCCGATGTGCGCAAAGTCGTACACCGTCGGCCCGCAGCAATACATTCCCACACGTCGCCCGGCCGG
>CAYXJB010000209.1:0-5275 GCA_964465445.1 uncultured Verrucomicrobiota bacterium
CTTCGCGACCATCAACCCGGGCCGCTGAGCGTCACGCTCAAAGCCGAGCGGTAGTTGCAGCGCGAAGGGCTGCTGGCCGAGCCGCAGCGTTGGTCGGACCGGTGGAACTCCAAACTCCGATTCATCCCCCAAAACCCAACCCGCCTTAATCCCCTCCAACTGACAGTTGACGAACACCACCCTTTCTGAACCCCGCCGGGATCGGGGCTTGCATCCACAAGGCGGCAACGCATAATTGCCGCGGCTGATGCAGTAGCGTCGGCTCGCCCTCGGCGTGGGGTCGGGGATGAAATCGGAACAACTGGGGTATGAAACTTCGGATGGCTTCCACGATCGGTCCGTTTCTGGGTCTTCTTTTCTCAGCGGGTGTGCTCCGGGCGGTTACCCTCTCGGTTCAACCCTCTGTCACCAGCAACACGTTCGGCGGCATGCTGACGCTGCAGATCGGGGGATTGACCAATGGCGAAACCGTCATCCTGGAGCGGTGGTTGGACGTGAACGCCTCGGGTCTGCCCGACGCGGGCGATTGGCTCACCTTGCAGGTACGGTTGACCGACGGGCAGGTGGCCACCATCGGCGGGGCGACCAATCTCAACGTGCCCGGCGACTTCGATCCGCTGGGTGGCGCAATCACCGCGCGCCTGAACTTCTTCGCGCCGTATCTGGACCAGATCATCGGGCCGACGCATTTGTGGCGGGTGAGCAGTCCCTGGGGGCGATTCGCGCCGGTCACAGCCGGCTGCAGTTTCACCAACGCAGCCTGGGCGCAACGGGTTCAGGGAAACGTCCGATGCGCCGGCACCAACGTGCCCGGTGCGGTGGTTGTGGCGTTGAACCTTCTGGCGGATGTCTCGTTCAGCAGCGCGGTGGTAACGGACAATGCGGGCAGTTATTCCCTGCGATTGCCGCCAGGCGTTTTCATGCTCGCGGCGGCCAAAACCGGCTTCGTGACCGAGATGGCCGGCGCGCCGCAGGTAACGCTTTTGCCGTCTCAAACCCTGAGCACCAACCTCAGTCTGCTCCCCGCCACCCGGACGCTGTCCGGGAAGCTGGTGGACATGAACGACACCAACACCACACTGCCGGCAGTGTTCATTCAGGCCGATTCGGCCTCGGGCCGTTTCGCGCCGGCCTGGACCGATGCCAGCGGCGCGTTCAGCCTGGCCGTCACCGAAGACGCCTGGCAACTGGAGGCCGCCGCCGAGGACCTCAGACGGCTGGGTTACCTGTTCCCCAAGTCGCAAATCGAACAGGTCTTTCTCACGAGCACCGGCAACGTCAGCGGTGTGCTCCTCAAAGCGGTGCGCGCCGATGCCCTCATCTACGGCAAGGCCACCAATCAGACCAACGCGCCCCTGGCCGGACTGCGCCTGCGTGTGCATGGCCAGAGCCCCAGCGAAACCTTTGAAGACGCCGACACGGTGGCCGACGATCAGGGCAATTTTTCGGCCGCGATCGCCGGCGGCTACTGGTGGGGCGGCAACTGGTGGAATTTGCTGGCCGACCCGATCCTGAATCCGGGCGCATCGAACATGGTCCTGAGCGGTTTTCTGTTCGGCGTGCCGGTGGTGAGCGGTCAGGCGCTGCGCCAGGACATCCACGCGCTTTTTGCCACCAATCGGATCACGGGTCAGGTGCGCTCGCTCAGCGGAACCCCGGTGCCCGGCGTGGGTGTTTTTGGCTGGGCATCCGTGGACGGCACGACCTACTACGGATCGGGATTCATGACGGATTTGAACGGCAGCTTCGGAATGAACGTCGCCGGCAGCCCCTGGAACGTGCAACTGGACTGCGATGATTTGCTCGACGCCGGGTTCAACTGCGCGCCCCCCAAAACGGTCACACTGCCGCCGACCAATCCGGTCTTGAACTTCACGGTCTTCCCGCTGCCGGCGCCGGGCTTGTCGGATCCGGTGCGCGTGGGCAACCAGTTCCAGTTCGAGCTGCACGGCGAACCGTTCGTCAACTACGAGATCCAGTTCTCGAGCGATCTGACCAACTGGGCGACGTTCACCTGGGTGCAGCCGTCAATGAATGGTTACGCCTACTGGAACAGCACCGTGACCGATGGAGTGCCGCCCCCGACACGACGGTTTTATCGGGCGGTGCGAGTTCTGCCGTAACGCCGCCGCGCCAACCTTTCAGGGCGCACGCTGTCGCAGCACTTTGCCGGGCCGCGCGCCGGTGTGACGCCCCTGATCAATCACCACCACGCCGTTGACGATCACCCATCGAATCCCCTGCGGATAGTGGTGCGGGTCGTTGAACGTGGCCGTGTCGCGCACCGTCTCCGGATCGAACACCACCAGATCCGCCTGAAATCCTTCGCGCACCTGGCCGCGCCCGGCGAAGCGAAACACCGTTGCCGGCAGGCTCGTCATCTTGCGCACCGCTTCCTCCAGCCGCAGCACGCCCAGCTCGCGAACGTAGCGGCCCAGCACACGCGCCGCGTTGCCATAACCGCGCGGATGCGGCACGCCCTCGCCAAAACGTCGCAGCCCGCTGTCACTGGCGATCATCGTGTTGGGATGACGCAGAAAGGTCTGCAAATCCTCCTCGCTCATGCCGTGAAACACGCCGCTGGCCCCGCCGCGTTTTTGAATCTCCAGAATCGTTTCGATCTGGTCGTCGAGCGAATCGCCGCCGCGCAACCGCCGTGCCGCCGCGACGATGTCGAGCCCGTTGAGCGACGGATCGGCCCGAAACGACGCAATCACCGCGTAGGCGTAATCCTGCCGCCCGCGATCGCGCAGCTTGCGGCGCATGGCCTCTACGATTTTGGCCTTCTGGGCCGGATCGGCGAGCCGTTCGAGAAACTTCTCCCGTCCGCCGTCGAACGCCTCGTCGGGAATCAACTGCCGAATCCCCGTGCTCGAGGCGGTGTACACGTACTGATCCTGCGTGATATCCAACCCGCCGGCCCGCGCCTGCTCCAGACGCGCCAACACCGCGGCCGCCCGTCCCCAGGCACGCTCGCCGGCCAGCTTGACGTGCGAAATATGCGCCCGGATGCGCGCCTGCCGCGCGATCTGGAAGACCTCCTCCAGCGCCTGTTCGATGCGCCAGTCTTCATGCCGCATGTGCGAGACGTACAACCCGTCGAACGCCGCCGCCACACGCGCCAGCTCGATGATTTCATCGGTCCTGGAGAACGTGCCCGGCAGATAAATCAATCCGGTCGAGAGCCCCACCGCCCCGTCCTTCATCGCCCGCCGGACCAGTTCCTTCATCCGGTCCAGCTCCGCCCCGGTCGGCGGCCGATCGAAGTCGCCCTTCATCGCGGCCTGTCGCACGGTGTTGTGGCCGATGAGCGTCGCGAAGTTCGGCGAAAGACCCGTCCGCTCGATGCGCCGCAGGGCGCGCCCGACCTCCAGGGCCGAACTGCCGCAATTGCCCGCCACCAGCGTCGTCACTCCCATGCGCAGAAAATTCTCCGCCTCCGCCTGCTCGACGATCTCGTCGGCGTGCGTGTGCACATCAATGAATCCGGGCGCGACGATCATTCCCCGCACGTCCAGCTCGCGCCGGGCCTTGCCCGAAATCATGCCCACTCGCACGATGCGCCCGGCCCGCACGCCCACATCGGCAAAAAACGCCGGCGCGCCGGTGCCGTCCACCACCCGCCCGCCGCGTAGTATCAGGTCGTAGGATTCGGCCGCCACGCCGCCGCTCAGACAACACACCACGCCCAGCAACAGTGCCGCTTTCATGCCGTCCATTGAATCACACTGGCGTCCCGGCCGCCAAAGTCATTTTCCCGCTACGGGACGGGCGGCTCGAATCCGAAACGCCGGCAAAACGCTTCCACCGGCGCCTCGATGCGCACCCGCTGCCGCGTGAACGGATCGGTGTACGCCAGCGCGACCGAGCGCAGCGCCATCTCCGGCTCGGGCCCGGCCGCGCCGTAAAGCGGATCGCCCAGGACCGGACAATCGCAGGCGGCCAGATGAATGCGGATCTGATGCGTTCGGCCGGTGATGGGTCGGGCTTCGATCAACGCCAGCGAACCGCGGGTTTGCAGCACCCGAAACCGCGTTTCGGCCGGTTTGCCCTCGCGCCGGTCAACCCGATAGCGACCGCGCTGGCGCGGATGCGGTCCGATCGGCAGCGTGCAGGTCCATTCGCTCCGGGCGGGCCGGGCCGTCACCACGGCCCAATAGACCTTCTCGACCTGGCGACGCTCGAACAATTCGGTGAACGCATCCACCGCGCCCGGACTCTTGGCCCAGAGCATCACCCCGCTGGTCTCGGCATCGAGCCGGTGCACGAATCGCAAAAACTTCAGCCCGCGCGAGCGCGCCCAGAAATCGCCGTGCGCGATCGAGGATTCGATCGCCGCCTGGAGGTTGCGCCGCGTCTGCAACCAGTGCGCCGGCGCGATGAGCCAACCGGCGGGCTTGTCCAGCGCCAGCGCGGCCCGGTCCTCGTACAGGATCGGGATCGGCGCCACGCCCGGTAATCGAATGAACGGCGGTTTGGCCATCGCCCGAGGATGCCGGCGGCGGCGCGCGCCGACAACCCGCCAGGTCGGGCCGGCGGCTTTTTCCGTTGCGGTTGAACGACGCGTTCATAGGTTTGTCCGACAAACGACGATGCTCTTCGAGGTCGAACGCCTGCGGCAGCGAATCGGTGCGTGGCCCATCGCGCTGGCCCTGCTCACCTGGCCCGGTTCGCTGCCGGCGCAGCGGGTGCCGGTCAAGGAGCACACGCTCGCCAACGGCATGAAGCTCCTGCTGGTCGAGCGGCACGACGAACCGCTGGTGGCCGGCGGGTGGGTGGCGCACGTCGGCAGCGCCAACGAACGGCCCGGCATCACCGGCATCGCCCACCTCTTCGAGCACATGATGTTCAAGGGCACGCCCACCATCGGCACGCGCGATTACCGGCGCGATCAGGAAATCATCGCCGAGCAGGAGCGCCTTCGCGAAGAGATGCGCCGCGAGGAGGCCAAACTCCGCGCGGCCTGGCGACGCGGCGAGATTGACGATCCGTTTAAGCCCGAGAATCGCACGCCCCGGTATCGTCAGCTCCAAGAACGTTTCAACCAGTTGGTCGCCGAGCAACGCGAGCTGCTCGTCAAAAACGAGTTCGACCGCATCTACCGCTCCAACGGCGCCTCGGGCATGAACGCCTTCACCACCGATGACCTGACCGCGTATTTCGTCCAGGTGCCGGCCAACAAGCTGGAGCTGTGGATGTGGATGGAGTCGGAACGCATCTTGCGGCCGGTGTTCCGCGAATTCTATGCCGAACGCGACGTCGTCTTCGAGGAACG
>CAYXJB010000210.1:0-5270 GCA_964465445.1 uncultured Verrucomicrobiota bacterium
TCCAGACCCCAATTTCACCTCAAACCCAACCCGCCTTAATCCCCTCCAACTGACAGTTGACGAACACTACCCCGGAGTGCGCGGCATCAATTTCCCGGCTTGACCGCTGGCAATTAAGGGCTTATAGGCGCTTTAGACGCGCGGCAAACGCCCTTCAGATGCCATGACCTTGACCAAGCGCGAACTGGTGACGCGCATCAGCGAAGATACACATCTGCCCCATCAGAAGGTGCTTGACGTGGTGCAAAAAACCCTCGACTACATCACCGAGGCTCTGGCCAACAACAACAAGGTCGAGCTGCGCAACTTCGGCGTGTTCGAGGTCAAAATCCGCAAGGCGCGCGTCGGGCGCAATCCCAACGCCCCGGAAAAAGACGTGCCCATTCCCGAGCGGGCCGTGGTCAAATTCAAGCCCGGCAAGGAGATGCGCGAGGCGGTCATGAAGCTCACCCCGGGCGCCGGCGGCGGCGCGGCCGGCGCCTGAGCCGGAGCGCTACGTCCACGGCACGCCGTGCCGGGCATCGGCGGAAGGGAATCGAGCGACGGCATTTGGCTTTTGCGGCGTGGCGCGCGCCTTTAAGCTGCCGGGGCAATGATGGACCGTTTGCCCGGTTTCCGTGATTTTTATCCCGAACCGCTGCCGCATCCGGACGCCTGGAGCGCCGAGGCGCGCCAGTACATTTTCCAGCGGTGGCGCGAGACGGCGCGCCGGTACGGTTTTCGCGAGTACGACGGACCGCCGCTCGAACCGCTGGAGCTCTACACGGCCAAAAGTGGAGAGGAGATCCTGGCGCAGCTTTACCATTTCGTGGACAAGGGCAATCGCGCCGTGGCGCTGCGGCCGGAGATGACGCCCACGCTGGCGCGGATGGTGGCGGCGCACGAACGCGCCTACAAAAAACCCATCAAGTGGTTCGCCATCCCGCAACTGTTCCGATACGAGCGCCAGCAAAAGGGCCGGCTGCGTGAACATTTCCAGTTCAACGCCGACATTCTCGGCGAGAGCGATCCGGCGGCCGACGCCGAATTGGTGGCGTTGTTGATTGACACGTTGCGGGCGTTCGGCCTGGGAGCGGAGGATTTCGTAGTGCGGTTGAGCAGCCGGCAAGCCTGGCAGGAGTTTTTCTCGGCCCGCTGCCGCGATCGCACCCGCGCCTACGAGTTCTTCCAGGCCGTGGACAAGCTCGGGCGCGTGTCCGAGGCCGAGAGCGAGCGTCGCCTGGCGGCGCTGGGCTTTTCGCTTGAGGAGGTGCATCGGTTCATCGCCTCGGCGCAGCCCACGCCCGAGTTGCGGGCCATCCTGGAGAACCTGGCCGCGCGCGGCCTGAGCGACTACGTGCAGGTGGATTATCACGTGGTGCGCGGCCTGGCCTACTACACCGGGCCGGTGTTCGAGGCGTTCGACCGGGGGGGCGAATTGCGCGCCATTGCCGGCGGCGGCCGCTACGACAACCTGGTCAAACTCATCAGCGGCGGCAAAGTGGACCTGCCGGCGCTGGGATTCGGCATGGGCGATGTGGTGCTGCTGGAGCTGCTCAAGGCGCGCGGGCTGCTGCCCCAGGCCAACCCCGGCATCGAGGTGTTTGTGCTCATCGAAGACGAATCCCTGCGCGTGCCCTCGATCCAACTGGTCCAGTCGCTGCGCGCGGCGGGCTTTGCCGTGGATTTCCCTCTCACCGTCACCAAATCCGACAAGCAATTCAAACGGGCGCGCGAACTGCGCGCCGGCTGGCTTGCCCAGATGCTCGGCGCGGCGGAGGTCCGGTTGCGCTCCCTGGCCGACCGCCGGGAATGGATCGTGCCCGCGAGCGAGGCGGCGGCCCGGTTGCGCGCCATCGAACCGCCCGGCCCCGGCGCGGCCACGGCCGGATCGGACGCGACCTGAGGCGACCGAAAAAAAGTGAAAAAATAGGTTGCGTTGGCTTCCGTGCCCTGCGAGGATGCGCGCGTCTGCAAGACTTGAGTCCTTCCGAGGCATGGCAAATCTTCAGGTGAACGTGGTTCAATGATGATTGTAAACCCGATGTCCGGGAACAGCTGAGTGGAAGCGCGGGTTTGACAGACGAACAAAGCAAATGAACAACAAACTGTTTGTGGGCAACTTGTCCTACAACACCACTGAAAACGACCTGCAGGATGCCTTTGCGGCCCACGGAACGGTCACCGAAGTCAGCCTCATGGTGGATCGCATCAGCCAGCGTTCGCGCGGCTTTGCCTTCGTGACGATGAGCTCGGCCGAGGAAGCCCAGAACGCCATCTCGGCGCTCAACGGACGCGATCTGGACGGGCGCGCCATCACGGTCAACATCGCCCGGCCGCGCGTCGAGCGCACCGGCGGACCGGCCCGGCGCGAGTTCCGCCGCAGCCGCGACCGCTACTAACGCCTGTGGTTGGACGAGCGGGGTTCGGGATTTCCCGAGCCCCGCTTTTTTTGTTCTCCGGGCTCAGGCGGGTCGGAACAGCGTCAACAGCATCGAGAAGGCCCGGGTGGCTTTGACGGCGTGGGGGAGGTTCGGCGGCATGTAGAGCAGATCGCCGGCACGAAGCCGATGCGGTTTGCCGGCCAGCGAAAATTCGCACTCGCCGCTGAGGATTTGAATCAGCGCCTGTTGCGTCGAGGTGTGCTCGCTCAATTCCTGACCCTCAGCGAATCCAAACAGCACCACGCGGCCGTGGGCGGTTTGGAGCAGCGTGCGGCTGACGATGCCGTTGGGCACGAACTGCGTTTCCTGCGGCAGGGAAATGATTTTTTCCCGGTCCGGTGCGATCAAGGGTTGTTCGCTCATGAATCGAGTGTCGCCGCTCGGGCGCGCCGCGGGCTTGATCCAGATCAATGCAGAGCGCATTCTGACGGCCAGACTCGTTGCCGGAGGGGCGGCCCGGGTTGGCTGCCCGCACGGTGTGCAACAACCAAAGCCATGTCGAAACTGACGCGTTTTTACCTGGTTACGGGCCTGATTCTGGTGATCACGGGTGTGGCGATCAACGTCGACGTGTTGCGTGTGGGACAGCATCCGGCCTGGTACGCGACGTTGCCGATTGGCGTCTCGCTGCTGGGCATCGGGGCGATCTGCCGCATGCTCGACCGGGAACGGACGCGCTACGACGTCGAGCATCCCGGTCGGCACTGAGCGGAGGCGGGCCTGATGGAAATTGTGCATCTGTACATCTCGCCGGGTCACAACTTTCGCGGCCACCACGGCGGACCGCCCGGCGAACATCCCGTGGTGGAGGTGGACCGCATTCGGTGCGTGGCCGGTCGGGGCATCGAGGGCGACCGCTACTTCGATCATCAGCCCGATTTCAAGGGCCAGATCACGTTTTTCGCCGAAGAGGTGTATCGAGATTTGTGCGAGCGGTTGGGCGTGCATGACAAACCGCCGTCGGTCTTCCGTCGTAACGTCATCACCCGCGGTGTGGACCTGCAATCGCTCATCGGACGCGAATTCGAGATTCAGGGCGTGCGCTTTTTCGGCACCGAATCCTGCAAGCCCTGTTACTGGATGGACCGGGCGTTCGGGCCCGGGGCCGAGGCGGCCCTGGAGGGAAGAGGCGGCTTGCGCGCCCGGATTCTCAGTGACGGGGAGTTGCGCGTGACCGCACGGCGTTGAACCGTGCGAGGCGCAGACCCGCCCATCGGACGGCTGCCAATTCAGCGGCCGGGCTGCGGACCGGGACGCGGACCCGGAAGCGGTGTACGTCTCGTGCATCCGGCATCGCTCGAAACCCGCGCCCGGATTCGGATTTGTGACCTGCTCCTGAACAGTGTCGGCGCGAAAGCCCTGCGGTGCCGATGACCGGTTTGGTCTTGTTTCCCCCGGCGACGGGCCGATAAGAGCTTTGTGATGGCGCTTCGCACCGCGGTGAGATCCGGTCCGGCCGGGTTGGCATTGTTGCCGGGACTGCTGTTGTTGGGGGCGCTCTGCGCCATGCTGTGGGTCGGCGAGGCGGCTGCTCAGGGTGATTGGGTTGTGGATTCCTGGCTAAACGACGCCGGCCTGCCCCATAACGCGGTCAATTGCCTGCTCCAAACGCATGACGGCTATCTGTGGGTCGGCACCTCCAACGGGCTGGCGCGCTTCGACGGTGTGCGCTTCACCACGTTCCAGCCGGGTGATGAGGCCCGGTTGCCCAGCGGACTGGTGCGGTGTCTCCTTGAAGATGCGCAGGGTCGTTTGTGGGTGGGCACCGAGGAGGGCGGGCTGGCGCGGCTGGAGGGGGACGAATTCCGAACCTGGAGCAGTCCGGAGGGATTGTCCTCCGACACGATCCTGTGCCTCAGCGAGGATCGGGCCGGCGACCTGTGGATTGGCACCGATTCGGGTTTGAACCGACTGCGGGCCGACGGACTGGCGAGTTACTTCAAGACCGACGGGCTGCCGGACGACCGCATCAATGCGCTCTGCCGCAGGCCCGATGCCGGATCGGGCGTGCTGATCGTGACCGACAAGGGCCTCTGTGTGTGGCGCGATGAGGCGATCCGGCTGATCGAGACGACGCTCCCGGGCGCAGCGCATTCGCAGGTTCGATTTGTGCATGCCGACCGTTGGGGGCGGCTGTGGCTGGGCGGCGAAGCGGGTTTGTTCCGGCTCGCGTTTTCGGCGTCCGGCCAACTGGCCCGGGCCACGCGGATTTTCCCCGAGCCGGTCCTGTCGCTGTGCGAACGCACCGACGGTGAAATCTGGTTTGGCGCGGTCTCGGGCGGCTTGTTTCGCGTTGCGCCGGAGAAGGACAACTCGCCCGAGTCGGCTCCGGCGGAGGTCTCGCCGGTGATGGAGTGGAATGCGGGCCGACCGATCAGCGCGTTGCTGGAGGATCAGGAGGGCAACGTGTGGCTCGGGACGGCCGGCGGCGGCCTGTACCGGATCAAACCCCGGCAGTTGCGCCTCATTCCGCTGCCCGCCGCGGCCGAGAGCAGCGGTCCAGCGCGATTTTTCCAGATGCCGGACGGACAACCCGTGTTGTTGGGAGCGGATCGGCGGGTGTACCGGCTGGTCGGGGCAAGATTCGAACCGGTGGCGGCGCTGACGTTGCCCGAGGCTGCTTCCGTTCAGGCCGTGGCCGTGGGCCCGGGCCCGATCTGCCGTCTGGGCACGGCGCGACACGGGCTGTTCGAGTTCGATGTCCGCGACTTGCTCGACACTCCGACCGCCGGGCAGGCACGATCCGCCGTCGCGGGCCTCGAACCGCTGTGGCAATTCAGCGAGCGCGACGGTCTTTCGGACAACGCCATCGAAACGCTCTATGCCGAAGACGACGGCGGGCTGTGG
>CAYXJB010000211.1:0-828 GCA_964465445.1 uncultured Verrucomicrobiota bacterium
ACCGCTTGAGGGGAATTGCTCCTGCATCAAGTTCGCCGGTCAGCGGTTCATCGTATTGCCTGCCGATTGCCCATCAAGTGTTTTGTCGGGTTCGTTGTGGCTGCCGACGGGCTTGACCGCACAGGTGTTTACCGGCAGGAATTCAAAAAACATGTGCCAGCGGTGTCCATCGCGCGGCTGCTCAGAAAGGGGGAACTTGTCAGGAGGTTGAGTATCGGAGACTGACCTTCCGTCGGTGAAGTTCTCATCTACTGGCGAGGAGGGGCCGTCGTGCGACATGGTGATCGCCCCGCAGGTAGCTTCTCCGGACGTGCGATGGCTGGAGCTGGCATGAATCCGACCGGCTCGCTGGACCGGGTCAGCGGCTCAATCGCCAGCTCCGGATCGGCAACGGTGACGCGCGGCGGTCGGGCTCGGCGCAGGATTTTCGATGCAACGGACGGTCATTCTGAATGTGGTGGGGCTCACGCCCTCGCTGCCGGGCGAGCACACGCCGCGGTTGCGCGCCCTGGCCGCCCGGGGGCAAAGCGCATTGATTCGTCCGGCGTTGCCGGCGGTCACCTGCACGGCACAGGCGACGTATTTGACGGGCCGCACACCCTCGGGTCACGGGATCGTGGGCAACGGCTGGTACAATCGCGGGCTGGCCGAGGTGCATTTCTGGAAGCAGTCCAACCATCTGGTGTCGGGTCACAAGCTCTGGGAGGTGTTGCGCGAGCGGGTCGCGGGCGGGTCGCGGCGTTCCGGCGGCGGTGGGTTCACCTGCGCGAAGTTGTTCTGGTGGTTCAACATGTATTCGAGTGCCGATTACTCGATCACGCCGCGTCC
>CAYXJB010000211.1:898-5237 GCA_964465445.1 uncultured Verrucomicrobiota bacterium
CAAGCGGGATCTGGGCGCGTTTCCCTTCGCCACGTTCTGGGGGCCGGCGGCGGGCGTGCACACGGCTCAGGGCGCACCGGACGCGGCGACGCGCTGGATCGCGGCTGCGGCGCGCTGGATCGAAGAGCGATTCGCGCCCACGCTGAGCCTGGTTTACCTGCCGCATCTGGATTACAACCTGCAGCGGTTCGGGCCGTTCCAAGGCGCATCGTCCAATCGCGCGCTTAACACGCCGGACGGGTCGTTGGTCGGGCCGTTGACGCAGAGCGGTCCCGGGACGCTGCGGCGGTTGAATCCGGCGATCGTGCCGGACCTGGAAGCGACCGATGCGATCGTGGGCGAGCTGGTGGACTTTTTCGACGGGCGCGGCGTGCAGGTCATCGTGCTTTCCGAGTACGGGCTGACGAACGTGACGCGGCCGATTCACCTCAACCGGCTGTTCCGGCAACGCGGCTGGGTGGCGATCCGAGAGGAGCTGCATTGGGAGCAGCTCGATTGCGGCGCGAGCCGCGTCTTTGCCGTCGCGGATCATCAGATCGCTCACATTTATCTGAACGACCCGACGCTGGACCGCCCGGTGCGCGAGCTGCTCGAATCCTGCGAGGGCATCGAGACGGTGCTGGATCGGCAGGCCCAGACGGCGCGGGGCTTGGCGCATCCGCGTGGCGGGGATCTGATCGCCGTGGCGCGGGAAGATGCCTGGTTCACGTATTACTTCTGGCTGGATGACACCCGCGCGCCGGACTATGCGCGGACGGTGGATATTCATCGCAAGCCGGGTTACGACCCGGTGGAGCTGTTCACCGATCCGGCCCTCTCGCCCTGGGCGCTGCGCGCCAAAATTGCCTCGCGACTGCTGCAGAAACGGCTCGGCTTGAGGGCGTTGATGGATGTGATTCCGCTGGACGCCTCGCTGGTGCGCGGTTCGCACGGGCGGCAGCCGACCGATCCACAGGACTGGCCGATGCTCATCTGCCAACGGCGCGATCGGCTCGGGCGGACGGAATTGGACGCGGTCGAGGTGTTCGACACGCTGCTGCGCCTGATTGCCGAATGAGCGGCGCCAAGCGGGGCCCCGGCGCGACGGGTTGCCGAACAGTGATTTTGGCCGGACCGATTGGTCTTTTCACCATCGAAGCCGCAGACCGGCGTAGAAGCTCCGGCCGGGCATCGGTTCGATCCCGTCGCTGCGGACGCGCGAGAAGTAGTCGCGGTCGAAGAGGTTCTGGATGCCGGCCAGCAATTGGACGCGCTGGCGGTAGAGAGCCCATTCGAGACTCAGATCCCAAACGGTGTAGTCGGGGATTTTGGCCAGGCCGACGCTGCCGGGGAGCAGCGCGAATGCCTCGCGCTGGTTGTTGTTGACCACCGTCGGCAGGACCTCCAGAACCGCCACCGAGGTTTTCTTGCCCTGGTAAAGTTGCGCTCCCTGCACATCCGGCAGGCAGCCGCCGGCCGGCGGCACCGCCTCGACGATCACCGGTGGCAGTGCGCCACGCGCCGTCGGTCGCGGTCGCGGCTCCGCCCCGATGGCGCTGAGCGAGACCGTGACAGCCACGGCGACGCCCAAAACTCGGTCCCGCGTGGAATTGTTGCGTGCCAACGTCTTGTTCATGCGCCCCAAGCTGCGCGAAACGCCGCGAAGGCGCTTTCGGTCGGTTGCGATTTTTTGTCGGCGAGTTGCGATTTTGCCCGGCAGAGATGGTCGGCGCTGCCGTCGGGCCGGCGCGCTTCGCCGTTGTGTCGGCGCGTTCGATTCGGGAAATTGGCGCTGTGAGCGAGACGCTCCGCGTCAACGAAATCTATCTGAGCCTGCAGGGCGAGAGCACCTTTGCCGGGTTGCCGTGCGTGCTGGTGCGGCTGACGGCCTGCAACCTGCGCTGTTCGTACTGCGACACCGCCTACGCGTTCACCGAAGGTCGCACCATGACGGTTCAGGAGGTGTTCGACACGGTGCAACGACTTGCCGCGCCCTTCGATCGCGCCCCGGGCGGACACTCGGGGCTGCGCCTGCCGCTGGTCGAGCTGACCGGCGGCGAGCCGCTCCTGCAACCGGCTTCCCTGCCGTTGATGCGTCGGCTCTGCGATGCGGGTTTTACGGTGTTGCTCGAAACCAGCGGCGCGCTGGACATCGGACCGGTGGACGCCCGGGTGCATCGAATCATGGATCTCAAATGCCCCAGCAGCGGCGAAGTGGCGCGCAATCGCTGGGAAAACCTCGCGCACCTCAAAGCCACCGACCAGATCAAGTTCGTCATCGGCACGGTCGAGGACTACGAATGGGCCAGGGAACAAATCCGCCGACACCGGCTCGATGCCATTTGCCCGGTGTTGATGTCATGGGTGCATCCGCTCTCGTCGGCGCAGCGCGATCCCTCGCTCAGGCCCGTGCCACCGGGCCAGACACCGCTCTCGCGTCGGGAGCTGGCCGAGCGCATCCTGGCCGATGCGCTGCCGGTGCGCTTCCAGACTCAATTGCACAAGATCATCTGGCCGCCGGACCAGCGCGGCGTCTGAAACCGTGATGAGGCAGGGCAAACCGCGGAAGCGACACGCTGAACCCGGCGCGTTTTCCGGTCGTGTCCCGCCCGGCTGATTCGACCCCGCTCATGAACAGTCGCGAAGTTCTGGAACTGCTGCGCCTGTACGAATCGCGCAACGTGACGTTCGTCGAGCCCGACGGCACCTGGCCGGTGGTTTGGACCCAAGCCCGCGGCGTGCAGGTGTGGGACGCCGAGGGGCGACGGTATCTGGATCTGAGCGGCGCCTTTGGCGTGGCGGCGGCCGGGCACGCCAACCCGCGCGTGGTCCGCGCCGGCCAGCGGCAAATGAAGCGATTGCTCCACGGCATGGGCGATGTGCATCCGCACCCGCTC
Source organism: uncultured Verrucomicrobiota bacterium (assembly GCA_964465445.1). Taxonomy (GTDB): domain Bacteria; phylum Verrucomicrobiota; class Verrucomicrobiia; order Limisphaerales; family JAOAIM01; genus JAOAIM01. The sequence goes on from CAYXJB010000211.1 coordinate 3,775, forward strand.
AAGGCCGAGCTGGCGCGCCGGCTCAGCGGCCTGACCTTCGAGCGCTGGGCGGCGATGCGGGCGGCCAGACCCGACAGCTCGCGAAGGACAACGAAGCGCGTCTCAGAATCTCCGGCGGCGGTTCGCGCCAAAACGCTCTTCGGTCAATCGGGGTTCGAAGCGGTGGAAGCGGCGCTCAAGACCGCCCTGCTGGCCACCGGCAAGCCGGGCGTGCTGGCGTTCGAGGGCGCGTATCACGGGCTGGGTTACGGCGCGCTCAACGTGACGCACCGGGAATTTTTTCGACGCCCGTTCCGCGTTCAGCTCGGCCGGTTCGCGCATTTCCTGCCGTTTCCGGACGCGACGGCGCCTGAGCGAAAGCAGCACCAGGCGTTGGACGAACTGAGCGCCCGGGCCGGGCGACTGTTGCGTCGGGGCGACATTGGCGCGGTGCTGGTCGAGCCGGTGCAGGGTCGGGGCGGCATTCGGATTCCGCCGGCGGAATTTTTGCCGTTGCTGTGCCGGTTGTGCGATGAACACGGCGCGCTGCTGATCGCCGACGAGATTTACACCGGTTTTGGGCGGACCGGCGCGTGGTTCGCCTGCGAACGGTTCGGCGTGCGGCCCGACGTGATTTGTCTGGGCAAGGCGCTGGCCGGCGGGTTTCCGATCTCGGCGTGCGTGGGCCGGAGCGATGTCATGGATGCGGCCTGGCCCGAGTCCAGAGGCGAAGCGCTGCACACCAGCACCTTCGCCGGTCACCCGGTCGGGTGCGCAATGGCGCTGGCGCAGATCGCCGAGATCGAGCGGCTGGATCTGCCCCAACGCGCGGCTGCACTGGGCGGGTGGCTGCTGGAACGGCTCGGCCAACTGCGCCCGGGCCGGCGCGACGTGCAACTGTCGGCGCGCGGCCTGGGTTTGATGGTCGGGCTGGAGGTGCGGCGCAAGGGCGCGCCCGACGGCGCGGCGGCGTTCCGGATTGTCAAAGCGATGCTCCGGCGCGGGTTCATCCTGCTGCCGGAGGGCGAGCACGGCCAGGTCATCAGCTTCACCCCGCCGCTGACGATCCGGCGCGCCGATCTGGCAAGCGCTCTGGATGCGCTCCAGGAGGTGCTGCGCGATGAGCTTTGAGTCCGGTCGGGCTGCGACCGCGACCACGGTTGAGACGATGAAACTTTCGGAAATGCGAACCGTGCTGGCCCAACGTGGCATTCGGCTCACCCGATCGCTGGGCCAGAACTTCCTCCACGACGTGCATCAGCTCCGGCGCATCGTGGCGGCAGCCGAGCTGAGCCCGGACGAACCCGTGCTGGAGATCGGGCCGGGGCTCGGCCCGCTCACGGCCCTGTTGCTGGCGCGGGCCGGCCGGGTGCTGGCGATCGAGAAAGACGCGCGCCTGGTGGCCTGGTTGCGCGAGCGGTTTCCGGCCGGGACGCATCCGAACCTGGAACTGGTCCAGGCTGATGCGCTCGAGTGGCTGCGGA
>CAYXJB010000212.1:0-686 GCA_964465445.1 uncultured Verrucomicrobiota bacterium
GCTGGTCGTGGACGAATACCAGATGCTCAGCGATCCGGAACGCGGCCTGAGTTACGAGTTCACCATCGCGCTGGCGCCGCCGGGCACGCAATTGCTGCTGCTCAGCGGCAGCGTCGCCAACCCGCATCATGTCGTGCAATGGCTGCAGCGACTCGGACGCCGGGCCGTGCTGGTGCGCCATGAGCAGCGCCCGGTGCCGTTGGAGGAAGTCCATGCCCGAAACCTCTCGGCACCCGTGCCGCCGGAAATTCGCGGCTACTGGCCGCGGCTGGTGGCCGCCGCGCTGGCCGAGGACCTCGGGCCGATTTTGATCTTCGCGCCGCGACGTCAGGCCGCCGAACACCTGGCCGCCGAACTGGCCCGCCAACTGCCCAATCCCAACCCGCTCCAGCTCACCCCCGAGCAAAAACAGCTCGCCGGCGACGCGCTCGCGCGGCTGCTCAAATGCCGCATCGCCTATCACCACAGCGGTTTGAGCTACGGCGTGCGCGCCGGGGTGATCGAGCCGCTCGCCAAGGCCGGCCAGTTGCGCGTGGTCGTCGCAACCATGGGTCTGGCCGCCGGCATCAATTTCTCGCTCCGCACCGTCGCGCTGGCCGGCGACTCGTATCGGCGCGACGCCGTCGAACAGCCGCTCCGTCCGGAGGAAATCCTACAGATGTTCGGTCGCGCCGGACGGCGCGGCC
>CAYXJB010000212.1:716-3191 GCA_964465445.1 uncultured Verrucomicrobiota bacterium
ACATCCTCATCACCGCCAACGAACTGCGCCTGCGCGACGCGCACCCGGCCCATCTGACGCGCGCCGGAGCGGTGGATTGGGCCGCGCTGCTGAGCCTCATGAGCACCGCCGCTGAGGCCGGACGCAATCCCTTTTGCGAAGCCGCCCGGGCGCAGGAACGACTCTTCACCAGCCGTCCGATCCTGCTGGGCGTCGAGTCCTGCCTCAAACATCCCGACGCTCCCTGCGGGTTGCACACCGATGCCGAACGCGCCCGGCACGTGCGCAAACGCCAGCGCGAACTGCTCAACAGCCGCGGCGAGTGGGAGGCCTGGCCGGGCCTTTCGGACATGCCCGCCAAAAATGTCTTCGTGGGCCTGTCTCCCGGCCCATCGGGTTACGCCGCTTTGATTCCCGCGCTGTGCCATCCGCCGGCGTTGGAGAAACTCGGCTCCGGCACACTCGTGGAACTTGAGGAACAAATCCAGGAGCGCCCGGTCTTTGGACGCGCCCTCACCGTGGCCGAACGGTTGGACGCCGACCGCGTGTTGCTGGCCAAATGGGTGCGCCGGCTCACGCACTGGCCCGCGCGCCAGTTGCCCGCCGCGCTGTGGCGCAGCAAACTCGTGCCGCTGCTCCAGCGCCGCCTGGCCGAATGCAAAACGCCGTTGGTGCGCCTCCAACCCATGGGCCAGCGCATCCTCGCGCACCTGAGCCTGGCGGAGCTGACCTTGCGCGTTCCGGTGGACCGCCACGGCGTGGCGTTGTGGCGTCCCCTCGAACGCGAGGTGCTGCCCTACGATTGCGCGAGCTGCAGTCTGGTGGAGACCTGCCGAAATCTGCCCACCGCCACCGGCACGGCCTTGTTGTGGCGACGCTTGAAACTCGTCGAGGCCGACGGCACGCCCACCTTGCGCGGTCGCGTGGTGAGTTGTTTTTCCCAGGGCGACGGGCTGGGCATCGCCGCGGCGCTGGAGGACGAGCGCTATCCGCTGGACGAACTGATTTACGACGTGGCGAATCTGAGCGCCGGTTTCCGATTCTGCGCTCAGGAGGATCGCTGGGCCGGGCGACTGGCCGTCGCGTGCCGTCAGACCTACGGTTCTCAAACCATCCCCGGCTATCTGGAGAACGGTCTGCCGCCCAAGTACGGCTCGGGCGCCGAGGCCATCGTCGCTTCCGTCCACAAAGATCCTCGCAACAAACACGCCTGGCTGAGCGAACTGGTCGGGCCCGGAGACATTGACCGGCTGATCATCGAATGGCGCAGTTTGTTGCGCCAGGTTGCCCACGCTCCGGAGCTGGACTGGCCGCGCTGGCGCGCCTTCCAAGCTCTGGCCCGCAAGGTCCTTTGCGAAACCCGCTCGCCGACCCTGACCGACCTTCCGCCCCTGGCGCCGCACCAAACCCGGCGACTGGATCACCGCCTGATTCTGCGCCGACATTGAAACGCCCGGCCGCGGGCGAGTGCGCCTTTCCGCAACGCCGGCTCAACCCTGCGGCGCGAGGCCTGCCTCCTCGGCCGGTCGGAGCGAGGCCGGCAACCACCAGCGCAACAGCGGTCCGGTCATCGCGGTGGTCAGCAGCGCCATGAGCACCAACATCGTGAACAGCTCGCGGTTCAGAAGATCGAGCTCCAGGCCGATGTTGATGGCCACCAGCGCCATGAGCGCCCGGGTGTTCATCAACGCCGCCACACAGGCCGCCTCGCGTCGCGGCTGCCCGGTCAGGCGCGCCGCCAGGTAACAACCGCCCAGCTTTCCCGTCACCGCGGCCAACAGGACGACACCCAACCCGAGCCATTCGAGCAACGTGTTCAACGAGCCGATCTCGGTGTTCAATCCGGTGTTGGTGAAAAAGATCGGCACCATGGCCACCAGCACGAACTCGGAGAATCGTTCCCGCCAGGCGCGCACCAGAGTCACCTCCCGGTGCAGCGAAACCCCGAGCAAAAACGCACCAAAAATCGAAAAAATCCCCAGCGCGTGACTCGTCAGCGCCGCGCTGAACAACGCCACCAGCAGCAGCGACAGAAACGATGGCGTCAGGCCCGACCCGCCCCGCCGCGCCACACTCCGTCGCCACAACCAGCAGAGCGCCGGCCCGACGAGCTTTTGCAAGGCCAGGAAAAAGATCACGATCCCGGCCACCTGAGCCGCCAGCGCCCAACCGTCAAAACCCGCGCTGACCAGCGCGGTGGCCAGCGCCAGCAGCACCCAGCCGCTCACGTCGTCAATCGCCGCCGCGCTGATGGCCATCGCGCCAATGGCCGTCCGTTCCAGTTTCATCTCCAGCAAAATGCGACCCATGATCGGCAACGCCGAAATCGAAAGCGCGATGCACAAAAACAGTTGAAATCCGAACCGCGGCAGCTCCGGCGCAAAGTGCCGATGCACCCACGGGCCGATCAGCAACCCGCAGACAAATGGCGCCGCGATTCCCAGCACCGATACGGCCGTCACCGTGCGCGAACGGGCTCGCAGATGGCCGTAATCG
>CAYXJB010000212.1:3201-5227 GCA_964465445.1 uncultured Verrucomicrobiota bacterium
CTCCATCCCCACCTGGAACAGCAGCAGAATCAGCCCCAGTTTGCCCAACAGTTGCAGCGAGGGCTGCGTCTCGCGTGGAAACAGCACCGGCCAGTCCGACGGCCAGATCAGCCCCAGCGCCGACGGGCCCAGAAGAATCCCGGCCAGGATTTCTCCCACCGCCAGCGGCTGACCCAGTTTGCGACCCAGCCGGCCCACCGCCCAGGCCGCCAGCATGATGATGATCCACTGAATCAGGACCAGTTTGAGATGGGTTTCGATCGCGACTGGATTCATGCGCCGGGTTCAACCATGAGCCGCCGGCCGAACGCTCGCGCTCCGAGTCGGGGCGGCAACACCGCGGTGGTGGACAACCGGTGAAAAGTCAGTGCAAAAGTTTTGCGCAAATGCAATTGAACCCACCGTGCGTTGTGCGAGTGTGGAACCGGCTTCCAATCCTTTGTCACAGCTAGGGAGCCGCAGTGGAAAGGGCGGCCATGACGTCGGGTTGCCTTTTCTCTTTATGGGTCGGTCCACCGCGAGGAGGCGGCGAGTCACCATTCGACGACGGCGGCGGCCCAGGTAAAGCCGGCGCCGAAGGCCACCAGCAACACCAGATCGCCGCGCTGGATGCGTCCGCTGCTGACCGCTTCGTCCAGCGCGATCGCCACCGAGGCGGCCGAGGTGTTGCCGTAGCGGTCCAGATTCACGAACACCTGCTCGGGGCGCGCCCCGAGCCGCTCGGCCACCGCGTCAATGATGCGGCGGTTGGCCTGATGCGGGATGATGCATTTGATCTGGTGGACATCGAGCTCGCAGCGCCGGAGTGCCTCCAGCGCGGCCGAGGACATGGCCTGCACGGCGTGTCGAAAGGTTTCGCGCCCTTCCATGTGCAGGAAGTGCCGACCGGCCTGGACCGACTCGATCGTGGCCGGGCAACGGCTGCCGCCGGCGGGCACTTTGAGCAGGTCGGCCTTGCTGCCGTCGGCGCCGAGCACAACTGTCAGGAGCCCGTGCGAGTGGGGGCGATGTTGCAGCACCGCCGCCCCGGCGCCGTCGCCAAACAGCACGCAGGTGTTGCGATCCCGCCAGTTGGTGATCGAGGAAATTTTCTCGGCCCCGACGACGAGCACGGTCTCGAAGGTGCGCGTCATGACAAACTGCTGGCCCACTTCCAGCGCGTAGAGGAAGCCGGAGCAGGCCGCTTCCAGGTCAAACCCCGCGGCGCGATGCGCGCCGATTTTTTGCTGAATCAGGCAGGCGGTGGCCGGCAGTTGCATGTCCGGCGTGCAGGTGGCCACCACGATCAGATCCACCTGCTCGGGGCTTACACCGGCGGCCTTGAGCGCACGCCGGGCGGCCTTGGCGCCGAGATCGGAGGTGCATTCATCCCCGTCGGCAATGCGCCGTTCCCGGACGCCGGTGCGTGTGGTGATCCATTCATCGGAGGTGTCCACCATTTTTTCCAGGTCGTGATTTGTGAGCACGCGTGCCGGCACGTAGGAGCCGATGCCGGTGATCGAGGCGGTCCGGGCCAGGAACTGGTGCCGGGCGCGGGGATTTTTGAGTTTCGAGCTCAGTGTGGCGCTCATGCCGTTACAGCGCTCGGCCAGTCGGTTTCCACCGCGGCGAGCCGTTCGTTGGCGCGGGCGATTTCCTGGGCGATGCGGTCGTTGACGTGGTGTTCGACCGATTCGGCGGCCACGCGGATGGCGTTCATCACGGCGCGTTCGCGGGCCGAGCCGTGGGTTTTGAAGACATGGCCGTTGAATCCCAGCAACGGCGCGCCGCCGTGGGCTTCCGGATCAATGCGACGCTTGATGCTGCGAAAGGCGTTCTGGAGCAGCAGCGCGCCCAACTGACGCTTGAGGTTTTTGCCCAGCTCGGCGCGCAACAGGTGCATCAGGGCCGTGGCCAGGCTTTCGCAGGTCTTGAGCACCACGTTGCCGACGAAGCCGTCGCAGAGCACGACCTCGACCGGCCGCTCGAACAGGTCGTGGCCCTCGACATTGCCGCGGAAGTTCAGCTTGCTCGCCTTGAGCAGCTT
>CAYXJB010000213.1:0-5209 GCA_964465445.1 uncultured Verrucomicrobiota bacterium
ATCCGGAGGATACTGCGGCGACGTTGCACGACCGACTGGCCGAGCTGGGCGCGGCGCTGTTGATCGAGACGCTGCCGGCCTACGCCGCGGGCCGGATTCAGCCGCGCCCCCCACCGACCGAAGGAATTTCGCATGCGCCCAAGCTCCGCAAGCAGGATGGCCGGATTGACTGGCGGCTGCCGGCCCGGGCCATCCGCAATCGCGTCCGTGCTTTGACGCCCTGGCCGGGCGCCTTCACGTTCCTGCCGGCCCAACCCGCACCGCGATTGCACAAAATCTGGGAGGCCGACGAGGCCAACGCTCGGGGCGCGCCCGGGGAAATTCTGAGCGCCGACCGCACCGGGATCGTCGTGGGCTGCGGTCAGGAAGCTCTGCGCTTGATCGTGGTGCAGCCCGAGGGCGGCCGTCGGCTCACGGCGCAGGAATTCATGGCCGGCCATCCGCTTCGGCCGGGCGATCGGTTCGTCCTCTGAACACCCGGGGCGCTTTTTGGCCTGCCACAATCGGGCGCCGGAATCCGAATCCCGAGTGACCCGGGCTGAAAAAGCCCGCGAGCTTTTCAACGCTCGTCAGCGCGGTGGTTTCGGGTTCTGAATTTCGGCTTGTTCATGGAGCCGGTTGATCCTCATCGCGCGTGGGCCGCGTGTGCAGCACGCCCTGCGGATCGAACCAGATCGGGTCAATGGCCAGAAAACGTTTGAAACTCCGTTCCTCGCCCCACTTCTGGTGATACACCATCCAGAGTTTTCCATCGGGCCCTTCGATCACGCAGTGATGACCGGGACCGAGCACGCGGCCGCCGCGATGCGCGATGGGATTGCCGGCGAACTTGGTGAACGGGCCAACAGGCGAGCGCGCCGTGGCATAGCCGATGGCGTAATTGGGCGAGTCGGCTCCCGTGCCCGAATACATCAGATAGTACACGCCGGCCCGCTTGAGCATGAACGGCCCTTCGGTGACCGCGCCGCTGATTTTTTCCCAGGATTCAGTGGGCCGGATCAGCACCGTCGCCTCGCCACGCGGGGTGAGCGGATCGGCCATGGGCTGGACCTTGATTTTGAATCCCTCGAACAAATCCACGTAGTAGAGACAAAGCGCGCCGTCGTCGTCCTGAAACAGGTGCGCGTCAATCGCATCGCGCACCAGCACGCCCCGGTCGGTGAACGGCCCGAGCGCACCGGTCGCCACGGCCACGCCGATCTGCTTGCGCGGGCCGCCGGGTTTGGGGTCGGGCACATTGTCAGTGTAGTAGAGGTAAAACCTGCCGTCGCCGCGGCGATGATGAAAAACGTCCGGCGCCCAGGCGCCGCCGCGGGGGTCGTCGAAGGCGCGCCCGCTGTTGGTCCACCGAACCAGATCCTCCGAGACATAAACGTCGTAACCCCGGGTGTGTGTCGTGGCGTAGAGGTAATAACGTTTGCCGAACCGGATCACGTGCGGGTCGGCCATGTTCACCTCGGGCAACAGTGGATTGCGATAGGTGCGGGAGGGCGGCGATGGTTCGCTCGTTCGAGAACCGGCAGCCGGCTCGCCCGCCCACGCGCCCCAAACCATCACGCCGCCCAACCAACACATCCAGCAAAGCCCCATGCCCATGTTCATGCTCGCAGGATGTGGCGGCGGTGCGGATTTGGGAAATGTTTTCGGGTCCGGGGCGTGCGACGGCGCGAGCGGGCGGCTTCGGCGCAGCCGTCGGCGGCGACGCGGGCGTTCGTTGACACTGACCGGATGCGTCCCTAGCCTCCGCGCATGTCGCGTCTGCCGTTCGAACTGCTGCTGGCGCTGCGGTATTTGCGGCCCAAGCGCACGTTCGTGTCGGTCATCACCCTCATTTCGGTCCTGGGCGTCACGCTGGGCGTGGCGGTGTTGATCATCGTCATCAGCGTGATGAACGGCTTTGACCGGGATTTGCGCGACCGGGTGTTCGGATTTAACGCGCATTTGCGGGTCTGGCCGCGCGAGGGGACGATGACCAACTACGCGCTCTGGGAAAGCCTGGTGTCCACCAACCCCGCGGTGCGCGGCGTCGCGCCGTTTGTTCTGGGTCAGGTGCTGGTTGAGAGCCAGCCCGAGAGCGGCCCTGCGCAGGTGTTCGCACCGGTGTTGCGCGGGGTGGATGCCCGGGCCGAGGCGAGCGTGAGCGAGCTGCCCCGCAGCGTGGTGGCGGGGCAATTCGACCTGAGCGGGCGCGGCCTGGTGGTGGGGACGGTCTTTGCCGAGAGCCTCAATCTGCGTGTGGGCGACCGGGTGGCGGTCTATTCACCCGAAGATTTGAAAAAGATGCGCGCCCAACGCGGCGAACCCGCTCAGGAAGCCGTGCTGCCGGAGGATTACGAGATCCGGGGCATTTTCGACGCCGGTTACTACGAGTTCAACGCCTCGGTGATCGTCACCTCGCTGGAAAATGCCCAAGCGCTTTATGCGCTGGAGGAAAGCGACAGCGTGCACGGTCTGACCGTGGCGTTGCGCGATCCCTATGTGGCGCAACGGGTCGCCGACGAACTTCAGCGCGCCCTCGGGCCGGCGTTCCGGGTGAGCACCTGGATGGAAGACAGCCCGCTGATGCTGGCCGTGTTGGTGGAAAAGAACGTGATGCTCTACATCCTGTTTTTCATCGTGCTGGTGGCGGCCTTCGGGATCACGTGCACACTGATCACATTCATCGTGATGAAGACGCGCGAGATCGGGCTGCTCAAGGCGCTGGGCGCGTCGAATCGCCAGGTGATGTGGGTGTTTTTGGGCCAGAGTCTGATCGTCAGCGTGGCGGGCGTGGCGGTGGGCATGGCGCTGGGATTCGTGGCCCTGGGATACCGCAACGAGTTCCTGGCGTTCCTGCGGCGGGCGACGGGATTCGAGCTGTTTCCGGCCAAAATCTACGGTTTCAGTCAACTGCCGGCGCTGATCGTGCCGACCGATGTGGCGATCATCTGCAGTGGTTCGTTGCTGATTTGCCTGCTGGCCGCCGCCTTCCCGGCCCGCTACGCCAGCCGGCTCAATCCGGTCGCAGCGTTGCGCTACGAATGAGCACGGTCTTTCTCTCCGCACGGGCGTTGACCAAGTCCTTTCTCATGGGACGGCGTCGGCTGGAGGTCTTGCGCGGCGTGGACCTGGAGGTGGCGCGGGGGGATTTTCTCGCGCTGCGCGGCGCCTCGGGCGCGGGCAAAAGCACCTTGCTGCATCTGCTGGGAGCGCTCGACACGCCCGACAGCGGCGAGATCCACCTGGCCGGCGCGCGCTTGAGCGATTTGAGCGAGCGCGAGCTGACACGATTGCGCAACCAGAAAATCGGTTTCGTGTTCCAGGCGTATCACCTCCTGCCGGAACTCGACGCGCTCGAGAACGTCTGTCTGCCCGCCCGGGTGGCCCGGTTGCCGGCGAACGAAGCGATTGCGCGCGGACGCGAGCTGCTCGCCCGCGTGGGGCTGGCCGATCGCCTCGAGCACAAACCCAACGAACTCTCCGGCGGCGAACAACAGCGGGTGGCCATCGCCCGGGCGCTCATCAACCGGCCCGAACTGGTGCTGGCCGACGAGCCCACGGGCAACCTCGACTCGCGCACCGGCGAGGAAATCATTGCGCTGCTGGCTGCGCTGCGCGCCGAGCACAACATGACCCTGATCGTCGCCACCCACGATGCCGGCGTCGCCGCCCACGCGCCCCGCGTGGTCGAGCTGGTGGACGGGCGCATTCGACCGGCGTGAGCCGGTGCGCCGGTTCGTCAGCCAACCGGGCGCGCAGCGGCAGCCGGATCGCCGCCGGACGGCGGGGTTGAAATTCCTTTCGCGTCCAATGCCCGAAGGGCCTTGGCGGCGATGTCGCGCCGGAAGTGCGCGCCTTCGAAGTGGATTCGCTCGACGGCGGCGTAGGCGGCGGCCACAGCGGACTGCAGATCCGCGCCCAACGCGGTGACTCCCAGCACGCGCCCGCCCTGGGTGACGATCCGCCCGTCGCGCCGGGCGGTGCCGGCGTGGAAGATTTTCGTGTCCGGGAGCGCGTCGGCGTGGTCCAGTCCGGTGATGACGTGGCCTTTGGCGTACGGGCCGGGGTAGCCGGCACTGGCCATGACCACGCACACACTGGCAGCCGGTTTCCAGCGCAACTCGGTTCTGTCCAGGCTGCCGTCCAGGCTCGCCTCGATGAGTTCGAGCAGATCGTTTTCCAGTCGCGTCAGATACACCTGCGTTTCCGGGTCGCCAAAACGCGCGTTGAACTCGAGCACCTTCGGACCCTGAGCCGTGAGCATCACGCCCGGATAAAGGATGCCGCGGTATTCGATTCCCTCGGCCGCGCAACCGCGAAGCCACGGTTCGAGAATGCGCCGGTGCGCCTCAGCCAGTTCGTCCGGGCCCAGAAACGGCGTGGGCGAATACGCGCCCATGCCGCCGGTGTTCGGCCCCTGATCGCCGTCGAAGGCGCGCTTGTGGTCCTGGGCGGTGGGAAAGAGTCTGGCCGTGCGCCCGTCACAGAGCGCGTGCAGCGAGATTTCAATTCCTTCGAGCAACTCCTGGATCACGACGCGCCGACCCGCCTCGCCAAACGCGCGGTGCACCAGCACCTGTTCGATCGCGCGCTCGGCCTCCGCCACACTGCGACAGATCAACACGCCCTTGCCCAGCGCCAGGCCGTCGGCCTTCACCGCGCAGCGCCCGCCCAGCGCGGCGGCAAATGCCCGAGCCGGGACCGGATCGGAAAAGACCGCCCCGCGGGCCGTAGGAATGCCGTATTTTTCCATGAATTGCTGCGAGAAGACCTTCGACGCCTCGAACTGCGCCGCCCTGCGGTTCGGCCCCCAGATCCGCATGCCCTGCTCCTGGAACAGGTCCACAATCCCCAGCGCAAGCGGATTGTCCGGCCCCACGACCGTGAGCTCGATCCGCTGTTCCCGCGCAAAGGCCAGCAGCCCCGGCAGATCCTCCGCCCCGATGGGAACGCATTCGACCGGCGCGCCGTTTCGGGTCAGGCGTTCCTGCGCGATCCCGGCGTTGCCGGGCGCGCACCAAAGCCGCGTCAGATGCGGCGACTGCGCCAGCTTCCACACCAGCGCGTGCTCGCGTCCGCCCGAACCGATCACCAGAACTTTCATCCTGCCCGGAGCTTCACATTGCCGCGGCGTCGCCCGATGGCGCGTCCGCGCGTCGGTCTTTTTCTGCCATTCAAAATCCGCGCATCGGTTCGAGCCTGTTTTCCATGCCTCCAACTGTTGCCAACG
>CAYXJB010000214.1:0-474 GCA_964465445.1 uncultured Verrucomicrobiota bacterium
CAACGCCAGGCTGTGACTGTTTCCGACCGCAATCGCGATGACATCGTTCAGGCCGGTTGGCACGGTGCTTTCACCGGAGCTGTTCCTTCCCCAGGCCAGAACCGTGCCGTCGCTTTTGAGGGCCAGGCTGTGGTCGGTTTTGGTGGCAATCGCGATCACATGGCTCAAGTCCGTGGGCACGACGCCCTGGCCCTCGGAATTGTTGCCCCAGGCGACGATGCTCCCGTCGTTCTTCAGGGCCAGACTGTGCGACCAGCCCGCCGCGAGAGCAACCACGCCGGTCAGATTTTCGGGCATATCGTTCTCCCCGTCCGCCGCACTGCCCCAGGCCGCCACTACGCCGCCGCTCAGGAGGGCCAGATTGTGATTTCCGCCCGCGGCGATCGCGATCGCGTCGGCCACCCCTTGGGGCACGGTGACCTGCCCGTAGAAGTTATTGCCCCAGGCCACCACAGTGCCGTCGCTTTTCAAGAC
>CAYXJB010000214.1:502-2663 GCA_964465445.1 uncultured Verrucomicrobiota bacterium
CGCGGCTCCGGCAGCGATGGCGACCACGCCGTGCAAAGACGGCGGGACGGTGCTCTGACCGGATGTGTTGAGTCCCCAGGCCACGACCGTGCCGTCGCTTTTCAGGGCCAGGCTGTGTTGGTCGCCGGCGGTGATGGCGACGACGTTGCTCAAGTTTGCCGGCACGTTGGTCTGTCCGAAGGTGTTGTCGCCCCAGGCCAGGACCGTGCCGTTGGCGCGCAACGCCAGGCTGTGAGAGGCCCCGGCAGCGATGGCGATCACATTGCTCAAACCGGACGGCACAGTGGCCTGACCGTTCGCATTGTTGCCCCATGCCGCCACCGTGCCGTCGGCTCGCAACGCCAGACTGTGAGTGGATCCAGCCGCGATTGCCACCGCGTTGCTCAAACCCGGCGGCACGGTGCTTTGACCGGGACCGTTATCTCCCCAGGCGACGACCCTGCCCTGACTCGTCAGCGCCAGGTTGTGATACTGTCCGGCTGCGATTTTTTGAAAAGTTGTGCCCGGTGGCACGTAGGGCATGAACGGATCTCCCCAGCTCACCGCCTGGGTGGGCGGCCAACCGCCGGCGGCGCTCTGCAACGCCAGCGTGCCCCCGAGCAAGATCAGAGCGGCTTGGACCCTTCGAGTTGTCGGGCCGGGGCGATTTGCTTCAATAACCAGAGCGCGGCGGCGCTCTGCCGACGAGCGGGCGGTTCGGTTCGGGTGCAAGACATCCTCCGGGAGTTGGCGCAGCAAAGGACCTGATGCTTTGCGCTCTCATGTGACAAAGGGACAAAGCTGAGGTTTTCCTACACCAAGCCGGTCGGTTGGTCAAGCCACGGCGCGTGAGGCAGCGATCGCTCAGCCGCCGTCGGGTTCGTTCGGTTGATCCGATTGGATGGCGATCGGTTCGGGACGCGCTCGTTCTTACCGGCGCTGGTAGGTGCCCATCAGTTGCGCCTGCGCCAGAATGTGCCCTTCCATGGCCTTGAGCAATTCGGCCTTGGTCGCTCCCGGCTGGAGTTCCAACACCGTGTCCAGCGCGTAGAGTTTGAAGAAATACCGGTGCGGATCGCCCGGAGGCGGACACGGCCCGCCGTAACCGATGCGACGGAAATCGTTCGTGCCCTGGCGCGCGCCGCTGGGCAGGCTGGGCGTGCGGGCCACGTTCTCGGGCAGCTCGGTCGTGCTGGCCGGCAGGTTGAAAATCACCCAGTGCACCCAGACCATGCGCGGGGCCTTGGGATCAGGCGCGTCGGGATCATCGGCAATGAGCGCAAAGCTGCGCGTGTTGGGCGGCGCGCCGGACCACTGCAACGGCGGGGAAACATCAGCGCCATCGCAGGTGTACTTGCGTGGAATCGGTTTGCCCTCGGCAAACGCCGGACTGCTCAACTGCAGGCTCATGGCAGGTTTCTCCCTGGTTTGAGGATTGCGCTCGGACGCCGCCGTGTCGGCCCGCAGCCCCAACCCCACGACTACGAGCGCCACGGCGCACGGCCCGAGCCATCTCTGGGCCCGCCGGGCAGACCCGCCGGGCCGGTCGGCTCTCAAGCCCGTTCTCACACTCGCATCATAACGCGCCGACCCGGAATGGGAACAACAAGTTGTGCGCCCTCGACGGCGGCCGTCTGCCCACTGCCAAAGATCACGCTGACCCGCCGAGCGTGCCCGGTCCGCGCGCCGGACCGGTCGCGAAGTCTTTTGACGAGCGGCCCGCGGTGCCTTAGGCTCAACAGGGTCGAAGATGCTCGGCAACGTTCACAAGGTTGGCGGGTTGGCTGTCGGCGCGCTGGTGTTTGCGCTGGCGGCGCCGCTTCTGGCGCAATTGCCCGGCCGAGGGCGGCCCATCGAGTTTTCCGAACCGTCCCGCAGCATCACGGTCACCAACCTCGAAGAGATTCGGGCCGACAAGACCTCGCTGCGGAAACTCGACGACGAATTCAAGAAGCCCTTCGAGCTGTTCGGGTTTGGCCAGACGCCCGGCCCGAACCTCAATCGGATGCCGCCGCCCCGGCCGGTGATCGTTCCGGCACCGTCACGGTCGCTGCAGGAGCTGCTTCGGAAACGGGATCAGTGGCTGGAGCCGGGCGCCGAGGAAGCCGAAGGTTTGGGCTTGACCGGCGAGGAGATGTTGGGCGTGCCCCGATACGGTCCGGACGGTCGAGCGCTCAAGCCG
>CAYXJB010000214.1:2677-5195 GCA_964465445.1 uncultured Verrucomicrobiota bacterium
ACGGAGCGCTACTACGATGACCTGGACCGGGCGCGAGCCGCAGCGCGCGCGGCCGCCACCAATCGCGCCGCCGCAGACCCGTTCAATGCACCGATGGCGGGCGAGGACCCGGAATTCAAGCCGCTCAATCTCAAATTGTTCGAACAACCGGTCAGTCCGTTTGCGCCTCCTGTCGCCCGCGGCCAAAGCACCTCGCCGGAGCTGAATCTTCCGGGAGGGTTCGTTGATCTGAACCCAAATCCCAACGCGCCGCGCGCCTTTTCGGAGATTTTCGGTTTCGGCGAGAGCACCGCTTCAAGCGATCCGGTGGCCAGCGCCAACTCGTGGCAAACGCGCAGGCGCGGCATCGAAGACCTGCTGACGCTGCGGTTTCTGAACAGCCCGGCAGGCGAACCGAACCCGGCGCCGGCTTCGGACATGACGCCGCCCTGGAAGCAAAAATCGCTGCTGCCCGGTGCGAGCGTGTCATCGCCCGGGCTCAATCCGGCGTCCGGCTCGGGTTTGGTCGCCGGCACGTTCGGAACGGCTGGAAACCTCAATCCGGGTGCGCCGTTGGGCACCATGACGCCGTCGCTGTTCGAGTCGCCGCGGCTGACCGGCGCGGCAGAACCGCTTTGGGGCACACCTGCGCCGGCGCCCGAACCGGCCCGCCCCAAACTCCAACCCGCGCCGTTTCAGATCCCGCAACGGAAGTTCTGAGCGCTCGATCGCTCAGTCCCACCGCAGCACTTTGACCCGGCTGCCTTCGGGCAACGCGCTGCGCGGTGCCACATCCACCAGCCCGTCGGCCGCGGCCAGCGAACCCAGAAGATGCGAGGCCTGCCGACCGGCTGACCACACCCGACCGGTGTCGTCCACCCGCACGCGCACGAAATGACGCCGCTCGTCCGGGTTGTCGAGCCGCTGGGCCAGCTCGCCCCACTGGGTCGGCGGCGACACATCGCGCGCGCCCTGCCAGCGCAACAGCGCCGGGCGCACCAACAGCAGGAACGTCACCAGCGCAGAGACCGGATTGCCCGGCAGTCCGAAAAAAAATTTCCCTTCCCGCCATCCGAACACAAACGGCCGGCCCGGTTTCATCGCCACGCGCCAGAACGCCACCCTCCCACCCAACCGCGTGAAGACTGATTTGACGTGATCGAACTCGCCCACCGAAACGCCGCCCGAGCTGACAACCAGATCGCCCGCCTCCAGCGCACGCTGCAGGCCCTCGGCAATGGCCTCGGGCACATCGGCCACCGGCGGCAGCAGGACCGGCAGCCCGCCCGCCCGGGCGGTCAGCGCCGCGAGCGCGATCCGGTTGCTCTCGTAAATCCCGCCCGGCGGAAGCTCGCTCACGGCGCCGGGTTCGTACAACTCCGAGCCCGTGGCCAGAAGGACAACGCGCGGCGGTGTGCCCACGCGCACTTCGGCGATGCCCGCAGCAGCCAGCAGAGCCAGTTTCAACGGCGTGAGCCGTTCGCCCGCCCCGACCAGCATCGCGCCGCGCGCCACATCCTCGGCCCGGCGGCGCAGGTGCTCGCTGGGTTGCACCGGTTGGCGGATGACGATCCATTGCGCATCGCTCGGATCGGTCGTGACCGTTTCTTGCATCAGCACGGCGTCGGCGCCCGACGGCAGGCACGAGCCGGTGAAAACCCGGGCGCATTGGCCGGGCTCGAGCCGGATGGCCGCGGGTTGCCCCGCGGCAATACGAGCGACCAGGCGCAGGCGCACCGGAGAGTCGGGACGCGCACCGGCCACGTCGGCGGCGCGCACGGCGTAGCCGTCCACGGCGGAATTGTCGAACCCGGGCAGATCCACGCGGGCGATCGCCGGTTCGAGCAGGACGCGACCGTCGGCCCGGGCCAGCGGCAGGGTTTGCGCCCGGGGCGGAGGCAGGGCATCGAGAATGCGCTGGAGCGCGTCTTCCAATTCGAGCATGGCGCGGTGCGCCGGGCGGTTGAGCGCCGGAGCGATCGAGCGGCTGCAGGATACGCTCAGTGCGAGGCGGTAAGCAACAGCACCTGTTCGAGGGTCGAGACGCCTTCGCGAGCGCGGTCCAGAGCGACCATGCGAAGGGTTTTCATGCCCTGGCCGATGGCGACCTTGGCCAGCTCGCGCGTGTTGGCCCGGGAGATGATCAGTTTGCGGATTTCGTCGGTGACGGTCATGGCTTCGATGATGGCCAGCCGCCCGAGGTAGCCGGAGCCCTTGCACCGCTCGCAACCGCGTCCACGGTAGAGTGTCACCCCGTCGAAGAGACTCGGATCAATGTTCAGGTCCTGGAACATCTTGGGCGGATAGGTGACCGGTTCTTTGCAGTGCGAGCAGATGCGGCGCATGAGCCGCTGGGCGCAGGAGAGAATGACCGAGGAGGAGATCAGAAACGGCGCGATGCCCATGTCGTCCAGACGCGCGATGGCCCCGGGCGCGTCGTTGCAGTGCATCGTCGAGAGCACCTGGTGGCCGGTGAGGGCGGCTTCGATGGCGATTTCGGCCGTTTCGGTGTCGCGGATTTCGCCGATCATGATGATGT
>CAYXJB010000215.1:0-5177 GCA_964465445.1 uncultured Verrucomicrobiota bacterium
TGGTGCGGGCCTGGGCGGCGATCGAGCGGGTGATGGCCTGACGGATCCACCAGATGGCGTAGGTGGAGAATTTGTAGCCGCGGCGGTATTCGAACTTTTCGACGGCTTTCATCAGGCCGATGTTGCCCTCCTGGATGAGATCCAGGAAGGACTGGCCGCGGTTGGTGTATTTTTTGGCAACCGAGACCACCAGGCGCAGGTTTGCCTCGGCCATGTGGGTTTTGGCCTGATGGGCGCGGTCGGCGGCCGCCTTCAGCGCATTGAAGGCGGCGTTGTATTCCTCCCGGGTCATGCGCACGAACTGTTCGAGGGTGCGGATTTTTTCGCGTTCGGCCTCGATCTGGGCGCGGCGTTCGGGGGTAGGTTTCTGGCTTTCGAGCTCCTGGATGAGCCGCCAGCTCTGCTGGAATTTTTCGTGGACGTTGGAGGCCACGACGATCATTTCCTCGATGACCTTTTGTTTGTAGGCGAAGCGCGGGAACAGTTCCTGGAGTTTGGCGTTGAGTTTCTGGAACTCGCGCCAGAGTCGTTCCTTGCGGCCTTTTTGGGTGGCTTTTTGCCAGGCGGCATACTTGGCGTCCACCTTCAGGTCACGGTCGCGAACGATGCGGATGAGCCGGCGCAACTCGCGCAGATGCCCTTCGCGGTTGGCAATTTTTTTGTCCACCACGACGCGGTCGAAGCGTTCCTTGGGCGGGTCGGCAAGGAGTTTTTCGGCGATGGCGATGTGTTCCTTGGCGGCGAAGCCGAGGCTGTAAACGATGCGCTTCATTTCCAGCTCGGCTTCCTCGATTCGCTTGCAAATTTCGACCTCCTGTTCGCGAGTGAGCAGGGGCACTTTGCCCATCTGGTTCATGTACATGCGCACCGGGTCGTCGAGGATTTCCAGGCGCGCATCCTCGTCCTCTTCGGCTTCGGCGGGTTTGGGTCGCTCGACCTCGGCCTGGTCCACGATCTCGACGTCCAGATCGCGGAGCTTGGTGAAGAGCTGGTCCAGGTCGTCGGGGCTCAAGCCCTCCGGCAGCACGTCGTTGATGTCGTCGTAGGTGATGTAGCCGTTTTCCTGGGCCAGGTGCAGGAGGGTTTTGATGGCCTCGTTCAGGTCGATGCTGCCGGCGGCCGGATTGGCGTTGGTCGGCGGGTTGCCCGTGGCCGCGGTTCGGGCGGGCAACAGCGAGGCGTTCTCGCCCGGACGTGCGGCATTTTCTCCCCCGTTACCGTTGGGCTTGTGGGCAGGAGCAGCCAGGGTTGCGGCTGCCGAGTCGGCTTTGGCCTTGGCCTGGGTGAGCACAAAACGGCGCGTTCGCCCCCCGCTTCTGGCCGCGGGCCGCTTCTGGCCCGCTCGGCCGGCCGAGCTCGCTGCCTTAAGGTTTTTTCGATTCAGCATAGTTTACGTGTGTATAGACGGCGTCAGCGTCTCCCGGTTCAGAAAATCTTCACGCAGGTCCCGTCCTTCAAAACGACCCGGCTGGTCACCTGCTGCGAGCCAACCGTTCCCGAACCTTCAGGAAACTGCGAACATCAGAAGACCGACGCCGCAAAAACCGTAGCCTTTTGCTGGAAAAAATTCAACTGTTATTTTGGCATCGCAACCCGGCCAGACCGGCCCAAACAGGCCGTTTTCGGGCCGAATTGGCGTTTTGGGCCGGTCCGCACATGCCAAACTGGCCCGGTCTTCGAACCCCGTTGAGCTCGCCTTTTGGGGCGGTGTCGGGCCTGGCAGGCGCAGTCGTTGACACTGCCGGATACCCGCCTCACCATGCCTAGGCGATGCGACTGGCGCAGTACGGGCTGGAATGGGAGCTGGACCCGGCTTTTGCGCCGTGGCTGGGCCGGCTATGGGAAACGCCGGGCCAAACGGTCAAGGAATCGCCCGTCAAACTGGTGACCCGACACCAGCTCGACGGGCGCATCTTTTACATCAAACGTTACCGCCACGCGGCTGCGGGATTGCGTCCGCTCAAATTCCTGTTCAAGCCCGCCCAAAGCCGCCGCGAGTGGCGTCTGGCGCAGGAGCTCTCCCGACGCGGCATTCCCACCGTCGTGCACCTGGCTCACGGGGAACGCTGGACCTGGCGTGGCCTGACCGAAAGTGTCCTGATCACCGAGGGCTTCGACGGCGTACCGCTGGACCAGGCCGAGCAGCCGGATCTGATGGCCGTGCTCCGATTCGTCGAGCAGATGCATGCCGGTGGCGTGCTCCAGCGGGATTTGCATCCGGGCAATCTGCTGGTGGGCCGTTCCGACGGTCGGTTGTGCCTGGTGGACCTGCATGGGATCGAACTCAAGTCGGTGGTTTCGCCCGCGGAACGCGATGCGAATCTGGCTTTTTTGCGAATGTTTTTGCCCCTGCCCGTGCCGGCGCAAATCGAGCAGCGCAGTGTCGAGCTGCGGCGGGATTATCTGGCGCACCGGGCGTGGCGTTGTCTGAAGCACAACCGCGAGTTCGCTCCGATGCGTTTGGGTCGCTGGCGCTGGCAGGTGCGCCATCCGTGGCTGGACCGGAAGCTCGAATCCGTGTTGCGGGATCCGGATGCGTTTCTGGCCGGGCGCGACCATCTGCTCAAGGATGGGCGGGCCAGCACCGTGGGGCGAGTAGAAGGTTTTGTGGTCAAGCGCTACAACCTGCGCTGGAACAAGCCCCAGAACCTGCTCAAAGACTGCTTCCGCCGATCCCGGGCGCGACGCGCTTTTCTCCGCGCCTACCATCTCGAGCTGGTCGGTATCCCGACGGCGCGGCCGATCGCCGCCGGGGAAGTGCGTCGCCTGGGGCTGTTGCTGCGTTCGTATCTGGTCATGGAAAGCATCCCGGGGGCGACCGAGCTGGCGCAGTGGGGCGGCGAGCCGGCGGTGGCGTTGCGCGCCGCGGCCGAGCTGATCGCCCGGCTGCACAACGAGGGATTTGCTCACCGCGACCTCAAGGAAACGAATCTGATCTTCGATCAAAACCAGCGTCTGTATCTGATTGATCTGGAGGGGCTGGACTTCCGGGGCCGGGTCGGGATGGGACTGGTCCGGCGCGATTTGCGGCGCTTTGCGCGAGCGGTGGCGTCATTGCCGCATTTGCGCGAGTTCTACCGCGCGGAGTTTCTCGAACCGTACTGCCGATTGCGCGGCCTGAGCCCGGGCGACATCGAGCCGGACTGAGCGATGTGATCGAGCCGGACGGGAGGCTGACCGTTCACGTGCCCTGCGGGCGCACGCCGGGTTGATCCCAGAGCACGTCGTAGCGCGGCGCACGCTGCTCGAGCCGGCGCACCCTGCGCCAGATGCGTCGGATCAATCGCCGGTCGCTCGTCTGCAGCCGCGTCCGCCCGGCGTAAATCTGATAGAACCGGAGCAATTCGACCGGACGCGCTCCGGCCGCACGGGCGCTGTAGGCCAGTTGGGCCAGGTCTTTGACGCGCCATCGCGTTCGCAACCAGCGCGGCTGCGTGACCCGTTGCAGGTCAATGCAAACCAGCTCCGGCCGCGCATCCTCTGTACCGGGCGTGACGAGGAAATGGCTCAGGTAAAGGTCCTTGTGAACATAGCCGGCGGCGTGAAATCTCGCTGTCCACCGGGCCAGCGCGCCGATGAGTTGGCGCCGCTGCGCCGCATCGAGTGTGGGCCACAGCTCGTGCGCAGGACGGGCGTTGGCCACCTCCGCCGTCATCACCAGACTGCGTACCACCAGACCGCCGCGTCGCGATTGGCCGACGGCGACCGGTTCGGCGGTTTTGAAACCCTGCGCCCGCAACCGGTGAATGGCTTCCCACTCGCGTCGGGCTTCGTCCTGCGCAGCGGGCCAGCGCAATCGGCGCAACCAACGCCCGAGCCGGCTCAAGTATTCCGGCTCGTATCGTTTGAGGAAGAACACCCATGTGCCCGCAGGTCCGCTCAACTCCAGACGCACCGTCGAACGGCCCGGCACGGCACGCATCCGGCGACCACCATCGAACTCCATCAGGCGCTCGACTGTGTCAAGCCGGTGGGCCTGCAGCCAGGGCGCGAACTGTCCGACCACGAACAGTCGCCCGCCATCCCACACTTGCACTTGTGGGTCTGAAGCCGCGGTGCTTGGGACAATGCCGGAGGCTGCGTTCACCGGCTGCGCAAGCTACGAGGCCTTCCGGCTCGACGCAACGGGCTTTTGGAGCGAGGCTGGCGCGGCTGCATGAGCATTCCGGCTGACGTTAACAAGACCCTCGCGGCCGAGGACCTGCGCCGACCCGAGGTCGCCGCCGCCGCAGCGGTGTTGCGGCGCACGGCGTGGTGGTTGGCGCTGCGGCGGGTGCCCTTCGGCGTCAACGGCGTGCTGCGTTGGCGCTGGCGCATCAAATGGAACAAACTTTGGGAATACGCTCGCGGTCTGGCCTACGGCGCGTTCGAGCCCGGACAGCGTGTGCTCGATTTCGGAGGTGGGGCGACCGTCCCGGTGCTGCATCTGGCGCGCGCCGGCTGTTCGGTGTTGAGCCTGGACATTGATGCCGCATTGACCGGGCACACCAACGCGCTGGCACGGCGCTTTGGTTGGCCGCTGGAGGGTTCGACCTTCGATCTGACGCAGCAGCCCGCGCCGGCCGCCTGGGGACAGTTCGACCGCGTGATCTCCTTCTGCGTGATCGAACACCTTCCCAAGGAGCTCCAGGCCCGGACGCTTGCGCGGCTGGCGGCGCTGCTCAAACCCGGTGGCCTGCTGGAGCTGACATTCGATTTCGGCCCGGATGCGCCGGTGAGCGGTGCGGTGCGCTCCGTTGCGGAGGTCCGCGAGTTGATCCGTGCCACGGGGCTGCGGCCGCTGGGCGATGGCGAATTTCACGACACTGGCGAGCGGTTCGCCCTCGACCGAAAGTATCCGCGGCATCACTTCACCTTCGGGTCGCTGTTCCTCCACAAAGCCTGAAACCGCCGCCGGCGCAACAGATGCCTCATCCGGCGCGCGATGCCTCGCGCCAGCCTCTTGTCCAGCCCGCCGGCGTAAAGCTTCAAAAAGCGGACGCGTTCGCGCACCGTGACCAGGCCCGGCGGCGCGGTGACGTTGAGCGCCGCCAGATCCCTGGCGCGACGGTGCAACGTAACCCGCCTGCACCGATCCAGTCGCGCCAGATCAATGAACCAGAACCGCGGCGCCGCCGCGCCGCTTTCCTCGACGAACACGTGCCGGGTGAACAGGTCCGGCGTGGCCAGACCCGAAT
>CAYXJB010000216.1:0-5131 GCA_964465445.1 uncultured Verrucomicrobiota bacterium
GTTCGGCGCGGGTGCGTTGGATCTGGTGGTCGCGGGCGAAGGCGAAGATGTTGTTCCGCACGATGTTCGTCTGGCCGTAGTGCTGATGGAAACCGCCGTGCGTGGTACGGTAAACGAGGTTGCTTTCGGCCAGGATGCCCGAGCTGCCCTCGTCGAAGTAGATGCCCCAGCCGCCGTAGCGGATGGCGGCGATGTCGTGCCAGAGGTTGTTGTAAATGTGGCTGCCGGGCTGCCGGCCCAGCGTGTAGATGCCGCCCATGTCGCTGAGGATCGGTCCGTCACCATCGCGTTTTTGGCCGATATGATGGACGTGGTTGGCGGCCACCAGCGTGTTGGAGGCCAGCGCCGGG
The DNA here is from genome assembly GCA_964465445.1 of uncultured Verrucomicrobiota bacterium. Lineage (GTDB taxonomy): Bacteria > Verrucomicrobiota > Verrucomicrobiia > Limisphaerales > JAOAIM01 > JAOAIM01. Next base: position 351 of record CAYXJB010000216.1, read on the forward strand.
CCGTAGCCCCAGGTCCATCCGACCGAGATGCCGGTGTAGTAAAAATCGCAGATTTCGTTGTGTTCGATCCGGTTGTCGGGCGACTGACCGATCCAGATGCCCACGGCGCTGGCGAAGAGTTTGCCGCCGTCCCGGACGCGGCAGTCCTGAATCCGGTTGGCGCGGGCGATCGCGTCCGGATCTGTTGGAATGCGTGTTTCACCCAGTTTGATGCCGCCAGCGCCCAGATCGGTGAACTCGCAGCGAACGATTTCGTTGCTCTGACAGCCCCGTCCCAATTCCAGCGCGTAGCTGCCCAGGTGTTCGAACCGGCAGCCGACGAACCGGCACTGGCGCGCCGCTTCGAGCCGCACGGCACCGGTCACGCCGACGGCGGCCTGGGCAAAACCGCCGATCTGGTCGGCCGGGGCGGGCCATTGCATGGCGGCGGCCCGGGCGCGCTGCGCATCGGTGGGAAAATGCCACTCGTTGTGCGCGAAGGTGATGCCGCAAAAGCTGACCCGCTCGACGGCGCGACCCCGTTGGGCGTCGCCGGCCACGTGCACCAGTTCACTCAGCACCGGCGCAACGGCCTCGAAGCGCCGGAGCGATTCGCCGGGCATGGGCCGGTAAAAGAGTCGGCCCTGGCGCACATCCAGAAACCATTCGCCCGGTGCGTCGAGGAACTCGCGCGCTCCCTCGGCGTACCAGGGATCGCCCGGCTCCAGCCGGAAAGTGCTGCGTTTGGCGAACCGGAGGCGATGGGTGTTGGTTTCGACGCTGCGGACCGGCAGGCGCGTCTCGACCCAGCGGGTGAAGGCGAGCACTTCGACGTCTTGCGAATGCGCCAGCGCCGGCAATTCGCCGGCCTTAAATCCAAAACGCTCCTGGCCCTGATGCCACGGCGTGGTGGCCGAGGCGTCGGGCACTTCGGCGATGCGCAAATAGCCGCTGTTGGGATGGCGCGCCCGGGTGCGGCGCTGGCCGTTGACCCAGAGTTGTCGGAAAAACCAGCCCTCGCGCGCTTCGGGTAGTTCGGCCACCCAGAGCGTTTGCCCATCCACAATCACCTCGCTCCAGTTGCGAATCAGGCGTCCCCCGCTCCACACGACTCGAGCCTTGTCCAACGCGACCAGGCTCAAATCCGAGTGGTCCGGCCCGAGCCGCAGCGGCGCGTCCAGGAAATACGTCCCGGCGCGCAACTCCACCGCCACGGGCCGACCGGTGGCGACACGGCGCAACCGGGCCGCGTGCAGTGCGTTCGAGAGGATTTGCGAGGCCGGCCCGCCGTCCGCCGGCGGGGAAACGCGCAACGCCCCGATGTCCGCCGAAGCTGCGGTGCTTCGTTGCCGCGTCGAGCAGGCGCAAAGCCCCGCGGCCACTGCCAGGATCAGGGCAAGGGCACCGGCCGGCGCCGTTGACCGCGCCCGGCCCGGCGCGGCGATGGTTTCAAGGGACGCGTTGCGGCGGACTGGCTTCTTCATGAGCGTTGTCGCGAATGATGACGCTGCCGGCGCTTTGATTGGTGATGCGCAACGGACCGCGCAGCAGGTTGTCGGTGATCACGGCCCGTCGCACGGCCGTGCCCAGGGTCAGTTGCGGCCGGTCTTCCCGGAACTCGCAGCCGCGGACCAGAACCTGACCGCTTTCGATCTGCAGGGCGGCGCGGCCTTCGCGTCGCCGATCCCACTGCACGAAGGTGCAGTCGCTGAAACCCACGGTGCCGCGGCCGCCAACGCGGGCGATCTGATGGCACGGTCCCCAGAACGAACAGTTCACAAATCGCACCACGCCGGTGTGTTCGCCGCCGACGCGCACCATGGTGGGGTCTTCGCCATCGAAGGCGACGAATTCGCCATTCGAGATGAGCAGGCCCGGCGGCTGGGTTTCCTCGACCAGTACGGCGGTGTGGCAGGCGTCCGCGCCAATGCCCAGGAAGTTGCCGTTGCAGGCGCCGGCGCGGGTTCTGATGAACCGATAGCCGACACTGTAGCCGTAGCAAAAGGTGTTGAGCACGTATTGCCAGTCGCTGCGCCCGATGATGAACGCCTCCCCGTGACGGCGCTGCCACTCGAAGAGCTTCGGTTTCATGCTCCACCACGGATTGAAATGGACATTCTCGATCCGCCCGATGTCGTAGATGGCGTCCACGAAAATCCCCCGGCGCAGCGGCTGGCCGTGCACGTCGCGGATCAGGTGGCGCTCATTGTTCGAGGCATCAATGCCGTTGTAGGGGTTGAGCAGCTCGACCGCGAGCACGGCCGGATTTTTGCCGCGCAGCGCAATCGCGTACGGATACGGCGTCGGCGCCCCGTCCGGTTTCTGATCCGGATAATAGATCACCACGCCCTTGAGCGTGCTGTTGTGATGGAGCGTCAGGAACGGCGGATCGTCTTCGCGTCCGGCGCCGCCCGTGACCAGAAACGTCGTGCCATCGTCGGTGGGTTTGGGCAGCCCGGCGTTGCGCAAGCCCGGATGCGAGGGGACCGATTCCCACACGCCCTTGAGCGTAACGGCCGGGGGCACGTTCAGTCGTCCGCCAAACAGATAATTGCCGCGCGGCGCAAACACCACGCCGCCACCGGCCCGAGCAGCCGCATCGAGCGCTTGCTGAAATGCGGCCGTGTCGTCGGTTCGCCCGTCGCCCTTGGCTCCGAAATCCCGGACCGAGTAGAAACCGGGCTCGGCGCACATGTTCAGGGCTGCGCCCAGGCCGACCAGAATGAACAGGTGTGGATGTTTCATGCTCCGCTCGCCCCCGTTCTGACGCACCGGTTCGCGGCGGGATTCACCAACGCCTCCTCCGACCAAGCAAGCAGGAGCACGGCGCGGCGGAAGCGCCGCACCGTCGAGACGATGCACGGCCGTCTGGGGCGGCGTTATCGGGCAGCGATCACGCGCCAGTGACCGCGGACGAGTTTTTTGAACTGCGGTGTGAGCGGCGGCAATCGGCTGGGGTTGAGGAAATTCACGTCGAAGGCCCACTGGCGTACCGGCGGATTGTAGTAGATGCCGGTGGGTTTCCAGAAATTGGTGGCGTAGCGGCTCTGGAACATGACGACCATTGAACCGTTGTAGGTGAGCGTGTCGCCGCTCCAGTTCTCCAGAAAGCGCGGGAAGTTTTCGACGCCGCCGCTGTAATACTTTTTGTTGCCCTGCACCCGGGTGGTGACGATGCCTCCAAGCAGCGCAGCATTGACGGTGGTGTTGACAGCAGCCCGCAGGCTGAGGGATTTGCCGGCGTTGTTGTCGCTCCAATTGTCGGACAGGATCGTAATCGCATCGCCGATCAGCGCGGCGGGTTTGGTATTGGCGGTATTGGTCGAACCCAGCGCCGGCGCGTTGAAATGGCCTTTGACGTAGATCGGGAGACGGGTTGCCACCGTGAGCCCGTCGGCGGGCAGGTAACGGGCGTTGACAACGCGTACGGCGGTGAGCCTGGACGGGTGGGTGCGCTGGTCGTCCACGTAGATGGAGTTGATGCCGTGGCCGGTGCGAAACCTGGCCAGGTCATTGACCGGGCCGCCCTTGGCCGCGTTGGTCAGCCAACTGTTCAAGGCTCCTACGTTCAGTTCGGTCAGCGTCACCCATTTGGTCTCGCGCAGGTCGTTGAGCGAGGTGTCGGTCCGGATGAACGAATAGGAGGCACCCAAACTGTTGGTCACATCCGGGGCGATGAGCGCGAAGTTATTCCACTTGCCGGCCAGAACCTGCACCCCGCTGTCAGTGGTTTGGACGATCAGGTCGGCCTTGTTGTAGAAGCGTTCCCGACCCAGGGGTGAATTGGGGTCTTCGCCCCAGGGCGGCGGATCGAGAATACCGCGAATGGTATCGGGACTGTTGTTGGTGCCGACCGGGAGCGTGAGGGCGCTGACTTTTTCCATGCGGGTGTCTTTGTAAACCGGGGTCACCTTTGGGCTGCCGTACTGCGGATCGTCGGGGTGACGGTTGTGATAAATCCGCCCGACGGCGGTCACGTTGTCCTCGAAGGTCAGGCCGCTGACCGGTGCAGCGTAGATGTCGCCGTTGCTGTGAACTTTTCCGGTAACGCGCATCAGCGGGCCGGGATTGATTTCCAGGTCAATGGTGTAAAAGATGGCGAATTGAAAGACCGGGATCGTGGCAAATTGGATTTCCTGGCTCACGGCGGCGGCCGGGTCGGTCGGCTGATTGAGCACGCGGGCTTGAGCCGTGATCCGATACGGAGAAACAAACCCGTAGAGCCCCTGGAATTCGGAATTGAGATTGGTCACGATCGAGGGACTCATGGCCTCGACACCGGTGCGGTCGCGGTTGCCTGCTCCGTCGGAAAAGGCAAATCGCGTCGGCCACGTCCCCTGTATCGAGTCGGGCACCAGACTCCGATACACGTTCAGATCAGAATTGACGCTCTGGTAGATGAAATCGCGTTGCATGCGGGCGATGACCATTTCGGTGGCCGCTTCGGCGGCGTACACCGCGGCGTTGTAGCCCAGGTTGCGGGCGGTGGTGTGAGTTTCGTTGGAGGTACTCTGCAGGATGCTGGCCAGCAGGATCGTTCCCACGGCCGCGAACAGCATCGCCTCGATGTCCTCGCGCAGGCGCCCGTCGATGCGCCCGACCATGCCGCAGTCGAGTACGCCGACCGTGCCGCCTGGCAGCATCAGCAGGTTGCCGGGGTGCGGATCGGCGTGGTAGACGCCGTCGCGGAAGATCATCTCGAGCCAGACGCCCGCACCGCGCCGCGCGAACCCGGACAGGTCGACGCCGGACCCTCGCAGCCCCTCGAGGTCGGCGGCGGACACACCGTCGAGGCGCTCCAT
>CAYXJB010000217.1:0-5105 GCA_964465445.1 uncultured Verrucomicrobiota bacterium
TGATCCGGGCCTGTGCCGACTTCTTTTTCCACCTGCATCCGGACGGTTTCCAGATCGAGGCCCATTTTCTGGAGCACATTGACGGCGACGCCCTGACCGAGCTTGATCAGGCCCAGCAAAAGGTGCTCGGTGCCGACGAAGTTGTGGTTGAACCGGTCGGCTTCCTTGCGCGCCAGCGCGAGCACCTGTTGGGCGCGCGGCGTGAAGTTGCTCATGGCTTCCTCGCTCATACGCGCATAAAATTGCAACGAATTCAGCCGCTTGTCCAGTGTGTCCGAAGCCTCCGGCCGCGCCAGCCGACGACGCAAAAGCGGCGGACGCCCGCCGACCGTCGGCCGTCGCTCGACGCGGGCCGAACGACCACCGACAAAGGGTGGAGCGAACTCCAAAAAGCTTTGCCTCGGGCGCGGCCCGGCGTTACCAATGGGGTGCACTTTGGGACACGCGCGGGTGTGGACCGAAGCGGCACGGGCAAACACGCAACGGGACATCGCATCATGAAACCAGCACGCTCCAACTTCCTGTCCTTCCTCTGGCTCGCCGGTCTGGTGGCGTCGGGTCTTGCGGGCGCAGCGGCTCCGGCTCTGGACATGGGCTTGGGCAATCTCTACCGGCTTTCGAACGCCAAATCGCGCTCCATCAGCCCCGAGAACTTCACCGGCGAGAAAGGCAAGGGCGGCATGGCCACCGAGGGCACCGGCCAACACGCCGCGGCCGAACTGGGCCGGGGCTGGAAGGTTTCGCCCTCGGTCGTGATCAAGGCGCGCACCACCTTTACGCTTGCCGAGATTCAGGGCCCGGGCTGCATCCAGCAGATCTGGATGACGCCCACGGGCAACTGGCGGCATTCGATCCTGCGATTTTACTGGGATGGAGAGACCGAACCGTCGGTCGAGGTGCCGGTGGGCGATTTTTTTGCCTGTGGCTGGGGGCAGTATTGTCAGATCAATTCGCTGGCGGTGTGCGTCAATCCGGGCAGTGCCTTCAATTGCTACTGGCCGATGCCCTTCCGCAAGAAGGCGCGCATCACGATGGAGAACCTCGACGACCGTGACATGGTCCTGTACTACCAGATCAACTACCAACTGGCGCGGGTGCCGCGCGAGGCGGCGTATTTCCACGCGCAGTTCCGACGCGAGTCGCCGCTCCGGCGCAAGGGATTGTACACGATCCTGGAGGGTGTGCGGGGTCGCGGCCATTACGTGGGCACGTACCTGGCCTGGGAGGTTCACAGCCCGGGCTGGTGGGGCGAGGGCGAAATCAAATTCTACCTGGACGGCGACCGGGAGTTCCCGACCATTTGCGGCACCGGCACGGAGGATTACTTCTGCGGTTCGTACAACTTCGACACCAAAGGCCCCGACGGCCGGCACCGGTACACGATCTTTTCGACTCCGTACAGTGGGCTGCCGCAGGTGCTGCCGCCGGACAAAATCTACGAGCCCGGTCAGCGCTTCGGGTTGTACCGCTGGCACATCATGGACCCGATCCGGTTCGAAAACGATCTGCGCGTGACGATCCAGGCGCTGGGCTGGAAGAAAACCGAGGCCGGCAGCCGCTACCTCCAACTCGAAGACGACATCGCCTCGGTCGCGTACTGGTATCAGACCGAGCCGCACGCGAAGTTTCCGCCCCTGCCCGGACGCGAACAGTTGAGCTTCGACAAGCTCGGCCCGTGACGCGGCCGCGAAAAAGGCGGCGCGGCCTGCTCCGCCGGGGTCGGATTGACAGCGGTGTGGTGGTGGGGCTAAATGCGCCTGCCGGAATGAACCGGTGGTTTGAACCGCTCGAGCCTCTGATGCAAACGATGAATCTCCGCAAATCCGTGTCCCGTGTTGTGCTGGCGCTGTGCAGCGCCCTGTTGCCCTTCCGTGGTTTTTCGGCCGATGCGCCGCCAAAAGACTTCACCCGTGAATCGCCTGCCGAGCGCGCCCGGCGCATGGCGTGGTTTGAGCAGGCGCGGTTCGGCATGTTCATCCACTGGGGTCTTTACGCCGTGCCGGCCGGCGAATGGAAAGGCCAGCGCGTGCCCGGCATCGGCGAGTGGATCATGGAAAGGGGCAAAATTCCGGTTTCCGAATACGAAACCCTGCTGCAGCAGTTCAACCCGGTCAAATTCAACGCCCGCGAATGGGTGCGCATCGCCAAAGACGCCGGCATGAAATACATCGTCATCACCAGCAAACATCACGACGGTTTCGGGCTCTGGCCTTCGGACCTGACCGATTGGTGCATCAAATCCACTCCCTTCGGCCGCGATCCGCTCGGTGAACTGGCCCGGGCCTGTCGCGAGGCCGGCATCCGACTTTGCTTCTATTACTCGATCATGGATTGGCACCATCCCGACTGGCCCAAGCGACGTCCCTGGAACGACAAGGCCACGGGCGAACCGAACATGGACCGTTACGTCCAGTTCATGAAAGGTCAGCTCAAGGAGCTCATCACCCGCTACGGTCCGATCGGCATTCTGTGGTTCGACGGCGAATGGGAAGAACCCTGGACGCACGAACGTGGCGTGGACCTGTACAACTACGTGCGCAGCCTTCAGCCGGACATCATCGTCAACAACCGCGTGGGCAAAGGGCGCAAGGGCATGGACGGCATGGATCGGGAAGGGCGCAGCGTCGGCGATTACGGCACGCCCGAACAACGCATCCCGCCAACGGGCTTCGGTCCGGGCGTTTATTGGGAATCGTGCATGACGATGAACGACACCTGGGGCTACCGCAAAGACGATCACAACTGGAAATCGGTCGAGACCCTGGTGCGCAACCTCATTGATTGCGCCAGCAAGGGCGGCAACTACCTGCTCAACGTCGGCCCCACGGCCGAGGGACTGATTCCCGAACCGAGCGTCGAGCGTCTGGCTGCCATCGGTCGCTGGATGAAGGTGCATCAGGAGGCCATTTACGCCACCAGGGCCAGCCCCTTCGAGAAGCTCGACTGGGGCCGTTGCACCCAAAAACCCTACGGCATCGGCAAGACCCGACTCTACCTGCACGTGTTCGACTGGCCCCGGAACGGTACGCTGGTCGTTCCGCCCCTGGCCAACAAAGCCTTGCGCGCCACGCTGCTGACCACGGGCCAAAAACTCGCTTTCAAACAGACCGCCGAGGCCATCCGCATCACCGTTCCGGCCACGGCGCCCGATCCCATCGCAAGCGTCGTCGCGCTGGATATCGAGGGCGAACCCGTCGTCTCGCAGCCGGGCGGCCCCCAAGCCGAAAGCTCCCGCCAGAACCCGGCGCGACTCGATTCCTGGCGCGCGGCGCGATTCGGCCTGTTCATCCACTGGGGGCCGGTTGCACTCAAAGGCACTGAAATCGGCTGGTCACGCGGACGCGAGATTCCCATCGAGGAATACGATCGGCTCTACCAACAGTTCAACCCCACCAACTTCGACGCGCGCGAGTGGGCGCGGCTGGCCCGGGACGCCGGCATGAAATATCTGGTCTTCACCGCCAAACACCATGACGGCTTCTGCATGTGGGACACGCGCCAGACCGATTACAACATCATCCGCTCACCCTTCGGGCGCGACGTCCTCGCCGAACTGGCCGGCGCCTGTCGGCGCGAGGGCGTTGCCTTTGGCACGTATTTGTCAGTGTGCGACTGGCATCATCCGGATTTCCCGCTGACCAGTCCGGGCGGCCGGGTGCGACGGCCCGTCGCCAACCTCGACCGCTACGAGCAGTACCTGCACGCGCAGGTCACCGAGCTGATTCGCAACTACGGCCCGCTCTGGGTCATGTGGTTCGATCTGCCCCAGGAGTTCGATCGCGTGCGCGGCCAGCGCCTTGTGGAGCTGTGCCGCCGCCTCCAACCCGGAATCGTCGTCAACAATCGCAGCGGCGCGCCCGGCGATTACGACACGCCCGAACAACGCATCGGCGAGTACCAGGACACCCGTCCGTGGGAAACCTGCATGACGCTCGGCCGCCAATGGGCATGGAAACCCAACGATTCGATCAAATCCTTCACCGAATGCATTCACACCCTGGTCCGCTGCGCCGGCGGCGACGGCAATCTGCTGCTCAACGTCGGACCGCGTCCGGATGGAACGATCGAACCGGCTCAGGCCACCCGGCTGCGCGAAATCGGCGCGTGGCTGCGGCAGTACGGCCGCACCATCTACGGCACACGAGGTGGTCCCTTCAAGCCCAGCGACACGCTCGCCAGTACCCGCCGCGGCAACATCATCTACCTGCACGTGCTGAACTGGAAAACCGACGTGCTTCAACTGCCTCCATTGCAAGGTCGGATTCGCGCCGCCCGACTGTTTTCCGGCGAGCCGGTCGAGCTGACCCAGACTGCATCGGGCATCAGCCTGCGAGTTGCGCCCGAACATCGCCAGTCGCCGGACACCGTTTTGGCGCTCAAGCTCGACCGTTCGGCTCTGGACGAACCCGCCGTGGCGCTCAATTGAGCGGCTCCTGCAACCGGCCCTATCGTCGATTGCCAACCGGCGGAGCGGCAATGCAGCGCAGCTTGCACGCGGAGAGCCCGACGCCGCCCTGGTCGCCAGCCCGCGATTCAGCAAGCTGACAGCCTGCGCTACGACAACGCGGCGCGACGGTGGATCGGTTCGCCGGAAAATCTGCGTCAACAGCGCGTCGCCAGAACGCCCCGGCAAGCGCCCCGTCCCGGCGTCTTGCCCCCGGCTACTTCTTTTTGGCGGCCTTTTTGGCGGTCGCCCGGGCGGCCTCCTCTTCCAACGCCGCCTGCGCCGCCGCCAGCCGCGCCACTGGGACGCGGAACGGCGAGCAGCTCACGTACGTGAGGCCGAGCCGGTGACAGAATTTGACCGAGTCCGGGTCGCCGCCGTGCTCGCCGCAGATGCCCAGTTTGATGTCCGGACGCGTACGGCGGCCTTTCTCGACGGCGATGCGCATCAGCTCGCCGACGCCGGTCTGGTCAATCGTGGCGAACGGGTTTCTGGGCAGGATTTCCAATTCCTGATACGCGGGCAGGAACGTTCCCGAGTCGTCCCGGCTCATGGCCAGGCAGGTTTGCGTCAGGTCGTTGGTGCCGAAGCTGAAAAACTGTGCCGTTTGGGCGATTTCATCGGCCGTCAGCGCGCCGCGAGGCACTTCGATCATCGTGCC
>CAYXJB010000218.1:0-383 GCA_964465445.1 uncultured Verrucomicrobiota bacterium
ACCCTTCGCGTGAGCGTGTTGAACAAGCGCAGCCCCATCGTTGCGCCCGCAAGGTAAACACTCGCCCCCGCTGCAATCCAGAAGAGAAACCACCGACGCAAAGTCCCACCCCGCCCGCGCCGGCTACTCGGCCCGGCAACACGCACCCGGGGCGGAGGCGGGCTCATCGGCGCTGAATGTCATCCACGCCTGCAGCCAGATCAGCCCCAGGCTCAGAATCAGCCCCACCAGGGCCAGTCGCACGCCCCAGCTCAGATACCGCCGGGCCGGATTCCACATCGTCCGGTGGCGTCGCGTGGCGACCCAAAACCCCAGCGCCACCGGCGCGCAGATCAGTCCCAGCCACGGCACCAGGCTCGCCAGACCCAGACCGAACGCCGCCA
>CAYXJB010000218.1:411-5084 GCA_964465445.1 uncultured Verrucomicrobiota bacterium
CCGCCCCGGACGCCTGACCCCGGCCCTGCGCGGGCGCGCCCGCCGCAGGCGGCGTTTGCGAGGGCGCGTTCGTCGGCGCCGTTCGCGAACGCAGCGTCTGCCGTTGGCGTTGTTCGAGCAGTTTCAACTCGTTGTGCACGTGCACCAGCGCGCGCACATTCGCCAGCGCGTAAACCACCAGCACCGAAAGCATCGTCACCACCACGATCACCGCCACCAGGCCGCGCTGGCCCGCAAATTTCGATCGGCTCGATTTCATGGCAACGCTTTTTCCCCGCTGACGGCCAGAAACGTGAACAAGGGCCGCACCTGAACCGACTTGCGCGTGGGCGGTTGCAGCTCCAGCTCCCAACGCCAGACCCGCACCGCCTCGCGGTTCTCCAACGACATCGCCGAGGCCCGGACGCGCTTCAGCAGCACGGCCTCGGGGCCTGAAACCGGCCGGCGCACCACCACGTTGGTTCTGTGCTCGTATGCAATGACACCCTCAGCAACGGGAATGACCAGCCGCTCGCCGCCGACCACGTGCTCGATGCGGATCGGGCCCGCCGCCGATCGCACGTCCGCCCGCCAACGCTCGCCGGCTCGCAGCGCGCGCACGATGTCATCCGCGCTCCGGCGCAGCGCTTCCGAACGCTCCAGCGCCCGATTGAACGCCACATAGGCGACGCTCAACAACACCGTCAGCGCTGCCATGTAAACGAGCACCTCGATCAGTTGAAATCCCGCCGCCGCACCGGTCGTTGGCCGCCCTGCCCGCGCCCGACCTGTTCGGACCCTTGCGCCGTGACGCGAACTGCGCGCCGGGATGCTCTCATGCACGGGGCAACCCGTTTTCATGGCAGCGTCACCTCCCGCGCGACCGGGCCGCCGTGGCGTTTGACCGCCGGCAACCACTCCAGTCGCAACCGCCGGCCCGTGATCGTGAGCACAAACCGACCCGGCGGCAGATTTGTCACCGATGCGGCGCGGACCGGATACTCGTGCACGCCGGGCGCAAAGGCCCGCCAGCCGCCGGCGGCCAGCGCTTCCATTTCGCCATCCACCAGCTCGGTCGACACCGCGCGCAGGTACAGCGAGCGCGCCAGCCGCCGTTCCGACACGATCGAATAGCTCAACGGCAGCAGCGCCACCAGCAGCACCGACATCGCCACCAGCAAATCGGTCATCAACGCGCCGCTGCAGGCCATCGAGCGACGCGACGCGTGGCGTGATTCGCGCCTCACCATAACACCGCCTCCTCCAGAAGCGTCGCGAACAGCAGGAACGTGCCGACCACCAGCGATCCGACGATCGCCCCGTTGAACAGCACCACGGCCGTGGTGGCCAGATGCGCCGCGGTTTGTTCCAGTTGGAACGCTGTAGCATCGAGCGCTTCCTGCCAGCCGGCCAGCGCCGTGGCGAACCCGCTTCTGCCCCGTCGCGCGTTGGCGATGCGCCAGCGCAATTCGCCCGAATCGTCCAGCGTCTGCAGCGCCTCGGGCAACGCCACACCCGCGGCCAGCCGTTCACAGACCTGCGCCGCTCGCCGACCGAATCGGGCGTTGCCGGTGGCCTGCGCCGCCAGTTGCACCGCATCGGGCTCGGCCACACCCGAATCGAGCAACACGCTCAGCATCCCCGAGAAATCCCGCTCCAATCGTTTGCGCCGCCACGGCAGGCCCAGCGCACAGAGGTCGGCCAGGCTGCGCCCAAACCGTCCCAACCAGCGCGACCAATACGGCCCGCCCACGTAGAGCGCCGCCGCAATCCATAGCGCGCCCAACAACGCGCCTTGCACGCCCAGCCCCAGCCCCGAACCCCAGAAACCCAGCACAAGACGGCAAAACTCCGGAATCCCGGCCTGGATGTACTGGCCGAACACTTCGCGCAATTCGGGCACGACGTTGATGGTGATCGCTGCGACCAGGATCAGCGTCAGCGGCGTGACACAAAACACCAGCACGACCAGATAGTTGAGTGCGCCGCGGGTTTGCGAGACGGCATCGCGCAAGCAACGCCGGCAGGCGGGCAATACCCTGGTCACATCACCCAGCCGCTCGCCGGCGTGCCACATCGCCCGCACGGGTGGCGGCAGCAATGCCGGCACGCGCTCGAGCGCCTCGCTCATGCGCAGGCCGCTTTGCAGGTGCGCCGCCAGCAGATAAAACCGCACGCCCAATCGCGGGTCGCGGCTCGCCGCCGCGCCCAGCACGGTCGCTTCCGCGGTGCGCCCGGATTTCAATCCCAGCTCGATCAGGTCCAGAAACAGCCGCGCCCGTTCGTTGCGCCGCATCGGCAGGGTCAACAGGAAATACAGCGCGTAGAGCGCCGCGATGAACAGCGGCACGCACACCCCGAGATACAACGCCACAAACGCGCCCAAGCGGACGGCTTGATCCAGCGTCTCAGTGCTATCGCCAAACCCGTTCGCGATCATAACCTCTCCACTACGGCCCACCCAACGCGGCCAATGTGCGGGCCAGCGATTGCACCACCGGGATCAATTGCCACAGCAACATCTGTCCCAGAAACAACACCGACACCGGCAACGCCCCGTACAGAGCCAGCTCGATCCGATACGCGGCCCGCGTCTGAAACAGCTCCGCCGCCCGTGCAAAACCCGCCGCCAGGTCTTCGCCCCCCTGTTGCACCAGCCACAAGAACAGCGGCGGAATCGGCGCCGCGACGGGCCAGGCCGAAGGTTTGCCCCGGCCCATCTCGACTTCCCGCCGCCACATCGTCAGGACGCGTCCGGCAGGCGTGTCGCTCTCGACCGACGCCGCCAGCCCCAGCGCCTCCGGCAACGTCGTGCCGCTGCGCAACAACATCGCCAGGCTCGATGCCAGTTGCGCCAGGCTCGCCTCCCGGAACGCCGGCAGGCGCCAGCGCAGCCAGGCCCGACCGCGCCTCGACGCCAGCACGGCCGCCGCCACGGCCAACAACATCGTCACCACCACCGGCGGCACCCAGATCGCCTCCAGCGGCACCACCGCCGGGCCACGGCTCAATTCCGTCACGACGCTCCCGTTGGGCAACAACTCCCGGGACCCGAGTCGGTTCAAAACCCAAGCCAACAACGCCGACAAACCCAGCGCCGCCACCAACACCAGCAGCGGATAAACCATCAACCCCTTGAGCCGCGTCCAGCTTGTGTGCACCCGTTGATAATGATCGGCCAGCAACGACAGCACCCCCGGCAGATCGTTCCCGCGTGCGCCCAGCTCGACCAGCCGCTTGTACAGCTCGGGCAGGCGCCGCCGGCCGATGGCCTCGCTCAAGGGCGTGCCCGCGGCCAGGTCGCGCTCGAACGCTTCCAACTCGGTGCGCAGGCGCCCGCGCCGCATGCCATCACAAAGCCGCCGCAATGCTCCTTCCAACGGGATGCCCGCCTGCAGCATCGCCGCCAGTTGCTGATTCAAAAAAGCGAACTCGTCGGTTTTCATACGCCCAGGACCCGTTCTGCTTCCGCCAGAGTGGTTTGACCCGCCAGCACCAGCGCATGCGCCGCCGCGGCCAGCGAACCGACCGGCGCCACACCGCTCAGATCGTGCCGACGGATGGCCGCCCGCACCGGTTCGTCCACCGGCAGCCATTCGACCGCCGGCACGCGTCCGCGGTAGCCGGTCCGCAAACACGCCTCGCAACCGTTGCCGCCGCAACCGCCGCAGCGCCGCCGCAACAGCCGCTGGTTGAGCACCAGTTCGATCACCGCCGCCACAGCCGAGCGGTCGGCACACAACACCAGCAACCGTTCGAGCACGCCCACGCACGAACCGGCATGCAGCGTCGAAATCACCAAATGACCGGTCAAAGCCGCGCGCACCGCCGTGGCGGCGGTGGACTCGTCGCGGATTTCGCCGATCACCAGCACTTCCGGATCCTGGCGCAAGAGGTGCCGCGCGGCTTCGGCAAAGCTCAGGCCGAGGGCTTCGTTGATTTCGGTCTGCATGAGCCCCGGGAGCAATCGCTCGACGGGATCTTCGATGGTGATGATGTGGCGGCCGCCACTGCGGCTCAGATGTTGCAGGCAGGCATAGATGGTCGTGGTTTTGCCGCTGCCGGCCGGACCGGTCAGCAGCAACAGGCCGGCGTTCTTGTGCAGAAAGGCGCGGAGCGCTTCGAGCGCCGGCTCGGGAAAGCCCAGTTCTTCCAGACCCTGCGTCGCACCGGTCTGGAACAGACGCAACACGAGCTTCTCGCCGCTGACGGTCGGATACGTCGCCACGCGCACGTCCGAAGCCGTGCCGACCAGCTCGCGCGCGATGCGACCTTCCTGCGGGAGGGATTCCTGGTAGGTTTTGAGCCGGGCCAGAAATTTGATCCGGCCAACCACCCGCGTCGCCAGCTCGGCCGGCAGGCTCGTCAGGGGCGTCAACAGCCCGTCGAGTCGCAACCAAACCTGCGCGCCGTCAGGGCCCGCGTGCAGGTGCACATCGCTGGCGCCGACCTGCTCGGCCTGTCGCAGCAACGCCTCGACCAGTTCGGGCGCCGAAGCGCCCGGCGCCGTCAGCGCAGCCATCCGACCGGCCAGATCCGAAGCGTTCATGGCGAGTCCTCGACCAGCGTGTCCAGCCCGTGATGCGGCTGCAGCACCGCCTGCAAATGCTCCGGCAGCAGCGCCAGGTCCTCGGGAAACCGGCCGAAACTCTCGACCGCGGCCACAACGCCGCGCAGCGGACATGCCCGGGGCG
>CAYXJB010000219.1:0-5079 GCA_964465445.1 uncultured Verrucomicrobiota bacterium
GCCGAACCGGGCGGCGCGCCGGGGTTCGTGCTCGGTGAGCTGGCAGAAATAATCGTAAAAGCCCGCCGCCGAACTGCGATCGAATCCGGCCCAAAACGCCGGCTCGCACACCGCCTCGCAACCGGCCAGCGCCATGCGCTCGTAGTCGTCGGTCACACGGCTGACCATGTGAGCATGAGGTTCGATGTATCGCATCGGAAGGGAGGTCGCGAATCGGGTTCGGCCCAAAATCAGCGCGCGCCCGGCCAGGCCCCACAGGCCGCTTTGGTCGTCGCTCTGGGAACGGGTTTTGTGGTCGGGTCACTAAAGGTCAGGAGCACGCGCCGGGCGCGATCATTGCGCCCCCGGCTCAGTTCCCGCACGGCGCGCTGGAACGCCTCGAGGCGAAAGTCGCCTCTGCCGGTCGAGCGCCCGACCCGGTCGAGGAACGCGGCGATTTCGATCAACTTGTGACGCGCGTCCAGAAAGTACAGGTCCAGCACCTGCTGTCGGCTCAACCGTTTCATGCCCCGCCACTATAGCCGGCCGGGCGTGCGGCACAACCCGGACCGTTGTCGTTTCCGTGCCGGCGGCTCGGCTCGGATGCGCGCGAGGCTCGATTCAACCAACGGCCATTGTCTGGCGCGATTTGCCGAAAAGGCTCGCAGCCACGACGCCTCACGCGACAGCGTCGAGCCAGCGGAAAAGTTGTTGGGCCGCTGCGGCCGGCGCGGTGGAGAGCACATTGTGGTCGGCCAGCCAGAAGGTTTTCCCGCCGCGATAGCCCGGACAGTGGTGGCGCAGCCAGGCACGCACCCACGGCCAGGGAACGAGTGGATCCACCAGCCCGGCCAGATAGAACACCGGCAGCGTCACGCCACGCGCCACGGCGCGAAAATCCGACCGCGCCACCAGCTCCAGCCGGGCGCGCATCGCCGCCCGGTCCAGGGGTGTGCGGCGTGCGACGAACTCCGAGATGCTCGCCAGGGTTTCCGGTGCGTGCCGATGTCGAAAGCGCGCGAAGGCTGCGTAGCCACCGAGCAGCAGCCGATACGGTCGCATGGGCAGTGCCCGGCCCAGTTGCCGGAGCAAGCGCGCGCCCCAGGGCAGGGGATGTTTCACAAACCCTCCGGCCAGAATCAGCCCCTGCGGTTCGAAATGCGGCACGCGTGCCTGCCGTTCCGGCGCGAGCATCGCCCAGGCGATGACCGAGCCGAACGATTCGCCGATCAACCACCCGCGCCGAATTCCGCTCTCGAGCAATCGCTGTTCGATCGCCCCGGCGTAGTCGGCCACCGACCAGCTCAGCGTGCGTGGATAGGTGAATTCCACGAAACAGGCGCGCCGGACAACCGCCGCCCGGAAACTGCTCACCAGCGTCCAATCGCCGTGAATGCCCGGCAGGTATACCAGCACCGGCTGGTTGCCAGCGGCATGCACCCGACTGCGCAAGATTTCAGCTTCGGCGTTCATGCCGATTCGGCTGTAGCAGCGCGCCGGGGCGCGTGGTTGGCGAACGGCGGCCGCGCCGGGCGCAGACTCAATCGCCGGGCAGCTTCTCGCTCTTTGCCTCGAGCAGCAGGTGATAGGCGATGGCCTGCACACCGACCAGGGCGGCCACGCCCAGAATTTCATGCGGGGTCGAACCGCGCGAAACGTCGGCCGCCGGCTGGTTGAACCCCAGCAGAATGTGCCCGTAGGCGTTGGCTCGGGCCAGATGCCGCGCCAGACGGCTGGCGATGTTGCCCGAGTTGAGGTCCGGGAAAATGAGCACATTGGCCTGGCCGGCGACTTTCGATCGCGTGAGTTTGCGCCGGGCGATTTCGGCCACCAGCGCCGTGTCGGCCTGCAGCTCGCCATCGAAATCGGCCTCCAGCAGTCGTTGCGCCGCCTTTTTTTGGGCCAGAGCCACGGCGGCCTGGACCTTGCCGATGGACGGATGCACCGCCGGGCCCTTGGTGCTGAAGGACAAAAACGCCACGCGCGGTCGGACCTGCAGCACGTGCCGGGCGAATTGCGCCGTGTCCACGGCGATGTCGGCGAGCTGTTCGGCGGTCGGATCGGTCACCACGCCGCAATCGGCCAGGAACAACACGCCCTGTTCGCCAATGGCGGTGTTTTCGACCTCCAGAACCATGCACCCGGAGGCGACGCCGCCGGGCGAGGCGATCCGAAAAATCTGGAACAACGGACGCAGCACATGACTGGTGATGCTCGTCGCGCCGGAGACCAGACCGTCGGCCTGGTGCATGGCCACCATCATGGCGCCGAAGAAATTCGGCTGGAGCATGGCGTCGCGCGCTTCGGCGGGTTTGAGTCCCTTGCCGCGATGCAACGCCACGAACCGCTGGATGAAATTATCCAGCTCCTCGCTTTCGGCGGGATTGATGACGCGAATGCCCTCCAGCGACACACCCAGGCGGTCGGCCAGGCGCTTGATCCTGGCCCGTTCGCCCAGCAGCACCGGTGCGCCCAATCGCAACGCATGGAACTGCCGCGCCGCCTGCAGCACGCGCGGCTCGCTGCCCTCCGGGAACACAATGCGCTTGGGATGGCGCTGGAGTTTTTCGATCACCGCCGCGATGAAACGCATGGCGGCTTAAGTAACCGGGCCCGTCCCAAAGAGCAATCCTTCTCGGCACACGGCTCGGTCGGCGACGGCTTTTGCATCGCAGCACACTGCGACACAGGCTGCGGGCCTAACGGGGTCGCGCGGCGGAATCGCTCAGTTGGAACGGATGAAGTCGTCGGCTTCGACCACCGTGCTGTCGTCGAACCGGCGATTCGGTCCGGCGGACCGGATCAGCACGCCATTGTCGGAGAAATAGATCCGCAGCGGCGTGCCCCAGGGATCCACGATCTCGCCCTTCTCGTTGAGTTCGGTTTTGCGGCCGACCAGGATGATGAGATTCTTGCTGTTCCTGCCCTGGAGCGCCTTGGCGATGTCGGCATTGCCGCCCTGGGGATAGGCGCCGACGACCTCTTTGTACTTCTGCAGCGCGATGAAGAGGTTTTCGACGTCCTCGTTGAAGCGGGCCGTGCGCGCGTTGATCTGCCAGGTGCTCCACACGCGATTGGCCCAAAGAATGCCGGCGAGCACCGCCAGCGTGCCGATGGCCACCAAAATCTTTCTCATGCCAGCCTTCGGAGCAGGTGCAATACCAACCGCGCGTCTCAAAGCAGGACAGCCCTGCGCCCAAGGCGAGGCTGTCCGCTGCCCAACAGGCTGCGCGCCAAACGACGGCGTGCGGCCGGGAATGAGCCCGCCACGCCGACCGCTCCGGCCAGAAGGAATTCAGGGATTCGTCCCCCGGTTCGGAGGCGGACCGCTGCTGGCCCGCACGACCAATTCGGCGGGCAACCGGCGGGATTCGACCTGATCGCGCCGCAGCATCTTCCACATCATTTCCAGAGCGGCGGTCGCGAGCCGGGCCTTGGGCTGGCGGGCGGTGGTGAGCGGCACGCGATAGTGTTCGGCCATCAGGATGTTGCCGAAGCCGACGATCGAAATATCCTCCGGGATTCGCGAACCCTGCTGCAACAGCGTGTTGGCGCAGCCGATGGCCACCAGGTCGTTGACGGCCTGGACGGCGGTGGCGTTGCAGCGTTCATTGATCATCTGCAGCGCGGCCTTGACGCCGTCCTCGATGGTGCTGCCGGCACTGAAGATCAACCCCTCGTCGGGCTCGATGCCGGCTTCGCGCAGTGCGCGACGGTAGCCCTCGAGCCGTTGCTGCGCCCAGGGCGCGTTCAATCGCCCGGCTAGGAACGCAATCCGCCGATGCCCCAGCTCGAGCAAATGCCGCGTCAGCGCCAACGCACCGCCCAGATCGTCGCAGGCGACACTCGGAAACGCATCGCAGAACGGCGCCGGATGCCCGAGCAAGAGCGTCGGGATGCCCCGGGCCAGCAGTTCGTGATACACGCGCGCCTCGGCCTCCAGCCGATAAACCGGCGAGATGAACAACCCGTCCACGCGCCGGGCCATCAGCCGCCGCAGACAAAGTTCTTCGCGTCCCGGGTCATTGAACGTTTGGGTGATGAACACGTCATAGCCGGCTTCCTGTGCCTGACCGACGAGGGTCCGCAGCATTCGCGTCAGGGCCGGATTGCTCAGTGAGGAGACGACCACGCCGAAGGTTTGCGTCCGGCGCGAGCGCAACCCGCGGGCCGCGGCGTCGGGCACGTAACCCATCTGTTCGGCCAGCGCGCGGATGCGGGCACGAGTGGCCGGGGCCACGTCCGGCGCGTCGCGGAGCGCCTTGGAGACGGTCATGACCGCCACACCAGCCTTTGCAGCGATGTCTTTGAGCCGGACCATGCGTGCCGATCGGCGCAACCCGCTCGTGTCAGGACCGGCCTTGGGCCGGCGCGGCCTTGTCGAGCCGGCCGGGTGCGGCGCGGGCCGGAATCCGTTTGCGGGTCGCCTCAGACATAGGCTCCGCGCCAGTGCAATTTCTGGCGCAACGCCTCGAAAAACGAGCGCTGGCCCAGTTGCACCAGGCGCACCGAACGGCGGCTGCGCCGCACCGTGACCAGGTCGCCGGCGTCCAGTTCGCCGAGCATCTGCCCGTCAGCGCTCAGGATCGTCGAGGGTTTCTGGCTGATCGCCCGCACGCGGATGACCGAGCGCAAGGGCAGAATGAGCGGCCGGTTGGTGAGCGTGTGCGGGCAAATGGGCGTCAGCGCAAACACCTCCGCCGCCGGTGAAACCAGCGCGCCCCCGGCCGCCAGCGAATAGGCCGTCGAACCGGTGGGCGAACTGATGATCAGCCCGTCGCCCCGATAGCGCGTGAGCGGTTCGCCGTCCACATCCACATCCAGTTGAATGAGCCGGGAGACGATGCCGCGGCTGATGACGATGTCGTTGAGCGCGGTGGCGCGCAGCAGGCGGTTCTGGCACTGGGCGAGCGATTCGATGAGCGCGCGTGATTCGAAGCTGTAGTGGCCCTCCCAGATCTGTTCGAGCGCGTGATCCAGTTCGTTGGTGCGCACCGCTGTCAGAAAGCCCAACCCGCCCAGATTCACGCCCAACAGGGGCGTGTGCGCTCCGGCCACCTCGCGGGCCACGCGCAGCATCGTGCCGTCGCCGCCAAAAAC
>CAYXJB010000220.1:0-5049 GCA_964465445.1 uncultured Verrucomicrobiota bacterium
TGCCTGGTGTGCTTCGACCGGGTTTTGTATTGGCAGTCGGAGCACTTGCTATGAAACCACTTCGCGTCGGACTGATCGGATACGGGTTCATGGGTCGCGCCCATTCGAACGCTTATCGCAAGGTCAACAACTTCTTCGATCTGGAATACCAGCCGGTTCTCAAGGCCGTGTGCGGTCGCAACCCGGCCAATGCCCAGGCCTTCGCCCGCAAGTGGGGCTACGAATCGGTCGAAACCGACTGGCGCCGGCTGATCGAGCGTGACGACATTGATCTGGTGGACATCTGCACGCCGAACAATTTTCACGCCGAAATTGCCATTGCCGCCGCCAAAGCCGGCAAAATGGTCTTGTGCGAAAAACCCCTGGCCATGAACGGGGCCGAAGGCGAGCAAATGGTCAAAGCCGTCGAAAAGACCAACGTGCCGAACATGGTCTGGTACAACTACCGGCGTGTGCCCGCGGTCACGCTCGCCAAATGGCTCATTGACGAGGGTCGGCTGGGCAAAATCTTCCACTACCGCGCCAAGTTTCTCCAGGACTGGACGATCAGTCCCGAGCTGCCCCAGGGCGGCACGGCGCTCTGGCGGCTGGACGTCAAAGCCGCCGGCAGTGGTGTGACCGGCGATCTGCTGGCACACTGCATTGACACCGCGCTGTGGCTCAACGGACGCATCGAATCGGTCACGGCCATGACCGAAACGTTCATCAAAAAGCGCAAACACACCCTCACCGGCAAGGTCGCTCCCGTGGGCATTGACGATGCCTGCGCGTTCCTGGCGCGCTTTGCCAACGGTTCGCTCGCCACCTTCGAGAGCACCCGCTACGCCCGCGGCCACAAGGCCCTCTACACCTTCGAAATCAACGGCGAACACGCGAGCATCGCCTGGGATTTGCACGACCTGCACCGACTGCAGTACTTCGATCATCGCGATCCGGGCAAGGTGCGCGGCTGGCGCTCGATCCACGTCACCGACCACGGCGGGGATCACCCCTACATGGACAAATGGTGGGTGCCCGGCCTCCAGATCGGTTACGAACACAGCTTCGTGCATCAAGTGGCCGATTTCCTCGACGGTTTGGCGAAAGGCAAACCCGTGAGCCCAACCTTCCGCGACGCGCTCGAAACGCAATACGTCTGCGACGCGGTGCTCGCCTCGGCACGCACCGGCACCTGGCAGAAGGTCAAATCGGCCACGCGCTAGCGCCGGGGGAATTCCGCAGGGACGATTGCAGCCCGGATCGCGTCGGGGCGTTGAATGCCCTCGCCCGGCTGCGCGTCTGTGGAAGCGACATCCGAAACAGCCTGTTATCCATGCGAACCTCGATTGTGTTTTCGATTCTGCTGGGCGGCGCGCTGACCACGGCACCGACCTTCGGCGCCGCTGAGAAGCCGGCCAGGGTGGACGTGAGCAAACTCCCGCCTCCGGCCCCCAAGCAGGGCGTCACCTACGCCAATGACATCAAACCCATCTTCGACCGCTCCTGCGTCAAATGCCACGGCCCGGAGAAACCCAAGGCGAAACTCCGGCTCGATTCGCTCGAAGGGGCGCTCAAGGGCAGCGCCGAGGGCAAGGTCATTGTGCCGGGCGACAGCGCTGCCAGCGCGCTGGTTCATAACGTGGCGCGCCTGGGCGATGAGGATCACTGGATGCCGCCGCCCGACAACAAGGCCGGCATTCCGCCGCTCACGCGAGAGGAGATCGCCCTGATCCGCGCCTGGATAGATCAGGGCGCCAAGTAAGCGCACCGCCGAAACAACCCGCGGCCGACCGGGAAACACCCGACCCGCCGTGCGCTTCGGTCCGGTTGACGGCCGTGGCACGCCGCCGTCAGAGAGCACACCTTATCGGGGCAGGGACTTCTGCAAATCGCCCACGGCCTTGCCGGCATCCTGGGTCGCTTTCTGCGCCGCCTCGCCGAGCAACTTCTGCAATTGCGCGATCACATCCTGAATCGCCTGTTGCTGCTCGGGCGTGAGTTTGGCTTTGTCGGCCACCGATTTGAGTTTGGCCAGCCCGCCGGCGTAATCGCCCGCCTTGATCGTGGTCACCGCCTCTTCAACGAGCGTCTGCGCCGGTGCCTCGGCGGACTTGAAACTGTTTTCAAGCCGGGCGGTGTCCACACCGCTTTTCTTGCAACCTCCCGCCATGAGGGCAACCGCAGTCAGTCCGGCAACCAGAACGTGCATGAATTTCATGACAGAGCCTTTCTTTGGTTGAGGATCAATGCGCGCGGAGGCTCGCCGCCGGCCGCTCCGTTGGCAAGGAGGATTCCGCTCGGGGCGGAAAGCGTCCGGCCGGCTTCGCCAGGCAACAGCGCAGCGATCTAGTGCTGCTCAGCCAGCGGTTGGAGGGGTTCGCGTTTGAGCCGGCGCAGTTGCTCTTGCTGCTGGATGATCTGCGTACGTTCCTCCGGCGTGGTTCCGGGCTCGATCAGCCGTGCATTGAGCGCCGCCAGTTGCCGGTCCAGATACTGGTTGCGCAGCCGCAGGGTCACGTCCGCGATCTGCTGTTCGGGTTTGGGGATCGGGCGCGCTTCGGTGGCCGCCTCGGTGACCAGCGACTGCATTTCGGGCGAGGGAAGCGAATCGAGGAATGCCGGCAAGCCAATCCACCCTTCCTCGGCCTGAGCCTGGAGACGACGGCTGACGATCTCCCGCACCAGCGGATGTTCGATCCAGTCGGGCCGCAGGTGCATCGCCGCCCAGCCGGCCAGCGACTCGTGCAGGAAAAGCAGTTTCAGCAGCCAGAATTCGAGCGCCGGCGGTCGGGCCGACGCGGCCGCCGCGTCGGAGCTTTCGGCGGGTGTGCCCGCCACGGTGACCTTCCGGAACTCCGCGCGCACGGCCTGGATGTCCACGCCCAGCCGATAGGCGGTCTTCTGCGCGCAGGTATCCACCAGGACCTGATTGCCGGTTTTGTGCGCCGCAGCGGCCATCTCGCGCGTGATGAGCATCCGACCGCGATCGGTGGCCGGATCGTGAAGCGCGCAGAGCCGTCGGAGCAAAAAGTCGAAGAATCCTTCGGCCCGGGCGATCAGCTCGCGAAAGGCCTCGGCGCCGTGGGCGCGGATGAAACTGTCCGGATCATGCGGCGCGGGGATCACCGCCACCCGGATTGCCAGACCCGAACCCAGCAGCGCATCGAGCGAGCGGATGGCGGCATTTTGACCGGCCTCGTCCGAATCGAAGCACAGCACCACCTCCTCGGCATAGCGCTTGAGGATGCGCGCCTGCTCGGCCGTCAGCGCCGTACCCTGGGGCGCGACCACGTTTTGCACGCCGGCCATGTGGCAGGCGATCAGGTCCAATTGTCCCTCGCACACAATCGCGCAACCGGCCTGCAGAATGGCGCGCTTGGCCTTGTCCAGACCGAACAACACCCGGCCCTTGTTGAAAATCGCCGTCTCGGGCGAATTGACGTACTTGGCGGTTTTCTCGTCCCCGGCCAGCACCCGTCCGCTGAAGCCGATCACCCGGCCCTGCTCGTCGCAGATCGGAAACATTACCCGCCCGCGAAACCGGTCGTACCAGCCCGGCTCGGAGGACCGGCGGATGATCAGTCCGGCCTTCTCGACCAGTTCCGGAGCGTACCCCTTGCGGCGCGCCCAGTTGACGGTGTCGTCCCACAGATCGGGCGCAAAACCCAGCCGGAACAGACGCAGCGCCTCGGGCGAAACGCCGCGTTGGGCCAGATACGCCCGGGCGGGTTCGCCGGCGGCTTCGTTGAGCAGGCACGCGTGCCACCGTTGCGTGATCTGCTCATGGATTTCCAGCAGCAGATCCTTCAGATGCCGCGCCGCGGCGGCGGCGGGGCCGCGCTCCCATTCGATCGGAATCCGCGCGCGCTCGGCCAGACGCCGGACCGCATCCAGAAACCCGATGTTCTCGTAGGCCATCACGAACGTGAACACATCCCCGCCCTTGTGGCAGCCGAAGCAGTGAAAAATCTGGCGTTGGGGATTGACGTTGAAACTGGGCGTCTTTTCGCGGTGGAACGGGCACAACGCCACGAAGTTCGCGCCTGCGCGCTTCAACGGCACGTAGCCGCTGATGACCTCGACGATGTCATTGGCGGCGCGAATCCGTTCGAGCGTTTGGGGCGAGATGCCGCTCATTCGGCGACCAGCTTAACGCCGGCGCGCCGGTTGACAATCCGCCGGCCCGCCGCTCAGGGCATGGACCAGTCCTTGCGCGGCAGTTCGCGCCGTTCCGGTGCCGTGGGTTTGATGAGCAGAAATCCCAGATGCGATCGGATCAGCGGTCCGGTCAGCGAGCGTTCGAACACGTTGGCCTGGAGCGTTTGGAGGCCGGGGAAATATTCACTGCCGTAAACCTCGTTTTGGTAGGCCTGGTAGGCGCGGATTTCCTCCGGGCTGTAGGCGCGCGCATTCAACAGTGCCAGGCCGGCCAGCAGCGCGCACCCAAACCGCGTCATCCCCGCGGCCATGCCCAGATAATACTCCGCCCGTCCGAACGCATCGCTGCCGACCAACTTGCCGTGAAACAGCCGCTTGAACAGCAGAAACGCCACCACCACGCCCAGCGCCAGCACCACATACGCCAGCACGTAGCAGGTCAGATGGCTCAAGGGTGTCACGGCCGCAATCCGATCGCCCAACGCCTGGTAGCCGGCGGCGCTCACGATCACGATCGCCAGCCATTGCAAAAACACCAGCAGCTCCTCGGACATGCCACGCTTGCGCCCGTGAAACAGGCCCATCAGCAACACGACCACCAGTACCAGGTCGAACCAGTTAAATGGCAGTTGATCCAGGCTCATCTCGAAAACCGGGACCGACCCCGCGCGTGCGGAGCGTCCCGATTCCGAACTGACCAAGCCAAATTTGTGCCAGCTTCAGCGCGGATTCTCCGCCAGCCAGAACCGGATCGCCGCCGCCTGCGGATGCCGCGCATCCAGTTCCAACACCCGCAGATAATGCGCCCGGGCCCGAGCGGGGTCGCCCAGCGGCCCGGCGTAGAGATTGCCCAAAACCAGGTGTGCCCGTGTCTCGTTTGTGTGGGTGGCCAAAATGCGCTCCAGCTCCGCC
>CAYXJB010000221.1:0-4991 GCA_964465445.1 uncultured Verrucomicrobiota bacterium
GGTGCCGTCTCCGTCCGCATCGGCTGCCGGATCGAGCAGCAGGACGCCGGTGCTGCCGGGGCCGAAGTCGCCTTCGATGCCGGCATGGTTCAAGGCGCTGACCTGCGCGTAGAGCGTCTGCCCGTAGCTGCCGCTGATGGTGCGATTGGTGGTGGCGACCGTGCCGTTGAACAGGTTCGAGCCGCCGGGGCTCGTGCCGACCAACAGATGATAGCCCGAGATGCCGCCTTCGGGATCGCTCACCGCCGCCCAGGAGAACGTCACATTCGTCCCGATGACCCAGCCCTCGGGCGGGCCGGTGGGCGCGGACGGCGTTGGTGGCGGGCTGACGTCGTAGAGTTTGAGGAACTGCGCCTCGTAGGGCGCGTTGGTCCAGCCCGCGTCGGTGGTCGGCACCTTGTTCAGAGCCGCAAACAGCCCGTTGGCCAGAAGATTCGAGCCGGCGAGGCCGCCGCCCCAGAGCCAGAGATCGCGACGCGTTGCATCCACGCCGGTGTAGGCGGCGATGTTTTTGACGTTGTAGAGCCGGTGCGGTTTGATGCCGAAGAGGTTGGCGCCGTTCTGCGTGATGTTCAGGTTGAAGCTGCCCGACTGGTTGTTGTTGCGATCCAGATTCACGAAGGCGAACACGACATCGTAGAAGTTCGGCGCGCCGTTGGGTTGTTCGTACTTGGCTACGGCGTAGAGCGATTCGTGGACGCCGCCGCCGATGAGGTTCAGGAAGTAGCGATTCGAGCTGCGCAGCGCGCGACTGAATTGACGGGCCTGGTTGACGGCGGCGTAAACCGGGTAGAGCTGATCGAGGCCGAAATTCCGGTTGGCGGGATTGAGGATCGGCTGCAGCGAGTTGAACTTCTTGAAGTGCGGGATGGTCTTGCCGAAGTTCAACTCGTAGCGGTCGAAGCCGAAGTTCCGGGAGATGCCCAGTTCCTGGCCGTAAAAGATCATCGGCACGCCGTCAATGGTGCTGCCGACAGCGAAGCGGATCCACGCCTGCCAGGGATCGTCGTAGCTTTCCTCGTCGTGCGAGGTGGTGTTGAGCAGCACCAGGCCCTGGCCGTAAGCGGTGCGACGCGCCTCGAAGATCCCGCGGTAGGCACTGGCGGTGGTCGCTGTTTTGAACTCGAAGACGATGTTCTCGTTGAGGATGTCGAAGTGGCGGTTGGAACGGTAGGTCACGTTGCCGCCGTCGAGCGATTCGCTCATGAACACGAAATCCCACTTTCGCGAGCGCGCCTTGTTGATGATGTATTCCCAGCACTGGGGCGGCAGACCCTGGCCGAAGTCGGCCCGCAACCCGTCCACCCCGCGCCAGGTTTGATCCGGCGGCGTGCCGGCCGGACAGCCGGTCCGGTCCAGCCAGTAGAGCATATAGTCGCCGAAATACCTCCAGACGTTGCGCGTGATGGTGTCGAAATGTCCGTTGCCCGGCCCCGAGGCGTTTTCGCTGCCGATGCTCGAGTCGAACCAGTCGGCTTCGCTCAGGTAATTGCCCGATTGCGACGCGTTGGGCACCAGCGCGGCGTAGCGACCGAAATACACGTCGAACACGTCGCTCCACTTGCCGAAGTCGTAGCGATCCGGGGCGATGGCGATGCTGGTGGCGTTGAACGCGCGCATGTCGTAGGCGTCGGTCCGTGAATAGAAGCGCGCCTCGTGGTTGCGGATTTCGTTGGTGGGCTGCGCACCGGGGGCAAAGTACGCCACGCCCCGTTCGGCCAGCTCGCAGTCGTGCGCCGTGTGGTTGAATGCAGCGTCGAGCATGATACTCAGGCCGTCGGCATCGGCGGCGGCGACGAAGTTGGAGAATTCCATCAGCGCGGCCTCGCGGGTGTTGGCCTTGCTCATCAGGGGCATGACGGCGAAGAAATTCTTCACCGCGTACGGGCTGCCGATTTCGTAGGGCTGGCCCGTGTCCGGATCAATCTGACGTCCGGCGACGCCCTGGGGGTGGATCGGTTGAAACCACAACCAGTTGACGCCCAGCCCGGTGAGATAACCGAGATTGAATCGGGCGCTGACGCCGTGGTAGGGCCGGGCGCCGGGGCCGTCGTACAGATCCACAAACGTGCTTCGGTCGGCAAAATTCGTCCCCTGCGCCTCGACGTTGAGCGTGTTGAGTTCGTACAGGACGATGTCGCGCGCTTTGCGCGGCGAGACCACGATGCAATGATCGCGCTGGCCGTTGAAATCGTTGTAGTAGTGCCAGTTCGGATCGCCGCTGACCTTGTAGCGTGCCGTGAGCCGGTAGGCGCCGGTCTTGGTGGCGAAAAGCGTCAGAGTGTACGTGCCCCCGCCGGCGTTGCTCATCGGATAAGCTTTGAAATAGTGCGCGTCGCTGCCGGCCACCACCAGGTTGCCGCCGGGCGGCAGGATGCCGTCCTCGG
The DNA here is from genome assembly GCA_964465445.1 of uncultured Verrucomicrobiota bacterium. Taxonomy (GTDB): domain Bacteria; phylum Verrucomicrobiota; class Verrucomicrobiia; order Limisphaerales; family JAOAIM01; genus JAOAIM01. The sequence continues at coordinate 2,388 of CAYXJB010000221.1, forward strand.
TGCCGTCTCCGTCCGCATCCACCGTGGCGCGGTCGCGGCGGTTGAGATTGCTGTAGGTCTCCACCTGCGTGAGGTTGGCGGCGTTGGGGCGGAACTCGATCTGCAATGGCACGGCATCGCCGGCGACCTCGTCCACGAACACGTGCGTGGTGGTGTAATTGGCATTGAGGCCGTTGACGGTCAGTACCGGCTGGGCCTGTAGTGCGGCGGCGGCCAGCACGCCGGCCAGCCCCAAAATCCTGCCTGCTCGGGCCGGGGTGTTCATGGGACGACCTGAATGCGGTAGAATTTGTTCGTTGCGTCGGGCGCGGCGTCGAAGTAGAAGCTCGACGTGCCGCTGGCCTGGATGACGGGGCTGATGGGCTGCATGGGCTCGTGCAGATTGGTGGTGGCCAGCACCTGGTAATTGACGCCCGGCACACTGTCCCAGACGACCAACTGGCTGCCGTTGGCCAGTTCGGTGATCCGCAACACCGAGGAGGCGTCGTACGGGTCGGTGCCCGCGATCTGTTCCATCCAGTCGGCCATGCCGTCGCCATCGGAATCCATCCCGGGGTCCACCGGCCGACGCACGATCACCGTCCGGGAGTCCGAGAGCACGGGCGTGTTGGTGTAAAAGATTTGGATGAGGTTTGTCCCGGGCTGCGCGCCGGCCCAGTCGTAACTCAATTGTCGCATGCCGCTGCCACAGCCGGAGGGACTGATGATGTAGAGCGGGGCCTGGTTGGGCGCGCGGCGCGGCTGATAAACGCCGTTGATGTAGATGCTGAAAAAATCAATGTTGTTACCCAGGCTCTGCGAGAAGCACGCGCGAATGGTGTAGAGGTCGTTGGTCTGCAGCGTCAGGACCTGTCCATCGAAGGCCGGCGCGCTGATCTGCAGCACCTGGGCGGGGGCGAACGTATTGACCGTGCGGGTCAGGTCCGTGAACCGATCCGGCAACACGGCCGTGGACGCTTCCTTGAGCCGAACTGTAACGGTGGCGGTGCCATTGGTCGGGATGGCCTGATAGGTGAAACGAAATTCAAGCGGCAACGTGGGATACAGCGCGCTGAGGGCCGGATCGGGGCTCACGGCGGTGGCTGCGGCGAACTTCGGCACGCCGTTGGTCAGCCCGTTGCCGTTGTTTTGCCCGGTCACTGCGTCGTCATTGTTCGGGTCGCTGTCCTGGATGTTGACCTCGACGGCCGTGACCGACGCATCAGCCCGCACGACGATCTGATAGGTCGTGTTGCTGAGCGTGGCGCCGTCGCCTGCAGGCAGAGCGACCGCACCGGTCGGGGGGGCGGTGTCGTAATAGAAGGTCTGCGCAAACGTGTTGAAGACCGACGCCTTGCCGGTGCGCGGCAGGAAACAGCGCGCGCGGAGGATGTGAAAACCCTCGCTCAGGCCGATCCGGGTGTGGTTGGAGTTGCGGTTGTTGTGCAACCACACCAGGGCGGTGGCGGGATTGAAATTGGTGATCGCGGCCTGGGTCAGCCCGAAGACTTTGGCGTCGTCCCAGTAGTTCATCGGCGCGATGGCGTCGTGGAACAGCGCGATCTTGTAGCGGACCTGCACGCCGTTGAGATGGTTGCTGGCCGGAATCGTGCCCTTCCACCAGTCAATGGTCCCGTCGCCGGTATCGTCACCTGCAAAGAACGCCTCGATCACCCGCGTCGTGCCCTTGCCCACACCAAATGCGCCTTCGGGATTGCTCCCGTCGGTGGTGTAGTAGATGAAGCAGCGGTTGATCTGGAACTGGTAACCGGCGCGCACCCAGATGTCCACCGACGCACCGTTGGTGGGCTGCAACGGCACGCGTTGGGTGGCCGGACCGCCGGCCGCACTCACGGGCGCGGACGGATCGTGCCAAACCCAGGCGGCGGTGCTGTTGGTCGTGTTGGTCGGATTGGTCGGTCCGTTGACGATGAAATTCGTCCCGCCAACGGTGTAAACGTAGGTCTCGGCCCCCAGCGACACGAGCGTGTTGCGATTGGTGTTGGCCGCGGCGAACTTCTCGGGCCCGTGGCGGAACTGCAACGCCGTCTGCTCGTAACCCAGAAACACGTCGGTCGCCTCGCCCGGCCGGTTGTCGCGATAGTCGCTGCCAAAGTGATTGCTGATGCCCATGGCGCTGTTGAGGTCCACGCCGCCGTCGAGCTTGACTAGGGTGTTGGCGGCCGAGGCATCGCAGCGCACCAGAATGTCCATCGGCCCGTTGGTCACGATGGGGATGTCAATGGCGTAGGTGCGATTGGAAACGTTCTGGCCGGTCAGCAGCGTGCCGGTTGCGTCCACACTGCCGCGCATTCGGAAAGGATAGAGCGGATTGAAGTTCGGGTCGCCGTTGACGCCATCGCGACGCAGCACGGTGATGCGCGGCACGAGGCGACCGCCCTGACGGATGAGGATGGCGTTGGTGTGAAGATTGGCGCGGCTGGGTTCGGGCCATTGGAGACCGTAGATGACGTAGCTGCCGCTGGGGATTTTGAATTCGATGGCGCCACCGCCCGGCGCAAGGGTCTGGCTGCCGACGTAAACTTTTCGATTGACCGGGTTGGGAGCGTTGGCGGTGCTTTGCGCTTCAGCCAGACTCTGGGTGGCCTGGCGCACCAGCAGACG
>CAYXJB010000222.1:0-4973 GCA_964465445.1 uncultured Verrucomicrobiota bacterium
TGGTCGGACTCAAACTCAACGAGCTCGCACCCCCCAGCGCGTCGTTGGCGCGGTTTTCGAACTGGAACATGCCGAGTCGCTCGACGGCGAAGTTGCGGGTGAAGGCCGGGGCGAGGGGGTTGCCGGCGCGGTCGGTGACCGTGGCAGCGATGGTCAGGCGGGTGCTCCCGGGCTGGAGTGGACCATCCAAAAGGGCGAAGGTGGCGGTGTTGCCGCTCGAGTAGGCCGGCGGCACCAGCGGATACAGCACGTCATCGCCCGTGCCGAACAAGCCGTCCGGACCGGCCTGCCGGAGGCTAAAGTTGGCCACATTGGTTACGGTGCCCGGCAGCATCGGCTCGGAGAACGTCACGGTGAAGCTGTTGATGATGTCGCTGACAGTTGCCGCCTCGGCGGGCAGAGTCACGTTCAGGACCGATGGAGGCACGTCATCGGTCACGGTCAATGTCAGCAGATAGCGGGCGAGCAAATCACGATTGGTGAGGCTGGAGATCCGGGCGAAATACTCGCCGCGCTCGGCAATGAGAAAGCTGAAGTTGGCGTTGGTGGTGAAGACGGCGTTGGTCTGGCCCAGACGGAAAAGGGCGAGCTGGGCGTCGCCGGGCTGCAGTGTGCTGCCCGGGCCGGTAAACAGATCTGCAGAGACGGTGTTGTCAATGTCCAACGTGCCCAGCGCGTAAAAGTCGCCCGCGCTGTCAGTGCCCGGCAGCGCACCGGCCACGCGCAAACGGAAGCTGCCGGCCAGCGACACAGGGGGCAGAACGTTTGCGGTGTTGGTGGCGTCGTTGGCTTCGACCTCCAGGCTCGGCCCACGGCTCAGATCCATGCGGAGGCGGTAATCAGAGACTTGATTGTCGGTGTAGACGCGCACCCGGTAGCCGCCGGGAACGGACAGGAGCACGTTGAAGAACTCAGCGATGCCCGCCGTGCTGCCGTCCACACTGGCAATGGTGCTTCCGGAGGGATTGAGCAAGCGCAGCCGCGGCCGGGCGTTGCCGATGGCTGTCTCGATACGCACCGTGACGCGGTCGCCCGCCTCGGCTTCGAAAGTCCAATCGTCGGCCGCGCCGCTGCCGATGCCGTCGAACGAGTTGGTCACCGCCCCGAGGTAAAGGGCGCTGCCGGGTGGTGTTTCAGTCAACGGCAGCGGTTCGGTGCCCGCCCGGCTACAGAGGCAACCCAGACCCACAGCAAGACTGGAAAACAAAATCCAACTGCGTGGCAGGAATGCAAAGCGCCGAACGATGGTGTTCCCCAAGGAGCGGAAGAGCCTCCGGTGCCAAAGGTCGCCGGGGGATTTGATTGTGTTCACGGCGTATTTAGGGTTTTAGACCGCACAAAAGTCAACGGCTAAATTTTGGCCGGCGGCGCGTCGGCTGCCCGGCGACTCCAAAGTCGCAATCTCACCAGAGCCCGTGCAGCGTGTTGAGCGGCGACTCCGTCGAAGCGGGTTCAAAAGCGATCCCAGCCGCGAAAACGGTTCTGCAACGCGAGCTCGCCAAGACCGGGGCCAAGGGCATATTGGAGTCGTACGCTTTGAACTCAGCCGGCTCAACGCGATGCCGTGCCCGACCGCCCCACGGCCTGGTCGGAACGGGTCCGCGCGCTCGATTTGCTGTGGGGCTTCTTATCGGGGTCCTCGGGCTGTGCAGCGGCAGCGCGCGCGCGGCTTCGTCAACGAGCGAGTTCCATCCAACCCGTTTTTTGCTCATGCCCCGTCCGGATGCCCCGCCAGCGAGGTTGATCTCCGATCATGCGGCCCGGGGGCGGACCGTGCTGCGCGTGTTTCCGCGCCTGGGCGGGATGCAGTTGGTTCGGGTGGGAGCGGCGGAAAGCGTGGGTGAAGCAGTGGCGAGTTGCCGCACGAATCGCTCGATCGCCTGGGCCGAGCCGGATTACCGGGTCTCGGTTGCCGGCACGTTTCCGAGCGACCCGTACTTTCAAAACGGTACGCAATGGGCGTTGAATAATTACGGTCAGAACGGCGGATTGCCCGATGCCGACCTGGACGGACCCGAAGCCTGGGACGTGCTCCGGAGCGCCAGCAACGTTGTGGTGGCGATCGTGGACACGGGTGTGCGGCACACACACGAGGATCTGGCAGAAAATCTCTGGCGCAATCCGCTCGATGGTTCGCCCGGCTACAACGCGCTGAGCAACGGGCATGATCCGTGGGACGACAACGGCCATGGCACACACCTGGCGGGCATCATTGCCGCGGTGGGCGACAACAGCCGGGGTGTTGCCGGCGTGGCCTGGCGAGCGCGACTGATGGCCTGCAAGTTCCTCGACGCGGCCGGCAACGGCTTCATCGCCGACGCCATCGCGTGCATCGAATTTGCGCGCAGCAACGGTGTGCACATCCTCAACCTGAGCTGGGGCGGTCCAAACTTCTCGGCCGCGCTCTCGAACGCGCTCTGGGCGGCGCGTGCCGACCGGATCGTGGTGGCGGCCGCGGCCGGAAACAACGCGGCCAATGGCGATCTGACCGCGTTTTATCCAGCCAGCCTGCCCCTGGACAACGTGCTGGCCGTGGGCGCATCCACCCGCACCGACGAACGCTGGAGCAGCTCCAATTACGGCGCGACGAACGTGGACCTCTTCGCCCCCGGAGCGGACATCATTTCGACCGCCTGGGGCGGGGATACGGCGTATGAATCCCGGAGCGGAACGTCCATGGCGACGGCATTTTCCGCGGGTGCGTTGGCGCTGGTGCGGCAGGCCCGGCCGCAGGGCACACCCTGTGAATGGATCGCTTGGCTGCGGGCGACGGTGGACGTCAAGCCCGCCTATGTGAACCAATGCCTCAGCGGCGGGCGACTCAACCTGCGCAAGGCGCTGGATGTGCCGGCGATCAGCCTGAACCGGAGCAACGATCTCATCCGGGTGCGTGTCGCCGGAGTTCCCGGCCACCGTTATACGCTCAGCGCTTCGACGAGCCTGAATTTCTGGACGGCTGTGGCCACCAACACCGCCGGCGACGACGGTCAATGGACGTTGACCGAGTCGGTATCCGCGACCGTGCCCACGAAGTTCTATCGAGCTGTTGCCGAACCGTGACAGTGCCGCCGCCGGGTCGCCGGTGGCGTTCGTTCTGGCGGGCCGTCGTTGTGCCACGCAACTCCTCTCCAACGAGAGCCCCGCCAGCCAAAAGGCCGGTCAGTGCCGCCGGGCGGTTCAGCGCGCGAATCCGCGTTCGCGCAGCCATGCCGCGCAATCGAGTGTCCAGCGATGACGCGCTTCGGGATTCCACTGACGCGTGCCCAGACCCAGTCCGTGCGCACCCCGCTCGTAGATGTGCAGCTCGAAGGGCACACCGGCGGCCCGCAACGCTTCGGCGAAGAGAATCGCGTTTTCCACCGGCACGCCCTTGTCCTCGGCCGTGTGCCAGATGAAACACGGCGGTGTCCGGGCGGTGACGTGTTTGTGGTTCGAGAGCGATTCGGCCAGCGCCTCGGGGCCTTCCGGGCCCAGCAGGTTGTTGCGCGAGCCCCGATGCGCGTACGGGCCGACCAGCGTGATGACCGGATAACAGAGAATGCCCAGGTCGGGCCGCGAACTGACGCGTTCGATCGGGTCGCCGGCCTCGGGCCGACCGGCGTCAAAGTGCGTCAGGAGCGTCGAAGCCAGATGCCCGCCGGCCGATGAACCCATGATGCCGATGCGACCGGGGTCGAGTTTCCATTCGGCGGCGCGGGCGCGGACGGTTCGCAGCGCGCGGGCGGCGTCCTGCAACATCGCCGGGTGACGATAACCGCTCGAGCCGAGCCGGTAACGCAGCACAAAGCCGGTGATGCCCAGTTCATTGAGCCAGCGGGCGTAGTGACTGCCTTCGTGCTCGGCCAGTCCGCCATAGCCTCCGCCCGGACAGATGACGATCGCCGCGCCGGTGGCTTTCCCGGGCGGGGCCGGGAACGGGGTGAGCGTGGGCACGTCGTTGGTCGAACGGCCCAGCGCTCCGGGCGCGCCCTCGGGCCAGAGCGGCATGGGCGTTTGAGCCGGCGCACTCAGCCAGCTTGCAAGCAGCGTCGTCATCAGAGCGAAACGGCGGGGTTTCATCGGCAGGGTTGGTATCGGATTTCGCGGACTTCGATCTGTCCGGCTTTGACGTCCAGGAACGGTTGGCCGTGTCGGACGCCGACCAGCCCGTAACCGGTGGCGGTCGAGAGAAAACAGCGGAAGTCGCCGCGGATGCGCGGTTCGAGGTAGAGGATTTTTTCGACGGCGTCGTAGCGGGCGCCGCTGAGCGCCTGCAAGAGCGCGTAGCTGGACATGGCACGGGCGTACCAGTGGCCGCATTCGTATTCGTTGAACGGGTTGCGCACCCGTCCGTCGTAGCGGTCGCGGCACACCCGCACGATCTGCAGGCCCTCGGCGACGTAGCCCATGAAAATGAGATGAGAGGCGACCTGGTATTCGATGCCGGTCCAGACCTCGTTGGAATACACGAACGGCAGCGAGGGCGCGCCGCCCTTGGGCCAGGTGCACAACAGCAGACCGCCCTCGGCCCCGCACGCGTAGCTGGGCCGTTGCGGGTTGGCGTGATCGGTCAGGTCCAGTTTCAGGTTGTACCTGTGCACCGCGCGCAGGTGGCTGGCGACCTTGGCCGGGTCCAGGAAATGGCCCACACCGCACACCAGCGCCATCCACGCGCCCAGCACGCCGTCCGACAAACAGCCGCGGCCATACTGATACTTGGGACCTTCGCGCTGGAGCAGCTCGCGGGCTTCCGGCGGCAGATCCCCTCCGGCGTCGGGTCGGGTCGGATCCGGAGCGCGCAAATTCCGCCATTCGACGCGCTGGAAGAAGTACTCGCCGTCGAAAAGCTCGGTTTCCATCCGGCGGCGGCCCTTTTCCAACAGCTCGTTGTAGAGTGGCACGTCATCGCCCAGCGCACGGGCCATGAGCGTGGCCGCCCGCAACGCGCCCAGGTAAAAGCTCGTGCACATGCCGTCCGGTCCCCAGAACTCGAT
>CAYXJB010000223.1:0-3206 GCA_964465445.1 uncultured Verrucomicrobiota bacterium
CCGCACCAACGAGATGGTGCGCTTTTACGTGTGTCGGAACGGGTTGCTGCTGCTGCTCAAGAACGCGCAACATCTGCTGCTGGGGCTGGCGGTGCTGCAGGCGTTGCGCATCCTGGCCGAAGGCGTTCTGGTGTCAGTGTTGCTGGGTCGGCCCGGTGTCTTCCGGCGGGTCTATTGGCGCGCGCTTTTCGAGTGCTGGCGCTTGCGCGAGCACATCCGCCGGGAACGGGCCCGCATCCGGCAACTGCGTCGGCACGGGGATTGGTGGATGCTGCGCTTTTTTCGGCTTCGGCCGGCCTGCTGGCGCGAGGTGCGACAGCTCTGGAAAAGCGGCCTGCCGAAGGTGGATCGGAGCGAGTTTTGAACGACGGCTCGATGCGCGTCGTTGCGCCGCCGCTCATCGGTCGAGCGATTTGACGCAGAAGATGGCCGCGGCTTTCTCGGGTCGTCGCCGGGTGTAGATCCAGTGCGAGAGCATCGAGACCAGCCACCAGAACGGGCGCGGCCGGTGCTTCAGTTGGTGATACTCGCCGCGGAGCGTTTTGAGTCCCAGCAGGCCGATGACCCGGTAACCGCGCGGGCGCAGTTCGGCGGGCGTCCAGCCTGAGAGATGTTCCTGCAGATCGCCCTGGCGGCCGGATTGGGGCAGGAACCCGTTGGGCGTCAGGATCACCACGCGCCGCAGCGCCAACTGCTCCAGATCCTCCAGCAACCGCCAGCCGTCGGCTTTGGACAAATGCTCGATGACGTCCAACGCCACGCACGCGTCGAATCGTCGCCCGCCGACCAGTTGGCGGACCGAGCGAATATCGCCCAGGAGGAGTTCGTCGTGCGTGCCTCGCTGCCGGGCTTGCTCCAGAGCCGGAGCGTATCCATCCACGCCGGTCAGATGCCCGGCGCGCAGAAAACGCAGGGGCGAATTCGAGCCGCAGCCCACGTCCAGCACCCTCTGGCAACCGGCCAGCGCCCGTTCCAGCTCGCCGATCAACTGGATCAGGCCCGGATTGCGCCACAGCTCACGCCAGAAATGACCGCGGATTCGATTCATGCCCGTGCCGGCTCGCGCAACCGATCGGGCTGGGACAGCCCGCCCCGAACCGGTTGCGCCGGCCCGGGCCGGTTTGCCCGGGCTCGAACACGACAGCGCGGCTTGTTGTAAGCGCCCGGACCGCGCCGGCCAAGTCCTTTCCGCCCGGGGGCGTCACGCTGCGGTTCAGTTGCCGGCGTCGGGCGCGGCTGCGGCGGCCGGCAGCGTGAAGTAAAACGTCGCCCCGCGCCCCGGTTCGCTGTGCGCCCATACGCGTCCGCCGTGGCTCTGGACGATGTGTTTGACGATCGAAAGGCCCAGACCCGTGCCGCCCTGCTCGCGCGAGCGGGCCTTGTCCACGCGATAGAAACGCTCGAAAACCCGCTCCAGCGCCTCGGCCGGCAGACCCGGCCCGTCGTCGGCCACCGCCACCTCGATCTCGCCGCTTTCCAGCGCGCGGGCCGAGACCGTCACCCGGCCCTCGATGCGGCCGTACTTGATGGCATTGTCCACCAGATTCGAGAGCACCTGTTCGAGTCGCGCCGTGTCGGCCCGCACGCACAGCTCCGGCACGGCGTTGAACAGGCTGACGCGGCGCAGGGCGGCGCGCGTGTGGAATTCCTCGATGACTTTCTGGACCAGCGGGCGCAGCGCCACCGGTTGCATCTGCAGGGCGACGCGACCGGATTCGAGTTCGGAAATGGTCAACAGATCCTCGATGAGCAACCGGAGGCGTTCGGCGTTGCGGGCGATGGTTTCCAGAAACCGGGCGGCGACGCGCGGATCGTCTTTGGCGCCGTCGAGCAGCGTTTCGACATAGCCGCGGATGTGCGAGAGCGGGGTGCGGAGTTCGTGGCTGACGTTGGCGACGAATTCCTGGCGCGTGCGCTCCAGTTGCTTGAGCCGGGTCAGGTCGTGAAACACCAGGATCACGCCGCGCGGTTGGGCATCGGGACCGCGCAGGGCGGCGGCGTTGATTTGCAGCCATCGTTCCGGCTCGCCCGGCAGGCGCAGTTCTTCATCGGCCACCCGACCTTGTTGGACGGCGCGTTCGGCGATCCGGGCGATTTCCTGCACCCGCACGGCTTCCAAGAGAGCGCGACCGCGCCAGCCGGCGGCCTCGCCACCCGGGGCGCCAAACATGTGCACGAAGGCGCGATTGGCCAGTTGCACCCGCCCGCGCTCGTCCAGCACCAGCACGCCCTCGATCATGCTGTCGAAGACCGCTTCCTGGCGGGCCAGCGCCTCGGCCGTGGCGGTGTCCTGGGCGCGGCGCAACCGCTGCAGCTCGGTCCGGAGCGAGTCGAGTTCGCGCCGGTGGGCGCGGCGACCGAGCAGGTGCAGGGCGACGAGCGCTCCCAGCGCCAGAACTGTCAGCCACAGCCCCATGGCGCGGCGTGAACGCGTTCGAGCCCGAGCGGGGCGGTCTGGCGGACGCTTGTGTCGCCGGCCGGGCCGTGCGGGCGGGTCGGGTTCATTCGACGAACCGGTAGCCGACGCCGCGGACGGTGTCCAAGTGCTTTGCGGCGGGCCCGAGTTTTTCGCGCAGCCGGCGCATGTGCGTGTCCACGGTGCGGGTGTCAATGGCCGCGTCGTATTGCCAGACGTCGCGCAGGAGGACCTCGCGGGTCTGGACGCGACCGGCGCGGCGGGCGAGCAGTTCGAGGAGTTTGAACTCGGTGGCGGTCAGTTCGACGGGTTTGCCGGCGACGGTGACCTGATGTTTGGGCGGGTCAATGCGCAGTTGACCGAATTGCAGGACGGTGGCCCGGGCTGCAGGGTCGGGCTGGCGCTCCAGCAGCTTGCGGATGCGCAGGAGCAGCTCGCGCGGGCTGAAGGGTTTGGTCAGGTAATCGTCGGCGCCCAGCTCCAGGCCCAGCACGCGGTCCACTTCGGCCGCCCGCGCGGTGAGCATCAGGATGGGCATGTGGGCGGTGGTCGGGTCGGCTCGCAGCAGTTTGCACACTTCAAAGCCGTCGAGCCCCGGCAGCATCAGATCCAGCACGATCAGATGCGGCTGCCAGTCGCGGGCTTTTTTGAGCGCGGCGCGTCCGTCAGCGGCGCTGGCCACCCGAAAGCCCGCCTGCTTGAGATTGAACTCGACCAGCTCGACGGTCTCGGGCTCGTCGTCCACCACCAGCACTCGGGCGTTCATCTCGGCTTCAAGCAATAGCAATCC
>CAYXJB010000223.1:3243-4945 GCA_964465445.1 uncultured Verrucomicrobiota bacterium
GCAACAATTCCATGACGCGCCGGTGACAATCCGGTGACAATGCGCCCGGCGGCGTCACTCGTGTCGGAGCGCCTCGACCGGGTCCATTTGGGCGGCGCGCCGGGCCGGGTAGAGCCCGAAGATCACGCCCACCAGTGCCGAAATCGAAAACGCCAGCAGCGGCGACCAGAACGTGATGATCGTTTTCATGCCCGCCAGCCAGGTCACCACAAACGGCACGGCCACGCCCAGCGCCACGCCCAACAGGCCGCCCGCGCCGCTGAGCAAGACCGTCTCGACCAAAAACTGCACTACGATGTCGCGTCGGCGCGCGCCCAGGGCGCGCCGGATGCCGATCTCGCGGGTGCGTTCGGTCACACTGGCGAGCATGATGTTCATGATGCCGATGCCGCCGACCAGCAGCGAGATGGCGGCGATCGAGCCCAGCACGACGTTGAAGATGTGTTTGGTCCGCTCGGCGCGCTTGAGCAGCTCCAGCGGCACGATGATCTCGTAGTCCTTTTTTTTGTGTCCGTGTTCGAGCACGCGGCGGATGGCTTCGGCGACGCTCATGACCTCTTCGAGCCGGTGGACCTGCACGGTGGCTTCGTGCAGTTGCACGCGCTCGGCCTCGAAGGTGCCGGTGCGCCGGCGCAAGAGCAGCTCGCCGTAGGCGATGCGCGCGGTTTCCAGCGGGATGTAAAGCCGCGGGGTGGCGGCGCGCGGGTTGCCGCCGGAGGACTCGGTCGGGGCGGCGGTGCTCGTGGGGCTGAGCGGCGCCAGCACGCCGATCACCTCGTAGTATTTGCCGGCGATGCGCACGTGTCGGCCCAGGGGCGTTTCCAGCGGGAAGAGCACCGGCACCATCTCGGCGCTCAGGACGCAGACCGGCGCCTTGCTTTCCATGTCCAGGTCCGTGAAAAACCGGCCGGCCAGCACGCGCTGGTTGCGCAACTCCGGAAATCCCGGGTCGGTGCCCACCACCTCGCAATCCACCCGGCGGGTGCGATACCAGGCATAGTCGCGGATCACCCGGGCCGGCAGCACGACCGTCACGCCCGGAATCGTCGCGCGAATGCGGCGGATGTCGGTGTAGGTCAGCCCGTACTGGAGCACGAAGCTCTGGCTGGCGCGGTCGGTGATTTTTTGTTCTTCGGGCGGTTTGACGCTGCGCAGGATGATGTTCTGGCTGCCGAGGTTTTTGATCTGTTGCTGGGCCTCGTAGCTGGCGCCCTCGCCGATGGCGAGCATCGCGATCACCGAACACACACCGAACACGATGCCCAGCACCGTCAAAAACGAGCGCAGCCGGTGCAGCCACAGACTTTTGAGCCCCAGCCGGATGATGCGTCGCCAGTGCGCGGCCGAAAAACGCCGCGCCGCCGCCGGCGCAAACAGCGTCCAATCGCCCGCCGGCGGCAGCGGCCCACCGGCTGGAACATCGGAAACGACGTTGGGAGATGGCGGATTCACCGGCGCAGGTCGCTTTCGATCCGCCCGTCGCTCAGCCGCAGCACGCGCCGGGCGTGGGCGGCGACGTTGGCGTCGTGGGTCACCAGCACGAGGGTTTTGCCCTGGCCGTGAAGCTCCTCGAACAGGCGCAGGATCTCGGCTCCGGAGGCCGAGTCGAGATTACCGGTGGGTTCATCGGCCAGGATGATGAGCGGGTCGTTGACCAGCGCGCGGGCGATGGCGACGCGTTGTTGCTGGCCGCCGGAGAGCT
>CAYXJB010000224.1:0-4940 GCA_964465445.1 uncultured Verrucomicrobiota bacterium
GCGGTGGCGGTGCCGATGTCCACGCACGCCAGCCACCCGGCGTTGCAATGGGTCAGCACGCGCATGCCGTCTCGAATCAGTGGCGCGCCGTGTTGTCCGATCGCCCGGCATTCCTCGACGCTGCGGTTGGCGAATTCCTCGGCGGCGCTCAGGGCCAGCGCCTGACGCTCCGCGACGGTGCGTCCGGCGTTCATCGCCGCGCGCACCAGACGCATGGCGTTGAGCGGGTCCACCGCCGTGGGTCGCGCGGCTTTGAGCGTCTGGAAGACCGCTTCGACATGACGCTCGAAGGGTTCGAGGTCGCGTCCGCGGAAGGCCCGTGCGCCCTGGGCCAGGCCGTAGGCTGCCGTGGCGGCAATCGCCGGGGCGCCGCGCACCACCATGTCGCGGATGGCCCGGGCGGTTTGGCGGAAATCGCGCGTGGTCACGAGGCGGAAGGCGTGCGGCAGCAGCCGTTGTTCGATCAGCCGTACGGCGTTGGTTGCCGCGTCGAAACTCACGGTGCGAAACGCCCGGGCGCGTCCGCCAATGACCACGTTCATGCGGCCGGCAGTGTAGGCGGCGCGCCGCCAAAGACCAGTCGGCAAATCCGCATCGCTTCGGGCCGGGTTTTGTGTCAGTTTCCGGCCCGTTATGAAATGCTTCGTCACGGGCGCGACGGGCTTTGTGGGGTCGAATCTGGTTCACGAGCTGGTGGCTCAGGGGCACGAGGTTCGGGCGCTGGTGCGGCCCGGGGCGGACCTGCGGGCGCTGGAGGGCGTGAAATTCGAGCGGGTCGAGGGCGACGTGTTCGACCGGGACAAATTGCGCGATGCGCTCTACGGGTGCGATTGGTGCTTTCACGTGGCGGCGCTCTACCACTTGTGGATGCGCGATTATCGGCCGATGTACGCGGTCAATGTGACCGGGACGCAGAACGTGCTCGAGATCGCCGGTGCGATGGGTTGTTCGCGCATTGTGTACACCAGCACCGTGGGCTGCGTGGGGCTGCCCGTGCCCGATGCCAGCGGCCGGCTGGTGCCCTCGGATGAAACCGTACCGGCGCAGCCGCAGCATTTGAGCAATCCGTACAAACGCTCGAAATGGCAGGCCGAACAGATCGCCTTTTCGCTGGTGCGCAAGGGCTTGCCGATTGTCATCGTCAATCCCAGCGGACCGGTCGGGCCGCGTGACGTCAAACCCACGCCCACCGGTCGGTTCATCCTGGATTTTCTGAATCGGCGCATGCCGGCGTACCTGGACACCGGGCTCAACTGGGTGCATGTGCGGGACGTGGCGCGTGGACACATTCTGGCCGCCCAGAAGGGGCGCATTGGCGAGCGCTACATCCTCGGGCACGCAGAGGGTAATTGGACGATGCGACAGACGCTGGAGGTGCTGTCGCGGCTCAGCGGTCTGCCGGCGCCGCGCTGGCGACTGCCCTGGAGCGTGGCGATGCTCGCCGCCTGCGTGAGCACCGGTTTGGCGTATCTAACCGGCCGACCGCCGTCCATTCCGCTGGCCGGCGTTCGGATGGCCCGCTACAGAATGTGGTTCAATCCGGCCAAGGCCATCCGGGAATTGGATCTGCCCCAGACGCCGCCCGAAGAAGCCTTCGCCGAAGCGATCGAATGGTTTCGCGCCCACGGTTACACCCGTCGCTGAACGCGCCGGTCGCTGCGGGCCTGCTCGCTCTGCTGAGCGGGCTGCTGAGCGGCTGCAACCTGCCGCCGCCTGCGGGCTCACCGGCGTCGAGCGCGATTCGGGAAACCATCGAAGCGCAAGCTCGGGCGGTTTTCGAGGCGGCAATCCTGCTCAAGCCGCGCGCCCTCGAACAAGCCGATGCGCTGGCGGCGGGTTTGGCGCCGTTGTTGTTTTGCGAAGCGCCCGATTCGAACGCCGGGGCGGTCCCGGTGCCGGAGGTGATGTTTTATCAGCCCGGTGCGCTGATGATTGCCGGAAGGAGTTTCCCGCAGATGAGTTATCTCTGGCGCCGGCCGGCCGACGCGGGATGGCGCGGGGTGCGGATCACGCTCGATTCGCGCGGGCTGCCGGTGATTTGGGAAGTGCTCGAGGCTCGATCGCAAGCCCGGCCACTGCCGCGGGTGATTTTTGTGGCGCAATCGCTCGAGGCGCGCGCCCGGGCGGCGTTCGGCACGCCGGAGGCCGGAGGCCGTTTCGCCGTCGAGGCCGGCGGCACGCCGGGTTCGGGCGTGGTGGTGGCGCGATTGCTGGAGGACGGTCCGGCGTTGATGGGACCGGAGGTGTACCAGAACGGGGCGGGCGAAATCAGCGCCGTGACCTGCCGGTGCATGCCGCCGCAGGTGCGACGGCTCGTACGCACGGCGTGGTACGAATTGCGGCCGCTGCCTGCCGACGAGCCCGAAGCCGCGGCGCTGTTGGCTGCGCTCCCGAGCGTGGCTGCGATTCTGCGCCTGCCGCCGGATTTTTAAAGTCGCGTCGCGCTCCCGGCGGCGGTCGCCCGGGTCAATCGGGCCGATGCGCGGGCGAATGTCCGGCTCGTGTGTCGGCAAGTCCGCGCGCCGCAAGCCGCGCCAGCACCCATTGGTATTCGGCCGCGAGTTGTTCGACGACGTCGGGTGCTTTGAGTTCCGGTGGGAGGACTTCCCAGGTGTAGGTTTCGATCTCCAGGTGCGGGCACAGCGTCGGGTCGGCCTGCAACACGTCGAAGAGGGTTTCGAGATCAGCGGCCGTGTTGCCGAACAGCGTTTGGGGCGGATGATGCAGCGGCACGTGGAAGTGCACGCGCCATTCGGGAGCCGTGGGCGAGTCGGACGACGCGTACGTCAGCGATTGCGAATCTTCGGGCGGTTCGGACGCCAGCGCGTCGGGCAAATCGGCATAACGGACGAGCCGACCATCGGCCCGGCGCACCACGACCTGATGCAGGTACACCGGGTCGGCGAACCGGCGCACCGCGGCGCGTGCCTCCGGATCGGGACGCAGGCGCAGGGCATTGCTGAGCTGGATTTTGCCCGGGCGAATGCCGTGGTTGGCGAAGGTGCGCAGCGCTTCGGCGGGCGACTCGAATTCCACCGCAAAGTGGCAGGTGTCGTAACAAACGCGCAGGTGTTCGTTCAAACGCGGGTCGTCGGGATGAGCTTCGCGCAGGCTCTGGAAAAACGCGACGGTTTCAGCGGTCGTTTCCAGCAGGCAGAGCGGTTCGGGCTCGAGCGCCAGCCAGAGCCGCCGGCCGGTGCGCTCGCTCAACCCGGCGATGAATTCGACGCATTGCCACAGGTGCGTTCGGATGCGGGCGTGGGCGGTTGGGTCGAGTTGAAACGTTTTGAACGAGCCGGGCAGGGTGCTGACGCTGCCTTCGAGCCCCGGTGGCAGCCATTCGGCCAGCCATTCGAACAACCGTTGCGTGTAGGCCAGTCGCTCCGGCGAGGTCCAGTCCGGTCGGTACACCGACGTTTTGACCGGCGCGCCGTGGAACGGGCCGTACGGAAACCCGTTGAGGGTGAAGACGTACATGCGGTTGGCATCCAGCCAGCGTCGAAACTCGTCCCGCAGCCGCGCGTCGGTCAATTCAGCCGCGGCGCGGGCGCTCAGGCGCAGCCCGATGCCGAAGGGCGCGTCCGGAGCGATGCGCTGGCGCAGGGCGCGGGTGTGGGTCCGGAGTGCGGCGAAAGTTTCGGCCCACGATTCGCCGCGGTGGATGTTGGTGCAGTAGGTCAGGTGCAGCCCGTGGCGCAGTTGCATGCGGCGCGCAGGCTAGCGGAGGGGCTCGGGGACTGAAAAGCCCGGCTGCGATGTGTCGGCGAACGGCCCGCGGCCGGCGCGCGAATCGGTGGACAAGGCCGGCGCGCTCTGTTAAGCCTTCGCGCGTGTGTTTCGGGTTCGACCCGATGCGTCAGACCTGCAGGTCAGGGTCGGAAGTGCAACCCGAACGTTGCAAGCAACGCTGACCCGGAGGGAGCGCGTGTATGACCGAATCGTTTCGCTTCAGTATCCTGGATGCGGTGGTGTTCCTGGGCTTCGTGATCGCGGTGGTGGCGGTCGGCCTGCTCAAGAGCCGACATGAGAAAAGCAGCGAGGATTACTTTCTGGCCGGACGCGGTCTGCACTGGTGGTTGATCGGGTTTTCGCTCATCGCGGCGAACATTTCGACCGAGCAGTTCGTGGGCATGAGCGGCAACGCGGCCAGCCATGTGGGCATGGCGATCGCCAGTTACGAGTGGATGGCGGCGATCACGCTGGTCGTGGTGGCATTCGGGTTTTTGCCGTATTTCCTGCGGGCGGGCATTTTCACGATGCCCGAGTTTCTCGAGTACCGCTACAACGCCGCCGCGCGCACGATCATGGCCGTGGCGACGCTCTTCATCTACGTGCTGTTGCTCGGAGCGGTGACGTATTCGGGGGCGTTGACGCTCAGTTCGCTGGCCGGGCAGGCGGGCTATCCGCTGAGCCTGGGGGCGGGCGCGCTGGTGATCGGCCTGATTGCGATGCTCTACGTGACCGCCGGCGGCCTCAAAGCCTGTGCGTGGGCCGACCTCATCCAGGGCAGCGCGCTGATCCTGGGCGGCGGGGTGATCATGTGGTTCGCGTTCAAGAAACTCGGCGTGGCGACCGAAGCCGCGTCGGTCGTCAGCGCCCAGACCGGCGCGGTGGTGGTGCAAAGTCTCTCGCCGGAGGCCGGCGCGCTGGAGCGGTTTTTGGAGCTCAACCGCCCACGGTTGAACATGTTCTTGCCGGCGACCGACAACGTCCTGCCCTGGACGGCGTTGCTGCTGGGCCTGTGGATTCCGAATTTCTACTACTGGGGTCTGAACCAGTACATCACCCAGCGCACGCTCGGCTCGGCGTCGCTGGCGCAGGGACAAAAGGGCATCGTGTTCGCCGCGTTCATGAAACTGCTCATCCCGTTTGTGATCGTCATCCCGGGCATCCTGGCCTTCAATCTGTACTCGGATCAAATGCGGCTGGAGGCGCGCGCC
>CAYXJB010000225.1:0-4927 GCA_964465445.1 uncultured Verrucomicrobiota bacterium
CATACGCGCCCAGGCAGCGATTCGGTCCGGCGTGGCCGAGCTTGCGCGTGGTGATCAGGTCAATCGCCAGATGATTCTCGAAGATGGTGATGTTGGGCTGGCGCGACACGGCGTTGAGCAGCGCCCGTTCGATTTCCCGACCGGTCATGTCCCGGGCGTGGAGGATGCGGCGTTTGGAATGACCGCCTTCCCGAGCCAGATCCAGTTCGCGCACGCCCGGCGCGCTGGGCACTTCCCGCTCCGAAAACTGGATGCCCAGCTCCATCAGTTCCGCAATCCGCGCCGGCCCTTCGGACACGATCGTGCGCACCACCTCCTCCTTGCACAGCCCGGCGCCGGCTTCGAGCGTGTCGCGCACGTGCAGCTCGATTGAATCCTCCCGGCTGGTCACCGCCGCGATGCCGCCCTGGGCGTAATTGGTGTTGGACTCGGCGCGGTCTTTTTTGGTGACGATCGCCACCCGACCGCGCGCGGCGACTTTGAGCGCGAAAAACAACCCTGCAATCCCGCTGCCCAGCACCAGAAAATCGAATCGCTCCATCCACCGGCCCTCCTCAAAGCCGCGCGTTGTCAATCAGGCGCGTCCGACCCACCCACACCGCCAGCGCCATGTGCGCCCCCGGCCCGGCCGCGCGCAACGGCCGCAGCGTCTCGGGCTCGAAGATTTCCACGTAGTCCAGCCGCGCATCCGGCGCGCCGCCGACGAGCCGCCGCACACCGGCTTTGAGGCGGCCGACAGGCACGGGAGCGGAGGCGGCCCGCACGGTTTGACGCGCCCATTGCAACGCCCGCCACAGCACGGTGGCCTGCCGGCGCAGATCGCCCTTCAAGTACGTGTTGCGCGAGCTCATCGCCAGACCGTCCTGCTCCCGAACCGTCGGCGCCACGACGATCCGAACCGGAAAATTCAGGTTGGCCGTCATGCGCCGCACCACCGCCGCCTGCTGCCAGTCCTTGGCCCCGAACACCGCCACCTCCGGTTGCACGATGTTGAAGAGCTTGGCCACGACCGTTGCCACGCCGCGAAAATGCCCCGGGCGCGACCGGCCCTCCATCGGACAGGAGAGCGCCTCTTCCACCACGTAGGTGCTGAAGCGGCCCTCGGCCCGCCCCGGATACATCGCCGCATCCGTCGGCGCGAACACCACGTCCACGCCCTCGGCCCGGCAGAGCTCCAGATCGCGTCGCAAATCGCGCGGATACCGGGCGAAATCCTCGTGCGGGCCGAACTGGGTCGGGTTGACGTAAATGCTCACCACGACCCGGCCCCCGGGGCCGACGAGCCGCCGCGCGCGGCGCACCAGGCTCAAGTGCCCCTCGTGCAGATAGCCCATCGTGGGCACAAAACCGATCCGCACACCCTGGCGCTGCCAACGGCGCGCCAGTCGTTGCATCGCTCCGACGGACCGAACCACTTGCACGGCGTCACAGTGGGCAAGCGCCGCGGATCAATCAAACCGGAAATCCCCGGCGCGCCCCGGCGCCGGATCACGTGTCGGCGCACAAATTGGGTCGAATCGGCTTCCGGCCGGGGTGCTGGAGCGGGCCGCGCCGCGTTTGCGCCGCCGTCCGGTTTGCATATACTCCGGGTCGCACCGGTGTTTGGGCCCGAGCGCCACCGGCGTATTTGCATCGCATGGAAACCAAAACGCGCAGCCTGCTCAAATCCATCAGCTACCGGGTCTTCGCCTCGATCGTGACGGCGCTGATCGTGTACTGCTTCACGGGCAAACTGTTGCTGGCCCTCGGCCTGGGAGCGCTCGATTCCACGGCCAAAATTCTCGTCTATTTCCTGCACGAGCGGCTCTGGATGCTCATTCCCTACGGGCGCATCAAACATCCGCTGGAGGAATTCCCCGTCAACAAACCGCTCAGCGAAGAGGACAAAAAGATCATCGAGGAAAAGCTCAAGAACATGGGTTACCTGGGCGAAAACATCTGAACCCGCCGGGCGCGACGGCTCGGCCGCGCCTGCATCGGCTTGAATCCCGTCAGCCGTGGGCGCATCCAAATCACATGCAACGACTCGTGCGTCTCTTTTTCTCGTGCGGCGTTTTGGTTCTGAGCGGCTGGTTGGGCCGGGCGCTCCTTGCCCCGGCGGCCGAGCCGGCCACACCGGCGCGCCCGAACATCGTCGTAATCCTGGCCGACGATCTGGGCTACGGCAGCCTGTGCTGCTACGGCGCGGCCACCAATCTGATCCGCACCCCGCATTGCGACCGGCTCGCGCGCGAGGGGGTGCGGTTCACCGATGCCTACGCGCCTTCGAGCATTTGTTCGCCCACTCGCTACGCGCTGCTGACGGGGCGCTACTGCTGGCGCACGCCGCTGCAATTCGGCGTGCTGCCCTACGACGCGCCGCTGTGGATCGAGACCAACCGGCCGACGATCGCCTCGCTGCTCCAACGGCACGGTTACCGAACCGCGGCGATCGGCAAATGGCATCTGGGTTACGGGCCGCCGCCGAAAACCGATTTCACCGCGCCGCTGCGGCCCGGGCCGCTGCAGATCGGCTTCGATTACCACTTCGGCGTGCCGTGCAATCACGGGGATGTGACCGGCGTGTACGTCGAGAACGAAGGGGTGGCCGGCCTGCGCAGTCGCAAGCTCACGCCCTTCGGCGAGAGTGCGTACGGCGGCAAACCGTTTCTGGGCCTGGACGCGCCTCAGCGAACCAACGAAACGGTCATGGCGGTGCTCACCGACAAGGCCGTCGAATGGATCGGCCAACAACGCCCCGGTCGCCCGTTCTTCCTGTATTTCAATCCGGTGGCCGTGCACGAGCCGGTGACGCCCTCGCCAGCCACCGCCGGCAGCAGCCGGGCCGGGCCCTATGGCGACTGGATTCACGAGCTGGACCTGAGCGTGGGCCGGATTCTGGAGGCGCTGGACCGGCACGGGTTTGCGCGTGAGACGCTCGTGATTTTCACCAGCGACAACGGCGGGGAGAACAAGCTGCGCGGCACCGGCAGCCAACTGCAGGCGCAACAGGCCGGCTTGAAAATCAACGGCCCGTTCCGCGCCGGCAAACACAGCATCTTCGAGGGCGGCCTGCGCGTGCCCTTCATCGTGCGCTGGCCCGGACACGTGCCCGCCGGCGCGCTGAGCCATCAGATGATCAGTCTGGTGGATCTGTACGCCACGTTTGCCGCTCTGGTGGGCGAAGCGCTGCCGCCGCCGGCCGCCGCCGCGCCCGACAGCGTCAACGTGCTGCCGGCCATTCTGGATCCGCAGCTCCAGCGCCCGATTCGCTCCGAACTGATCGGCCACAGCGCCGACGGCGTGTTCGCCATCCGCCAGGGCCCGTGGAAATTCATCGAGGGCGTGCCGGCCCGAAAAGGCGCGGGCGGCGGCATCTTGGACAAGAGCGCCGAAAACAAGCGTCAGCTCTACAACCTGGCCGACGATCCGGGCGAGCAACACGATCTGCTGGCCCAAGAGACCCAAATCGCCGCGCGACTGGCCCGCCGGCTCGAGCAACTGCGCCGGGCCGGGTTCAGTCGGAATTGAGGTCGCCCGCTGCGCCGCCGGAATTGCTCAGCGCTGGCTGAGTTGCCGGCGGGCGCCGCGCGAACGCGGTTTGGCCGGGGCCGGCTCCTCGGGCGAATCGGCGTATTCGGGCACGCGATAGCCGGTGGCTTTCATCTGGGCGGCCAGTTCGGCCTGCATTCGTTCCAACAGATCTTTGTGCGCCGGATCGTGCGCCAGATTGCGCGTTTCGTACGGATCGGCCGCCAGATCGAACAACTCGGTCCACTCCTCGTGGCCGGGGTACTTGATGAGTTTGGCGGCGGTGGTGCGGACGCCGACGACGGTGGGCGTGCCGCCGAAACCGCGCTCGTAGAAGTACTGCGCCAGGAACGAGGTGCGCCAGCCGGCGCGCTGGCCCCGGAGCAGCGGCACCCAACTGCGTCCCTGCATCTCGCGCGGGATCGGCACGCCGGCCAGATCCAGTAACGTGGGCGCCACGTCCAGGTTCAGCGCCAGCTCGTCGAGCACCGCGCCCTTGGGCAGGAGCTTCGGATAGCGGACCAGGATCGGGATGCGCAGGCTCTCTTCGTAGAGCGAGCGTTTGTCTCCCAGGCCGTGCTCGCCCAGGTAGTAACCGTTGTCGCTGGTGAAAATGACCACGGTGTTCTCGGCCAGACGCAATTCGTCGAGCGTGCGCAGAATGCGCCCGAGGTTTTCGTCCACTCCGGCGATGTGGCGCAGGTAATCCAGATGCGCCGGCACGCTGGCGGCCGCCGGCAGGCTGTTGGAGGGCGGCGGTTCGGACGCATCACCTTTCTCGCGTCGAAACACCGCGCGCGTTTCGAGATTCGGGACCGGGCGGGATTTTTCCCCGGCAAAGAGCGATCGCAACCGCTCGGGCAGATTCGCCCCGCCGCGCGGCCCGTGGGGCGATTTGAATCCCAGCACCAGCAGGAACGGCTCGGCGCGGTGCGCCCGGATGAACTCCAGCGCCAGATCGGTGCTCACGTCGTCCACCCAGCCGGGCATCGTTTTCATCTGGCCGTTGATTTCAAAGGCGCAATCGAAGTATTTGCCCTGGCCGATGAAGCTCGCCGAGTAATCGAACCCGGGCCGCGGGCCGCGCTGGCCGTCCATGTGCCATTTGCCGACGTAGGCGGTTTTGTACCCGGCGGCGCGCAACAGCGTGGCGAAGGTGACGCTGTTGGTGGGGAAGGGTGTGCTGTTGTTGGCCACGCCGTTGAGGTGATTGTAACGGCCGGTCAAAAACACCGCGCGGCTGGGCGAACAGAGCGGCGAGGTTACAAACCCGTTTCGGAAACGCACCCCTTCGGCGGCCAGCCGATCCATGTTCGGCGTTCGCAACCACGGAAAACGACCGCGCTCGCCCAGCTCCCGTTGCACCACGCCCAGAGCGTCCCAGCGCTGATCATCGGTCAGCAACAACACCAGATTC
>CAYXJB010000226.1:0-4919 GCA_964465445.1 uncultured Verrucomicrobiota bacterium
ACGGGCGGCTGCGGCGCTGTTCCTGGCCACGCGTTCGATCGCCGACGGCATCCGGCTGTTCCTGACCGCGCTGGTGCTGGTGGCGCTCACCGGCTGGGCCGATCCGATCTCGATCCTGCTCATCGCGGCGGTGACGATCGCCTACACATATTTGGGCGGGATGGCCGCGGTGATCTGGACCGACACCATCCAACTGGTCGTGTATCTGGTCGGAGCGATTCTGGCGGCGATGATTCTGTTGGAGCGCATCCCGGGCGGCTGGGAGGAGATGGTGGCCACGGGCAACGCGCTGGACAAATTCCGACTCTTGGATTTCACGTTCGATCTGAGCCGCAACTACACGTTCTGGTCGGGGCTGATCGGCGGCGCGTTTCTGACCACCGCCACGCACGGGACCGATCAGCTCATGGTGCAGCGGTATTTGTGTGCGCGGCAGCCCCGGCACGCGGTCTGGGCGCTGTTGGGCAGCGGCGTGGTGATTCTGTTGCAATTCGCGCTGTTCCTGCTCATCGGCTCGATGCTGTTTGTGTTCTACCAGAAGGTCGGCGGGCTGCCGCCGGAGGTGGCGGCCAGGGCCGACCGGGTGTTTCCGCATTTCATCGTCTCGGAGCTGCCCGCCGGATTGGTCGGGCTGGTGGTGGCGGCGATTTTTGCCGCCGCCATGAGCACCCTGTCCGGCTCGCTCAACTCGCTGGCCGCCACCTCGGTCACCGATTTTTACCGGCCGTTGCTGGCGCCGGATCGCGACGAGGCTCACTATCTGCGCATCTCCCGCTGGCTGACGGCCGCCTGGGGTCTGGTGCAGGTGCTGGTGGCCATGCTGGCCATCGCCATGAAAGGCCGCGGTGTGGATGCGGTGCTCGCCGTGGCTTCGTTCACCAACGGCCCGATCCTGGGCCTGTTCCTGCTCAACGCGCTGGGGCGGCGCGTCGGCCCTCGCGGTGCGCTGGCCGGCGTGATCCTGGGCGTGGCCCTCATGACACTGGTCGGGCTGACGCTGCGCATTTCCTGGCAATGGTACGTGCTGATCGGTTCAGCGGTGACCTTCGGCAGCGGGCTCGCTCTGAGCCGCAAGCTGGATGAAACGCCGGCGCCCCACACAACCGCCGAGCCGGACCAAACCCCAGTCTCTTCCAAAACCGCTCCCGACCCGATCGAAGATGACAACCATGAGGCGCGATCGAATCGAAACAAATCCAACGAGCCGCCCGCCTGAAGCCGTTTGGAGCCGACGCCGTTTCCTTCAGCGCACCGGTTTGCTGCTGGCCGCGGCGGCCGGGCCGCAGATTTTGCCTTCGGGCCTCTTGTCCGCCCGGGAGCGCCCCGGCCCGAACGATCGCATCGGCATCGGCTTTATCGGCATGGGCCGGCAGGCGACCTATCTGCTCGAACAACTGTTGCGTCTGCCCGAAGCGCGCCTGGTGGCCGTGGCCGATGTGAATCTGCCCCGCGCCATCCGGGCCGCCCTGCCACACCGGGCGGTGGCCTTTCAGGATTACCGCAGGCTGCTCGAACGCGACGATGTGGACGCGGTCATCACTGCAACGCCCGAGCATTGGCGCGTGTTGATTTGCATCCACGCCTGCCAGGCCGGCAAGGATGTGTACGCTGAAAAGCCGTTGTCGCTGACGATTCGCGAAGGACGGCTCATCGTCGAGGCGGCCCGCAAATACAATCGCGTCTTCCAAGTCGGCTCCCAGCAACGGTCGCTCTGGAAAAATCACGTCGGCTGCCGCCTGGTCCGCACCGGCGCGGTGGGCCGCATCAGCCGCGTCATCGCCTACAACTATCCCAGTCCCTGGGAATGCCGTTTGCCGGCGCAACCCCTGCTCGAGGGGCTCGATTGGGATTTGTGGTGCGGACCGACCTGGCCGGTGCCCTTCCACAACGATTTGTACCTGCCGCGGGCCAATCCGGGTTGGCTCTCGTTCCGCGCCTACTCGGGCGGGGAAATGACCGGCTGGGGCTCGCATGGCTACGACCAGATTCAATGGGCTTTGGGAACCGACGAAACCGGCCCGGTCGAGATCTGGACCGAAGGCCCGCCGTTCAATCCGCCCACCTACCAACAACCGGAAAGTCGCGAGCGCGGCGAACGAATCTGTCGCGAACCCAAAGTCTTCTTCCGCTACGCCAACGGCGTGATCGTCGAACCCGGCGACGCGCCCATGAGCGGGGCCATTTTCATCGGCCAGCACGGGCGCATCAAAATCGGCCGCGGCAGTGTCGAATCCGACCCCGAAGAACTGGCGCTGGAAGCGGTGCGCTCCCGCCCGCCGGATTTCAACGACAACCATCTCAAAAACTGGCTCGATTGCATCAAAACCCGCGCCCGACCGGTCGCCGACGTCGAAATCGGCCATCGCAGCGCCACGATCTGTCATCTGGGCAACATCGCCCGCTGGACCGGACGGCGATTGCGCTGGGATCCCGTCAACGAAACCTTCATCGGCGACGCCGAAGCCAACCGTTTTCTGGATCGGGCCCGGCGCAAACCGTGGCTCGTGCCCGAGAAAATTTAACCCGGCGGCAACCAAACTCCCGCAGCCACACCGCGCGAACCGCTCGATGCATCCATCTCGAACCACCAGGCTGAATCCGCCCATGCGCCACTGCTCTCGCAAACCCGCTTTGCACCAACGCGTCCGCCACACGAGCACACTCGCAGCGATGACGGCCCTGGCTCTGGGCGCGTCAGCCGCGCCCCCGTCCGTCGAGTTCGAGCCGGACGACGCTGCGGGTCAATTGCGCGTGCTGATCGGCGGGCGGGAAGCCTTTGCGTATGTGTACGGCACCAATGTGGACCTGGCGCATTTCTACCCGCTGCGCAGTCCTTCGGGCCAATCCATGACCGTCCAGCGCGCCGAGCCCTACCCGCATCATCGCTCGTTCGGGATCGCCGACACCGTGCAGTTGGCCGGGCATCGCGAAGCGTCGTTTTACAACGCGTTTTACACCGGACGCAGCGACCGAAAAAATCCACAGCCGCCCTTCCGCGATCGCATCCGCCACGTCGCCTTCACACAACAGCGAACCGATCGTGGCCGGGCCGATCTGGGCATGTTGCTGCGCTGGGAAATGGATGAGGGCCGTACGCCGGTGCTGGAGGAAACCCGACGGCTGCGAATCGTCGCGCTGGACCGGGGTGAGTATTTCCTGGACCTGCATTTTGCGGTGCGCGCGGCCTTCGGCGAGGTCACCTTCCGGAGCGACGCCGTGCATTACGCGTGGCCCTTCCTGCGGCTCAACGAGCGCTTCAACACCAACGGCGGTGGCGTGCTGGTCAATTCCGAAGGCGCTCGTGGCCAGGCCGGCACAAATCTCAAACCTGCCCGTTGGGTGGATTTTTCACGCCCCGATGCAGACGGCGCACCCGCCGAGGGCGTCGCCATCTTCAGCCATCCCTCCAACCCGCATCCACACGCCTGGCTGACCCGCGACTACGGATGTTTTGGCCCACGCCGCCCCGACGACAAAAACGGCGTGCCTTTCGTGCTCAAGTCCGGCGAAAGCCTGGCCATGCGCGTCGGCGTGCTCGTGCATCGCGGAGATGTCACCACCGGGCGCGTGGCCGAGCGTTACCAAGCCTGGGCAAACGGAAAACTCTGAGTCCCCGCACGCGCGTCAGCCGCTGACTTCGATCCAACCGCACGGCGTCACGATGCAGTCCACGGGTACGTCCTGCGGCTCCGCCGGCACCGCCTCGACCAGTTGTTCCTCGAATGCGACGCCGCATTTGATCGCGCCGGTCTCGGCCAGCAGCCGATCATAGTAACCCCCACCCCGACCCAGACGAAATCCGCGCCGGTCGAACGCCATCCCCGGCACCAAAACCAGATCCAACGCACCCAACGCAACCGTCGCACAGCCGGCCGCCGGCTCGCGAATTCCAAATCGTCCCACCACCACATCGCGCGCCGCATCCCGCACCACCGCCGCTTCGTACCGTTGCCGAACCGCATCGAACCGCGGCAATGCCACCATCCGATCCGACCTGCACGCCGCCTGCAACAGCGGCCAGATGTCCGGCTCCTGATCCATCGGCGCATAAAACAGAATCGCCCGCGCCCGCCGCCAAACCTCCTGCCGCTCCAACCACTCGCAGATCCGGGCCGAATCCCGCTCGCGTTGCGCGGCTGCCATCGCGGCCAGGCGCACCCGCACCTGCCGACGCAAACTCGCCTTCAGATCGGCCAACGACTCGTTCATCGGCTCTCCGAGACCGCTGCCAGACGCCTCTGCACAAACCCTCGACCCGGCTCGGAGCTTGGCAGTCGGGGCTCCGACCGAAAAGCCATTTCCCGCCGCTCGCACCGGTTTTTGAGCTTGCCAGTGCCGACCCTGCGCCCGACCATGCGAAGCAGGATCGGCCCCGCAATCCTGCAGGGTCGCCGGGGGCCGCGTCCGCGGGCGTCCTGGACAAGCAGGCTTGGTGGAAATGTTCAGAGGCAAGACGTTATTGATCACGGGCGGCACCGGTTCCTTTGGCAACGCGGTGGTTCGTCGGTTTCTGCACACCGACATCGGTGAAATCCGCATCTTCAGTCGGGACGAGAAGAAGCAGGACGACATGCGCCATGAGCTGCGCAGCCCGAAGCTGAAATTTTACATCGGCGATGTGCGCAGCTACGAGAGCATCCACAACGCGATGCGCGGGGTGGATTTTGTCTTCAACGCGGCGGCGCTCAAGCAGGTGCCCTCCTGCGAGTTCTACCCCATGGAGGCGGTCTCGACCAACGTCATCGGCACCGAGAACACCCTCAATGCCGCCATCGCCGAGGGCGTCAAAAACGTCATCGTGCTCAGCACCGACAAGGCGGTCTATCCGATCAACGCCATGGGCATGTCCAAGGCGCTGATGGAAAAGGTGGCTGTGGCCAAGGCGCGGCTTTTGGGCGAGCGCAAACCCACGATTTGTG
>CAYXJB010000227.1:0-3708 GCA_964465445.1 uncultured Verrucomicrobiota bacterium
TGAACTGGTCACCCACGGGGCGGATCTGGCCACCATTTCCAACGAGGTGTACCAGTCGTATCCGCTCTCGCGCGTGCAATTGCTCCGGCACGTCTATTCCCGGTTCAAGCTCACCGACCAGAACCGCATCGCCTGGTTCTGGTTGCGCAAGGCCGATTTGACCCGCGCCGGGGCCACCAGCAGCGACACCGAGGGGTTGATTGACCATATTCGCGCCATCGCGCCGGTGATCGTGGCCGTGGTGTTCGAGGACATGGGCAACCACTGCACGCGCATCAGCCTGCGCTCCAAACACCCGAAGGTGAACGTCGGCAAAATCGCCGCGATCTTCGGCGGCGGCGGACATCCGGCCGCAGCCGGGGCGCGCTTGCAGGGCAACCCGGCTTCGATTCAACGTCGCGTGCTGGCCGCGATCCGCGACGCCATCCACGCAGCCGAACCGCTCGACCGCTGAGCCGCCGGCCACCGCACATGCACATCCGCCACACCCGCATCGAATTCGCCACGCCCTGGTTCGAGCTGCTTGCCAAACGCGCCGATTCGACCCCCGCGCCCTACTACGCGCTGCGCATCTTCGATTACGTGACCGTCGTCGCCCTCACCCCGGAGCGGGAGCTGGCGCTGGTCCGCCAATTCCGTCCCGCCGTCGAATGCGCCACCCTGGAGCTGCCCGGCGGACACGTGGACGCGGGCGAATCGCCCGAGACGGCCGCGCGCCGCGAGCTGGCCGAAGAATGCGGGCTGGTGGCGCGGCAACTCGAATGCCTCGGCCCGCTCTGGACCCACACCGGTCGCATCCAGAACCGCCTCTGGTGTTTTCTTGCGCGCGAGACCGAACCGATCCCGGACTTCCGTCCCGAGACCGGTGTGCAGCCGGTGCGCGTGCCCCTGAGGCAATTGCCCGAGTTGCTGAGCCGGGGCGAATTCAACCACGCCTTGAATCTGGCGTGCCTGTTGTTGGTTCTGGCCCGACACGGCCCCGCTTTGCTGGAACTCCGGTAACGCCTCGCCGCCGCTACGGCCGGAGCTGTTGAGGCCAATTTTCGTTGAAAAGATGGCAAACAATGTCAAGCCATCGCCGCCCACCGCGCGACAATTTTCGGCAACAACGCGTCGCGACGTCCACCCGCATCGGTGATGCGTCGGCGGGCCGGCGCGTTGTCGGGCGGCTGACCCGGGGGCGCAAGGGCGGGTCGGCAGGGGAAAAATTCCGTCCCGACGTGCGGTGCCGCATGGTCATGCCGACAGCCGAGCCGACAACCGAAACGCCGCCGCAAGCGCGATTGGCTGAAGCGACGCCGCGTCGCTCCACGGCCGGGCGACTGTCTTGCGAGCGGGCCACTCGCGCGGTGTGTTTCCACTGCGGCGAACCCTGCCCGAAAAACGCCCCGGCGATCGGGGCGAAGGTTTTTTGTTGCGAGGGCTGTCGGCTGGTGCATGACCTGCTCCTGTCAAGCGGTCTGGGCGAGTTTTACCAGTTGAGCCCCCAGCCGGGCGTGCGCGCTCCCGGACGCATTCGGCGGGAGGAGTTTGCCTGGCTGGATGCGCCCGAGATTCAGACGCGGTTGCTGGATTTCACCGATGGTCGCCGAAGTCGCGTCACCTTCCACGTACCGGCGATCCATTGCGTGGCGTGCGTCTGGCTGCTGGAAAATCTCTTTCGTCTGCATCCGGGCGTTGGACCGGCGGAAGTGAACTTCGCCCGGCGGGAGCTGACAGTGCAGTTTGCGCCCGAACGGCTGCGGTTGAGCGAGCTGGTGGCGCTGTTGAGCTCGCTGGGCTACGCCCCTGAGTTGCGACTCAGCGAGCTGGACCGGGCGCGTACCCCGCCGCGTCGGCGTCGGCTCTGGTTGCAGATCGGCGTGGCCGGATTTGCGTTCGGCAACACGATGTTGCTGAGTTTCCCGCATTATCTGGGACTGGAACGGGGCGGGGCGGGTGTGCCCGACGGTTTGTTTGCGGTGCTGAGCCTGGTGCTGGCGCTGCCGGCGTTGCTTTTCAGCGCTTCGGGTTACTGGCGGGCCGCCTGGCTGGCGTTGCAGCGCCGCATCGTGACGCTGGATGTGCCGATCGCTCTGGGCCTGGCGGCGCTATACGGCTGGAGCGCTTACGAGATCGCCGCCGGACTCGGTCCGGGCTACTGCGATTCGCTCACCGGCTTGATTTTCTTCCTGTTGTGCGGTCGGGCCTTTCAGGATCGTGTTCACGAACGGCTGGCGTTCGATCGGGATTACCGCGCGTTTTTCCCGTTGGCGGTCACGCGCCTGCGGACCGATGAAACGCCGGCCCGCGAGGAACGCGTCGCGCTCTCGCAAGTGCAGGTCGGTGATCGGTTGCGCATCCGTAACGGCGAATTGATCCCGGCTGA
The DNA here is from genome assembly GCA_964465445.1 of uncultured Verrucomicrobiota bacterium. GTDB lineage: Bacteria > Verrucomicrobiota > Verrucomicrobiia > Limisphaerales > JAOAIM01 > JAOAIM01. The sequence continues at coordinate 2,369 of CAYXJB010000227.1, forward strand.
CGCACGCCTGGTTCAGGGCGAGGCGCTGGTGGATTACGGTTTCGTCACGGGCGAATCTCGGCCCGTGGCCGGGCGACTCGGGGATTTGCTCTATGCCGGCGGCAGACAGACCGGAGGGGCGATCGAGATCGAACTGGTCAAACCCGTTTCGGAAAGCCGGTTGGTCTCGCTCTGGAATCAGGCGGCATTTCGCAAGACGCGAGGCGACGAGTTTCACACCCTCACCAACCGATACGCGCGTCGGTTCACCTGGGTGGTGCTGGCGATTGCGCTGGGGGCAGGGCTGTTCTGGGTTGCCTCCGGCCACGCCGCTCGCGGTCTCAAAGCGTTTACCTCGGTGCTCATCGTGGCCTGTCCGTGTGCGCTGGCGCTGGCCGCACCGTTTACGTTGGGCACGGCGCAACGGCTTTTGGCGCGCAACGGTGTGTTCCTGAAAAACGCACAGGTGCTCGAACATCTGGCGCGGGTGGACACGATCGTGTTCGACAAAACCGGCACGCTGACCTGCAGCGGCGACGAAGCGATCCGTTTCGAACCATGCGGGTTGCCGCTCAGCGCAACCGAACGGGCCTGGGTGGGTGTGCTCGCGCGACAATCCGCGCATCCGCTCGCGGTGCGTTTGGGCGCGGCGCTGGCCAACGGGCATGACCTCGGATGCATGGAGACTTTTCAGGAACGGGCCGGGCAGGGCATTGCCGGCCGGGTGGACGGGCACGAGGTGCGTTTGGGCTGCCGCCGCTGGGCCAAAGGTGGCGAGGAGCCGGATGGTATCGGGGAGCTGGACGGTGTGGTTCACGTGGCGGTGGATGGGCGTTACCGGGGCGCTTTTGTACTGGAGCAGCGATTGCGTCCGGACATCGAAACGCTGGTTCGCGCGTTGGCCTCGAATCACAAACTGGCGTTGCTCTCGGGCGATCAGCAACGCGAGCAGCAACGATTCCGTGCGCTGCTCGGGCCGCAGGCCGAACTGCGGTTTGGCCAAAGTCCGTTCGGCAAACTCCAATTCATCGAACGTCTCCAGCAGGAGGGTCACACAGTGCTGATGGTCGGGGACGGATTGAACGATGCAGGCGCGTTGCGCCAGGCGGATGTCGGCGTCTCGGTGGTCGAGCATCTGGGCGGGTTTGCCAGTGACGTGATCTTGCAAGCGACCCGCCTGCCGCGTCTGCCGGAGGTCCTGGATTTGGCGCGGGTCGCGGTGCGGATTGTGCGGGTTGGATTTGTGATCTCGGCTGCGTACAACGTGGTGGGCGTGAGCATCGCGGCGGTGGGGATGCTTTCGCCCCTGGTGTGCGCGGTTCTGATGCCGGTCAGTTCGGTCACGGTCGTGTCGTTTGCCG
>CAYXJB010000227.1:3733-4909 GCA_964465445.1 uncultured Verrucomicrobiota bacterium
GGTGCGGGCGGTGCGGCGCAAGGGGTTGGGCTCATGAGCGTGATAGTGATTTTGATTCTGGCGAGCCTGGCCGTGGCGACGGGTTTTCTGCTGGCCTTCGTGTGGGCGGTGCGTGCCGGGCAGTTCGATGACACGGTCACGCCGGCGTTGCGGCCGTTGAGCGAATCCAACGGCGCTCCCTCAACAGGGCCAAATTCTGCCTCCGGCCCGGGGAGTGCCGCGGATGCTTCCGGTGTCCCGCCAAGGGCCGGCGCGGGCGAAGGATCGCCCGGACAGGTGGAGTCTGCGAAATGATGTCGAACCTATGAACAGCCAGATCGAGACATTCAAATACGACAATCGGATCGTTCGCGCGTTTGCGATTGCGACGGTGATCTGGGGACTGGTGGGATTCAGCGCGGGGTTGCTGGCAGCGTGTCAGTTGTTCTGGCCGGAGCTGAATCTGAACCTGCCCTTTACGACGTTCGGGCGCATCCGGCCGTTGCATACCAACGCGGTGATCTTTGCGTTTGTGGGCAACGGCATGTTCACGGGCATTTATTATTCGCTGCAGCGGCTCTGCAAGGCGCGGATGTTCAGCGATTTCCTGAGCTGGCTCAATTTTTGGGGTTGGCAGGCCGTGATCGTGGCCGCGGCGATCACGCTGCCGCTGGGCCTGACCACCAGCAAGGAATACGCCGAGCTGGAGTGGCCCATTGACATCGGCATCGCGGTGGTGTGGGTGGCCTTCACGATCAATCTGCTCGGCACGATTCTGCGGCGGCGCGAGCGGCATTTGTATGTGGCGATCTGGTTCTACATCGCCACGGCGGTGACGGTGGCGGTGCTGCACATTGTCAATTCGTTGGAGCTGCCCGCCGGGGCGTTCAAGAGTTACTCGATTTATGCCGGCGTGCAGGATGCGCTTGTGCAGTGGTGGTACGGACACAACGCGGTGGCGTTCTTTCTGACGACGCCGTATCTGGGGTTGATGTACTATTTCCTGCCCAAGGCCGCGAACCGGCCGGTGTTCAGTTACCGGCTCTCGATCATTCATTTCTGGGCACTGATTTTCATCTACATCTGGGCCGGGCCACATCATTTGCTTTACACGGCGCTGCCGGATTGGGCGCAGTCGCTCGGCATGGTCTTCAGCGTGATGCTCGTCGCGCCGAGCTGGGGCGGCATGTTGAACGG
>CAYXJB010000228.1:0-4631 GCA_964465445.1 uncultured Verrucomicrobiota bacterium
GTCCGACAACGAACCCGAGAGCCATGAACACAATCTTCAGCCCGACGCTGATTTGCGTGTTGGCAGCGCTTGCGATGACTCGATCCGGATGGGCTGAGGAGATGGTCACGATTCCCCGGGCGCGCCTTGAGGAACTCGAGCGCAAGGAGGCCGAGCTGGAACAGTTGCGCCAACAGATGCGCCAGACGCAGGCCGAAAAACAACGGCTCGAACAGGAACACCAGCAGCTCACCCGCAAAGCGATCGAACTGGAGCAGCAACGGCAGGCGGCCGAACAAAGAGCTGCAGTCCGGGAGAGAATGGCTGCCGCGGCCGGGATGGCGTCGGTTCACCACGCCCCGCCCATTGCGTCGCTCCCGGCGCTGGAAAAAGGTGCCGTCGTCAGCGCGCGCGGTCTTTCAGCGCACTATCGAGACGAGCCCGCCGCCGCGGCCCGCCGCTACGAGGGTGCGCCCATCCATCTCAAAGGCGAGGTGGTGCGTTTCGAAAAAACACCGTTTTTGCGCCACTACGTGATTTATTTCGGAGGGGCGGACGCGGATTCGAAGGTCGCCGCACGGGTGTATCCGCCGGATGCATATGCGGCCGTGTTCACGGCCAAAGGGGGCGAGGACCTGGTGGCAACGACCAGCAGCGGAGCGCGGCTGATCCTGGCGCGCCGGGGTGAAACGGTCGTGGTGCGCGGTCGGTGCAAGGGCGTGCGCGAACGCACCGTGTGGTTGGGCGACGCGACGCTTCTGGGCCGCGGCGAATAGCCGACCGGAAGTGCCGAGCCAGCCCGGCCTCAGCGATTCAGGCCGGTTTTGACCAGCACTTCGCGCACGTCTTGGGCACCGCTGCGCCGGATCGCGTCCTCGTCAATTACCATCACGTGCGCGCCGCTGTCAGTGATGAAGCCGTAGCGGCAGTAACGCTGTTTGAAGTAACTGCCGGTCAATTCCTCCGGTTCGCCCTGCGCAATCGAGGCAACTGACGGAACGGCTGATGGTGCCCGGGTGGCGGTGCCGGTCGCGCAGCCGCTTGCCAGGGCCCCCAAAAGGCCGCTCGCGAAGATGATCTGTAACGCACGCCGTTTCATGGCCTGGCTGTTTTGACCACTACCATCATACGCCGACGCGGTCCGGATGCAACCCGGCAGGCAAAACAAAAGGGCCGGGAACCATTGCCGGTTCCCGACCCTTGTGCGGAGGACCAATTTAGAATTTCTTGGCCACCTCGAAGTACACGAACCGACCGATGATGTCGTAGGTGGACTTGTCGGTGTTGTCCTCGAAGGCCGAGGCGATCAGCGGCGGTTTCTCGTCGGTGATGTTGTTGCAGCCGACGGCCAACCGCGTGCCCTTGAGCCAGCGGGGCCATTTCTCGTCGCGGAATTCGTAGGCCAGTTGCATGTCAATGGCAAACCAACTGTCCACGGTCCACTTCGAGCCGTCCACGGTGAAGAACTCCGAGAACGCGGCCTCGGTCTCGGGAATGTAACGGGCGTTGATGTTGTAGGTGAAGTCGCGGATGTCCCAGGTCAGCCCGGTGGTGATCTGGTAATCCGGCAACGTGCCCTGGCCGCCGGGCGCGATCGTGATCGGATCGCTGTACTTGCCGGCATACTCGAAGGGGCCGCCGGCCACCGGATCGCGGTACTCGTAGTTAAACAGGACGTTGGCGTTGGCGTAGAAATTGAACACGCCCCAGTCCTGGGTTTCGAGCCGGTAATTGGCGGCCAGATCCAGACCATCCGTCTCGATCTCTGCGCCGTTGGCCAGCGGCACGTTCAGCGTGCCCCACACGTCGTCGCTGGCCTGATTGGGCGCGGTCGTGGTGATTTGCGTGCCATCGGCCCGGAAGAAGTATTGCGCAAACGGCGAGGCCGAGCCGAGCGTGTTGATGCTGTCAATCATGGTCTGTTCGTCCAGACGGAAGATGTCCTTCTTCGTCTTGATGTGGTAGTAGTCCACAGTGACGGTCAGACCTTTGACGCACTTGGGTGAGATGACGATTCCGGCGGTCCAGCTTTCGGCATCAGCCGGCTTGAGGTCGGGGTTCGAGATCCAGGTGGTGTATTCCTGGAGAACCGAGCGGCTGCTCGAGCCGACGCTGGGCGGCACCGAAAGCGCCGGGACGTTGACGACATTGCCGTGGAACAGTTCCCACGTGGTCGGGGCGACGAAGCTCTGGGCGTAGCTGCCCCGCAGGGTGATCTGCTCGTCCAGCGGCTGCCAGCGCACCGTCACCTTGGGCACGGCCGAGTCGCCGCCCGGATCGAAAGACTCATACCGACCTGCAGCGGTCACCTCGAAGCTGCGCAACCCCGGGATGTTCATGTCGGGCGAGGTAAAGGGGATGCGTACTTCGATAAATCCAGCCCAACTGTCGCGTCGCCCGCTGGTGGGCAGGGCGGCGTTGAGCCCGGGCACTTTGCCGATGCGTGTTAGCCCATCGAAGTCGTTAAACAGCGATTCAGAGTAAAATGCACCGCCAATGGCGAATGCCAGATCACCGCCCGGCAGTTCGAACGGTCGGCCGACGATTCTGCCGCCGGCGTCCCATTCTTCGGATTTGCCCGATTGGTAGAGCGTGGTCTTGATGGCCTCGATGGTCACCGGATCATTGGCGAGCGGCCCGTTGTAGATGTCGCCGGCCGGGACCGAGAACATGTTGTACATCGGCACCGGGCCCGTCGGACCGAGCAACTGGCTCAAACCCAGCGCAGCGAGGCTCGGGTTGATGTTCGGTTTGAGAGCCAGGTCCAGTGCCGCGCCGTTGATGGCGTTGCGGGTGAATTGCACCTGATTGTACCGGTTGTAGTTGTAGGTCGCCTCGTAGGAATAACGCGGGTCAACTTCGCCCCGCAGCCCCGCGGTGAAGTGGTAATAGTCCGATTGCGAATCGAACAGACGGTTGCCGCTGTCCACAAATCGGGTACGCACCCGCGGTCCGCCCGGCGGCAGACCGCCCGGACCGCCCGAAGGCCCCAGATTGATTTGGAAGGGGTTGTAAATGTTGTTGGCCGGGATATCAATGTTGGCCTGTTTTGCGCCCAAACCAACCACCGGCGAGGGCGCCAGCACGCCCAGGCTGTTGATGTCGGCGAAAAGAAATTCGCCAAACAGCGTCACCCGTTTCTCGAACAGGTCGTACGAGCCGCTGGCGAAGAAGTTGCGCCGCTCCTGGGATTGAATGCTGTGCGTGCCAAAGAGTGGTGTGTTGATGACGACACCCGGATCGCTCACGTACGGCGAAGGTGCGCCGCCGAGCACCGCCTGACCCGCGGGTGTGGCCCAATAGGGATGATTGTTGTAGTCCGAAACAGCCGTCGGGCCGGAGAAGACCTTGTACCCGTAGGGCCCATCACCCGCGCCGCCGTCGTTGGGGATCAGCGGCGGCGAGAGCGGCGCATTGGGATTGTACAATCCCGGGGCAAATTCCTTCAGCAGTGGATGACTCCGCAGCAGGTACGCACCAGTGGTGTCTTGGACCTTGCCATTGAACGAGGGGCTCAGGTAGCTGACGCTGAACGGGTCAATGTTGCGGGCTTCCAATTCGGCAGCGCTCAGTGCGGCGATGCTCCGACGCTGCGTGGTCTTGAGCGGATCGCGCTCGTACCACTGCGCCGCCGCCGTGAAGGAGGCGTTCTCGGTCGTCAGCCCGCCGACCAGCGAGGCGCGCCGTTCGCTGAACGTGCCCTCGCCGGTGGCAAAACCGTACCGGCCACCGATCTCCACGCCGGTGAAGTTCTTCTTGGTGATAATGTTCACGACTCCGCCGACAGCCTCCGAACCGTAGAGGGCCGACGCGCCGTCCTTGAGGATTTCGATTCGTTCGATGGCGGCCAGGGGAATGGTGTTGACGTCCACCAGTTGACCATTGCTGAAGGATGAATTACCCAGCCGATGGCCGTTGATCAGCACCAGGGTCCGGAGGTTGCGCAGCGCCACGTACGATTCGCCCGTGCCGCCGTTGTTGACTTCCTGGCCGGTGTTGGCGTTGCCGGCAAACGCGACACTGATCTTCTTGATCAACTCGCGCACATCCTGTGCGGCAATGCGCTCGATCTCGGCTGCGCCAATCGTTTCCACCGGTGCGGGCCCGACGGTTTCGGCCGTGGGGATGTACGAGCCGGTGACCAGAACCCGCGGCAGGGCCGTGGGTTTGGCAGCCTCCTGTGCACGGACACTCATGCCGCATTGCACCAACGCAACGCCGGCGAGCGTGCCGAGCGCAGACACAAAACGAGCCGTTTTGGGTTGTTGTTGCTTTCTCACGGTTTCCTCACAGGCTTTGGGTTTGTTTCAGAGTTCAACCAAACTCTGTGGCCTTTTACCGGGTTTGCCAGTGGGATTGCAAGAAAATTAATGCAGTCGGATAAGCCCCCTTGTCCGCTCAAAAAACGGTTGCATATCGGCGACGATTCTCTAGGTTGTTGGTGTCCTTGAGGGAACGTCCGGCAGGACGTGTGAAGGTGGATAAGGATGTCGGTCAACGTCGGTCAATCGGTTCAATTGAGGGGGGAAACCCGGGGCAGGGCGCGCACGGCAGCGGCGCCCGGGGCGTTCCGCTGCCGGCTACCGCACCGCCGCGGTGCGACCAGCCCATGAGCAACCCCACCTCGGCGGCGGCGCCTGCTCCGTCCCAAA
>CAYXJB010000228.1:4641-4903 GCA_964465445.1 uncultured Verrucomicrobiota bacterium
CGGACCTGGCACGGTTGTGCCTGCCCCAGGAATACCGCGACCCGACTCGCAGACTGGCGTGGGTCAACTCGATTTGCGCCCTGTTCCTGATCATTGGATTGGTCGGGCTGCGGCCGCCACCGGTCCGGGTACGGCCCATCGCCGAACCGGTCGAATACATGCCGGTGGTGATCGAACCGGTGGTCGAACCGCACAAACCGCAGAATCCGGACACACCCCCGCCCGAACCGGATGAGCTGCAGGACCTGGCTCCGGATACGCC
>CAYXJB010000229.1:0-4840 GCA_964465445.1 uncultured Verrucomicrobiota bacterium
CGCCACGCTCGAAGTGCAGTCCGCTCCGGGCCGCGGTACGACCGTCACCTGCATCTTTCGGCCTGACGCATGAGCGCCTCCGTCGCCCGCACACGCCGCCGCAGCATTCTGATCGTAGATGATCATCCGCTCTTCCGTGAGGGACTGGTGCATCTGATCGGACACGAGCGCGACCTGAGTGTCTGTGGCGAGGCCGGCACCGCTGCTGAAGCCCTCGCGCTGGTCGAAAAACTCGATCCGGCGCTGGTTCTGCTGGATATTTCGTTGCCCGACCGCAACGGCTTGGAACTGATCAAGGATCTGCATGTCCTGCGCCCGGAACTGCCCATCCTGGTGCTCTCGATGCACGATGAAGCGCTTCACGCCGAGCGGGTGCTGCGCGCCGGGGCTCGCGGCTACATCATGAAACAGGAGGGCGGCAGCCGGATCCTGGACGCCATCCGACAGGTGCTGTCAGGTCAGATCTACGTCAGCCGGCAAATGTCGGCCCTCATCCTCGAACGGCTCGCCGGTCAACGCCCCAAGGGCAGCCGCTCGCCCATCGAACGGCTCAGCGACCGGGAGTTCGAGGTCTTCTCGCTCCTGGGCCAGGGACTCGCCACCCGGGAGATCGCACGCCGCCTCCATCTGAGCGTCAAAACCGTCGAAGTCCATCGCATCAACATCAAACGCAAACTCGGCCTGCGCACCGCTAACGAGCTGGTGCGTTACGCGGTGCGCTGGACCGAGACCGCGGGCAGTCCAGTTTAAACCGCGCGCCTTCCCGGGCCCTCCGCCGGACAGCAAATGCGTTGCCGTCGGGCTCGACCCGTCCACCGCAGCGGGCAAATGTTAGCTGTGTCTAAAATTACTGGTTGACGCAAAATCGCTCTCGGCTATCTTTTGGGCATGTTCATCCAAGTCCAGACGCGTTCGGGCCTGCGGTGCGCCCTGCGCCGGTGGACCATGGCGTTGGGCGCGGCCGGACTGCTCTGGGCCACGGCCCGGGCCGGTGCGCCCCGACCGGTGGAAGGCATTCAGGACAACTCGTTCCTGATCGAGGAAGCGTACAATCAGGAGCCCGGCGTCGTTCAGCACATCGGCACGGCCTTTTTCCAGCGCCAGCGAATGCCCGCCGACGACGAACAGCGCCTGGAGGTTTCCTTCACCCAGGAATGGCCGCTCTGGGGGCAGACCCATCAAATCAGTTACACCGTTCCGGCCGTGCTGGTGTGGCAGGGCGCGGATCGGACCGGCGGCCCGGGCGATCTCATGGTGCATTATCGGTGGCAGGCGTGGCTGCAGACCCGCACCTTGAGCGCCGTGGCGCCGCGCGCCAGCCTCATCCTCCCGACCGGCGATGCGGCGCGCGGTCTGGGCGAAGACACGCTCGGCTTCCAGTGCAACCTGCCGTTCAGCACGACCCTGGGCCGGCGCTGGTTCGTCCATGCCAACGCTGGCGCGACAATTCTGCCGGAGGCCGCTTCGGCGGGGGGGCGCACCCTGCGGCATTGGAATTTGGGTGGAAGCGTGATCTTTGCGGCGACTTCCGACCTGCACGCGATGTTGGAATGGGTGGGCAACGGGGTCGAGTCCGAGCGCCCCGGCGGGGGAATGCGCCACGAGTTTGTGTCGCTGATCTCGCCCGGGATTCGCAAGGCCTTCGAGCTGCCGGGCGACGGGCAGTGCGTGCTGGGGGTGGCCGTGCCCCTGGGTTTGACCCGTTCGTCACCGGAATTCGGCGTGTTCATCTACGCGTCCCTGGAGCATCCGTTCGGTTTGCGACGATGAATGCGATGCGACGCGACGCAAAAGTTCGAGACGGCACCGGCTGCGACCGACAAGCGTCGCTCATGAGGAGAACGAAATGAAAACCGAGTTGACTGTGGTGATCGGGTTGGGTTTGACGGCCTGGGCGCTGTGGCCGCGCCGCGGGCTGGTGGCGCGCTGGCGTTCGGGACGCGCCCTGGCCCGACGCGCCCGGGGCGAGGACGCGCTCAAACACATCCTCAAATGCGAGGCCAACCGTCAGACCCCCACCATCCAGAGTGTGGCCGGGGCGCTGGGTGTCAGCACCAATCGCGCCGCCGATGTGCTCACGGATCTGGAAGCGCACGGTCTGATCTCCCACGAAGAAGGGCGGCTGCACCTGCGTCCGGCCGGGCGTGAACTGGCCACTCACGTCGTCCGCGCGCATCGGCTCTGGGAAAGCTATCTGGCCGAGCAGACCAGTGTTGCCGAGGCGCAATGGCACGCCCGGGCCGAGCGCCAGGAACATCTGCTCTCGCCCCAACAGGCCGACGAGCTGGCCGCCCGGCTCGGTCATCCAAGCCGCGATCCGCATGGCGACGCCATCCCGGCGGCGGGCGGGGAGCTGGCCTCCGATGTCGGTCGGCCGCTGAGCAGCGCGCCGTTGCACGAGCCGCTGCTCATCACGCACATCGAGGATGAGCCCGAAACCGTTTACGAGCAGTTGTCCGCGCAGGGCTTGCGCTCCGGCATGAAAGCCTGCCTGCTGGAGCACACGCCCCAGCAATTGCGCCTCTGGGCCGAGGGCCGCCAGCACACCCTCACACCGCTGCAGGCCAGCAACATCGCCGTCGTGCCGTTGCCCGAGGTTCGAGCCGCCGATCTGTTTCAGGAAGAATACCTCGTGCAGCTTCGCCCGGGTGAACGCGCCCAGGTGCTGGGACTTTCTTCGGCCTGCCGCGGGCCCGAACGCCGTCGGCTGCTGGATCTGGGTTTTGTGCCCGGCACGGTGGTCGAAGTCGAGCGCGTCAGCCCGCTGGGCGATCCGGTGGCCTACCGGGTGCGCGGTTCGGTGGTGGCGTTGCGATCCGAGCAGGCGCGTCTGGTGCGGATTCGTCGTCTCAACAAGGAGGTGCTTGCCGTATGAAAACCGTGGTTGCCAGCGATCCGGAACCCGCTCGCGCGGCCTGCGCTTCCTGCGAGCATTGGCGGGCGGCGAATCTGCGCAAGCTCGGCCTGCGGGTCGAAGCGTGCGACTTTGTGGTGGCGCTGGCCGGCAACCCCAACACCGGCAAGAGCACCGTGTTCAATGCCCTGACCGGTCTGCGCCAGCACACCGGCAACTGGCCCGGCAAGACCGTCACCCGGGCCGAGGGCGCGTTCGAGTTCGGCGGGCGGCGTTTCAAACTGGTGGACCTGCCCGGCACCTACTCGCTGCTGTCCACCAGCCTGGACGAGGAAATCGCCCGGGATTTCATCCTGTTCGGACAGCCGGATGTGACCGTGGTGGTGGTGGACGCCACGCGGCTGGAACGCAACCTCAACCTGGTGTTGCAGGTGCTCGAGATCACCGAGCGCGTGGTGGTGTGTCTGAACCTCATGGACGAAGCGCAGCGGCACGGCCTGCAGATTGACGAGCGACAACTGGCGCGGGATCTGGGCGTGCCGGTGATTCCCTGCGCCGCGCGGCGCGGCCAGGGCCTGCCCCAACTGCTGGAAGCCATCCACGACGTGGCCTCGGGCAGGATCCGTCCGCTTCCACGCCGGCTCGATCAAGCGCCGCCCTCGTTGCGTTCGGCTCTGGCCGGCGTGCTGGCCAAACTTCGTGCGGCGTATCCGAATCTACCCAACGCGCGCTGGGTCGCGTTACGGTTGCTGGCCGGCGACGAACATCTGGCGGCCGCTCTGCGACGCGGCGAGCTGGGGCAGTTGGAAGCCACCGCTGCAGCCGCCGCGGTGCTTGCGCAAACGGTGCCGAACCGCGCTGAAGCCGTCTGGCAACGCGGCGCCGAGGCCGGCCCGGGCGGCGAGCGGGCGCGATCCGGCGGCCCGGCAAACGATCCGGCGCAAATGGCGGCGGCGATTCTCCACGAGGCCGAGCGGCAACGGCGCGAGTTGACCGGCGATTTGCACGAGCATTGGGTGCAGGCGATTTACGCCGAGGCGGAGCGCATCACCGCCCGTGCGGTGAGCCGGCCCGGCCAACCGGCGCAACCGACGCTGGACCGGACCATTGACCGGATTGTGACCAGTCGCACGTGGGGTTTTCCGGTGATGCTGGTGCTGTTTGCGGTGATGTTCTGGATCACGATCAGCGGCTCGAATGTGCCTTCGGGACTGCTGGCGCAATTGCTGGTGGACCGGTTGTATCCGTTGCTGCGGGAGTGGGTCACGCAGTTGGGATTTCCATGGTGGCTGCGCGGGGTGACGGTGGACGGCATGTATCTGGCCACGGCCTGGGTGGTGAGCGTGATGTTGCCGCCGATGGCGGTTTTCTTCCCGCTGTTCACCCTGCTGGAGGATTTCGGTTATCTGCCGCGGGTGGCGTTCAATCTGGACGCCCTCTTCAAGCGGGCCGGGGCGCACGGCAAACAATCCATGACCACGATGATGGGCTTTGGCTGCAACGCGGCGGGCGTGGTGGCGACCCGAATCATTGACAGCCCGCGCGAACGACTGGTGGCCATCCTGACGAACAACTTCGCCCTTTGCAACGGGCGCTGGCCCACGCAATTCCTCATTGCCACGCTCTTTGTCGGCGCGCTGGTGCCGGCGCACTGGGCCGGTCTGGTCTCGGCCGCGGCGGTGACCGGCGTGGCGGTGCTGGGCGTGCTGATGACGCTGGCGGTGTCCTGGGCGCTTTCCCGGACGCTGCTCAAGGGCGAGGTGTCCACCTTCAGCCTGGAATTGCCGCCGTACCGGCCGCCGCGCATTTTGCGAACGCTCTACACCTCGCTGATTGATCGGACGATTTTCGTTCTGTGGCGCGCGGTGGTCTTCGCCCTGCCGGCCGGGGCGGTGATCTGGTTGAGCGCCAACATTCACATCGCCGGCGCCAGTCTGGCCGATGCCGCTGGTGGTGCTGGGCGTGGTGGGGGCGATCTATTCCGGC
>CAYXJB010000230.1:0-4837 GCA_964465445.1 uncultured Verrucomicrobiota bacterium
GGGGTTTAGGAAAAAGCGCGATGTCTTCGAAACACATTTCGCCTCGGCTCACGGATGGATTCACGCGACGTCAATTCCTCTGCACCACGGCGCTGGCAGCCGGCGGGCTGGCCCTGAGCGGGTGCGCGGCGGCACGCCCGCGTCGCGTCTCGCCCAATGAAAAGCTGAACATCGGCTTCGTGGGCGTGGGCGGTAAGGGCGACAGCGATGTGGACTGTTGTGCCAGCGAGAACATCGTGGCGCTGTGCGACGTGGACACGCGCACGCTGGACCGCAAGCACCAGAAATATCCCCGCGCCCGCATTTACAAGGACTGGCGCGTGATGCTCGAAAAGGAAAAATCTCTCGATGCGGTCGTTATCTCGACACCCGACCACACGCACGGGGTGATCGCCGCCACGGCGATTCGGATGGGCAAACATGTTTACTGCCAGAAACCGCTCACCCAAACGGTGTACGAAGCGCGTTTGCTCCAGAAGCTGGCCAAACAATACGGCGTGGCCACGCAAATGGGCAACCAGGGCGGCGCCGAAGACGGTCTGCGGCGCGCCATCGAGGTGATCCAGGCCGGCGTGATCGGTCAGGTGCGCGAGGTGCACGTCTGGACCAATCGCCCGATCTGGCCGCAGGGCATGGACCGGCCCTCGGGCGAAGACCCCGTGCCGGAGTATCTGGACTGGGATTTGTGGCTGGGCCCGGCGCCGTGGCGGCCCTACAAACATCAATGGCCCGAGCCGCGGGGCGGCGTGCGGCGCGCCGCCGGTGCGGTGTATCATCCCTTTGTGTGGCGTGGCTGGCAGGATTTCGGCACCGGCGCGCTGGGGGACATGGCCTGCCACACGGCGCATCTGCCGTTCCGGGCGTTGAAGCTCGGTTACCCCACGGTGATCGAAGCCGAATCCTCGCCGATGAATCGCGAATCCTGGCCGCTCAAATCCCGCGTGCGCTTCGAGTTCCCCGCGCGTGACGGGCTGGCTCCGGTCACGCTCTGGTGGTACGACGGCGGCAATCCCAAGCCGGACAACCCCTACGCGCATGACGGCAGCAACAAACCCCCGCGCGAGGTGACCGCCGACATCGAGGAAATGACCGGGCAGGTCTCGCCCAGCGGCTGCGTGCTCATCGGCGACAAGGGCCGGATCTATTCGGGCAACGATTACGGCGCGGCCTTTCACATCCGGCTCAACGGCGAAAAGGAGCTGGTTGCCGCCGAAAAACACGAGGCCGTCCGCGCCGTGCCCCAGCGACTCGAACGCAATCCCCACCAGGGCGGCTCGGACCTGCGCCATCACCTGGAGTGGATCGCCGCCTGCAAAGGCGGTCCGCCGTGTTTTTCGGACTTTGCGTACGCCGGGCTGTTGACCGAGATCATTTTGCTGGGCTGCGTGGCCCTGCAGGTCGGTCGCCGGCTCGAATGGGACGGGCCGAACCTGCGCGTGACCAACGCCCCGGAGGCAGCCCGGTTCATCCGCCGAGAGAATCGCAAGGGCTGGTCGCTCTAGGCGTCCGGCGATGCGCTCGAGCCATGCCCCTGCCGGTTCTTTCCGTCGCTCAAATGCGCGAGTGGGAGTCGGCCTCCTGGGCGGCAGGCCGTTCGGAGGCCGAGGTCATCCGGCAGGTGGGCCGGTCGGTGGCGGATCGGTTGCGCAGACTCCTTCCGCCGGGCGGGCGCATCCTGGTTCTGGCCGGCAAAGGACACAACGGCGACGACGCACGCGCCGCTGCCGAAGCGCTCTCGGACCGGTACGTCGAGCTGCTCAACCTCACCGCGCCCGAAACCCAATCGAGCGACTTGGAGTCGGCCCTGACGCGAAATCCCGACTGGATCGTGGACGGTTTGTTCGGAATCGGTCTGAACCGGCCGCTGAGCGAGTCGTGGGTGCGGTTGATCCAGCGCATCAACCAGGCGCGTCGTCGTGTGCTGGCCGTGGACGTGCCCTCGGGGGTGGACGCTGACACGGGTCAGCACTGGGGCGCGGCCATCGAAGCGACGCTGACCTTGACGGTCGGCGCACCCAAACGCGGGCTGCTGCAACCGCACGCCTGGCCGTTCACCGGACGACTGGAGGTGGTCACTCAAACGGGACTCATCGCCTGCCCGCTTCGCAGCGAACTGAATTGGACCGCGCCCGAGGACTTCGAGGGATTCCCGCCGCGCCGACCCGCAGCCGGTCACAAAGGTCGGTTCGGACACCTGGCGATCGTGGCCGGGAGTCTGGGCTATCACGGTGCGGCGGTGCTGGCGGCGCGCGGCGCCCAACGCGCGCAGCCCGGGCTCATCACGCTGCTGCCTCATGAAAGCGTCTATCACCCGGTTGCCGCTCAACTGCAGGCGGTCATGGTCCGGCCCTGGAGCAGCGGTGTGAAACTGCCCGGAGAATTCAGCGCCGTGCTCATCGGTCCGGGTCTTGCCGCGCCGGACCTGCCCGAGGAAATGAAGGCCATGACGCGCCGGCTCTGGCGCGACGCGTTGATCCCTGTGATCGTGGATGCGAGCGCGCTGGACTGGTTGCCGCTGGATCCGGTGCCGCGCGGCGCCGTGCGCGTGCTCACGCCGCATCCGGGCGAGGCGGCGCGTCTGTTGAAAACCACGCCCCAGCGCGTCCAGGAAAACCGTCCCGCGGCGGTTCGCGAAGTGTCGCAGCGATTCGGCAATGCCTGGGTCGTGTTGAAGGGCTACCAAACGTTGGTGGGTCGCAGCGAAGGGGAATTGTTCGTCAACCCGAGCGCGAATCCACATCTGGCCCAGGGCGGCAGCGGCGACGTGCTGGCCGGATGGCTTGCGGGTTTGCTGGCGCAACCGGAGTTGCAGACCGACCCGGGCCTGACGGTGCGCTACGCGGTGTGGCGGCACGGGCAGGCTGCCGACGTGCTTTCGGGTTGGGCAGACGCCGGGGCGGCGCGTCCGGGTTGGGTCGTCGAAGACCTCTTCGCTGTTCTGGGCGGCTGAGGGCCGTGCCGGCGGTTCATTCCCCGCCGGGCAGCAGCCGTTCGTAATCCTGCACCGTGCCGCCGTCCAGGCAACAGGTGATGATCTCGCGGCCCAGCGGATCGAGGTCCGGTTCCAGAAAATCCTTCAGGCAGCGATGGAAGAAGTTGCGCAAAATGGCTGCGCCCTGGTCGTAACCTTCCTCACCCACTTCGGGCTGGGTTTCGACCTGCAGAAACCACCGCGCGATGAAGCTGCCCTCGACCTGCAATTGGTGCATCGTGTAACCCAGCAGCGGGCAACGTGCCGGGCGCAACTGGTCGGGCCGGAACCGCGCCACGCCGCGCCGGGCGAGGTATTCGCGGGCGATCCATTGCGGCATGAAGCCCACGCGCCAGGCGCCGATGTACTGGTTGGGACACAAAATCTGGCGCATCCGGGTGCTGTCCATGAACTGGCGCAGCAGCAGGTTGGCCTGGTCCACGCGCCGTCCGGTGGCAAACGGCCAGTACGACCCGACGCCCTCGCTGCTCATGCCCTGCGTATCCACGATGCTGGGGTTGTCATGGCCGCGCGGGGAAACCAGCCGCCAGAGCCACGCCAGCGCCGGCGGCAGCAGATGAAACAGGCCGATGATCCCGTAGGTGGGTTTTTCCCGCGTGCACGGCGGCGTGCGCACGCCGAAACTGCGAATGTCCACCAGCACCGGACCTTCGACCACGCCCGGATAAATCCGGCGCGGGATGATGACGCGCGGATTGGGACAGGGTTTGCCCGGTTCGTCGGGGATGTGTTCCCAGATCAGCGCCCGGCTGCGCGGCACCGCATCAATGTTCAAGAACAACAGCGGCTCGGGCGGTTCGGCGGTGAGTTTTTCCAGATGGATGTCCGTGCCGTAATGCTGGATATGGTTGACGCGC
This sequence comes from uncultured Verrucomicrobiota bacterium, assembly GCA_964465445.1. GTDB lineage: Bacteria > Verrucomicrobiota > Verrucomicrobiia > Limisphaerales > JAOAIM01 > JAOAIM01. The sequence continues at coordinate 3,850 of CAYXJB010000230.1, forward strand.
ACAAACCAGGCGCTCTCGGCGTCAATGAGCGTGAGCTTGCCGCCGCCTTCCTGCAACGAGGGATGGCACAGCGCCATGTCGTCGGTCACCGCCCGCAATTCGCAGGAGCGCGGGATCTGCAAATAGCGGCGCTCGCCGGTGATGATGTTCTCGCCCAGCAACAGCCGCCCGTCCGGTTCCCGATGCGCGCCTTCGAGCATTTCGCTTTTGCCGCCGCCGCTGGCCCCTTCGTGCATGATCGTCACCACGTTGTCGTAGGGCGTGATGACCTGCACGGTCGAACAATGGTTGGTGACCCAGCCTTCGCGCTCGCCCAGGCCGATGAGCACGCCATAGACGCCCTTTTTGGCGCTGGGCCCGGGATAGAGATTGTAGGAAAACAACTCGTGCAAGCCGTCGCGCCGGTGATGCACGACGACCTGTTTGCCTCCGAAATGGGTGTGACGGAACACCGGGGCGACGTAGATGATGGCGCGGGGCGTGAAATTCGGCGGCAGTTGCTCCGGCGGCACCATGCCCTGCAACATCGCCAGCCCCAGCGCGAAAAATCCCGCATTGGCCGGCGCCAGCACCAGCGCGTCCAAACCCAGTCCCACCCCGCCGGCCACGAACGCAAACGCCACCAGTTCCTGTTGCTCCAGCCAGCGGAAGGTCTCCAGTCGCACCGGGCCGAACGGCCGACCGAATCGCTGCTGAAAAGTCTGTTTGTTGGTGGGCTGATCGTCGCCGATCACCAGGCAATCCGGATCGCGCCGCCGCATGTACGGCTCGGTGTAGTTGGCCACCACGCCGTTGCGCACCCGCGCCACCGTCGCCTCCAGAACGCGTCCGCGCCCGGGCACTTCGTAGGCCACCTCGAACCAGTCGCGATCCGGCCCGCCGCAGGCCATGTCCACCAGCTCGCGCGTGTCGCGCGGCACGATGACACGCTTGCATCGGGTCAGAATTTCCAGCGCTTCCGGCGGCGCATTGAAGCGGCTCAGCTCCG
>CAYXJB010000231.1:0-4834 GCA_964465445.1 uncultured Verrucomicrobiota bacterium
GAGCAGGCGACTCATAATCGCTTGGTCGCAGGTTCGAATCCTGCTGGGCCCACCATTACCGACCGCGATCGTTTCCCGGCCCGCCGGAACGGTTGGAGACGCTCGCCCCAACGCAGGGCGGAACGGCCGATTTTGGAGCGTTGACACCGGAGGCGGCTGTGATAGGCTGGGGACGTGAAAGTGAGCCGTCAGCAGGCAATCGAGTTCGCAGGCCGATTCTTTTACTTTTACTTTTGGCCGGCGGGCGCGCGCTTGCGGCGGCGATGAGAACTAACTGACCAACTGCCGCAGGCCGTCCGCCCCGAAGCTCTTCGGGGCTTTTTTGTTGCGACGCCCGGCCAACCCTTCGCTCAACCATGATCATCGTATTCAAACCCGGTATTACCAAACGCGACGAAAACGCCGTGCTCCGCGAAATCCGCAAACTCGGTTACATCCCCCACGTCATGCGCGGCGTCGCCCGCACCGTCGTGGGCGCGATCGGCGACGAACTGACGCACGCCACACTCGAAACCCTCACCGCGCAGTTCCCCCACGCCGTCGAGAGCGTCATTCCCATCCAGAAACGCTACAAACTCGTCAGCCGCGAGGCGCATCCGTCCGACTCGACCGTTCGGGTGCGCGAGCACGTCATCGGTGGCAAAAAGTTTCACGTCATGGCCGGCCCCTGCTCGGTCGAAAATGAAAAACAGCTCATGACCACTGCCCGGGCCGTCAAGGCCGCCGGCGCCACCATCCTGCGCGGTGGGGCGTTCAAGCCGCGCACCTCGCCGTACGAATTTCAGGGCCTGGGCGAAAAAGGCCTCAAACTCCTCGACAAGGCCCGACGCGAAACCGGCCTGGCCATCGTGACCGAACTGCTCTCCGAACAGCACACCGATCTGGTCGCCGAATACACCGACATCATCCAGATCGGCACGCGCAACGCGCAGAACTTCCAATTGCTCATCGCCGCGGCCCGAACCGGCAAACCCATTCTGCTCAAGCGCGGTCTGGCGATGAAGATCGAGGAATGGCTGCTGGCCGGCGAGTACATCCTGGCGAACGAAAATCCCAACCTCATCTTCTGCGAACGCGGCATTCGCACCTTCGAAACCTACACCCGCAACACGCTGGACCTTTCGGCCGTGCCCATCATCAAACGCGAGTCGCACTGCCCGATCGTGATTGATCCGAGCCAGGGCGCGGGCCGGGCCGATCTGGTCAGCGCCCTGTGCAAGGGCGCCGTGGCCATGGGCGCCGACGGGCTGTTGATCGAAGTGCATCCCAACCCGGCCGAAGCCTGGAGCGACGGTGCGCAGCAGGTCACGCTCGACGCGTTTGCGAAACTGATGAAGGAACTCAAACCTTTCATCCAGGCCGCCGGCCGCGAGTAAAGCGGGCTTTGGACTGAAAAAACCAAATCCCCCGTCGCCGGGGTGCTGCTTTCCGGGCCGCGAGGCGCGGGCTCCGTTGCGCACCATCAGCGACAGGGGACGATCAAGGCGCGGTTTGCCGGCACCGCCACCGCCACAGTGCGGGGCCGGGCCGCAACCTGGCCGCCCCACCCGGGACGGCTCAATTGCTCAGGGGCACTGTCGCCCCCAAGAGCAAATCATTCGGCGCCAACCAGGTGGACTTCATTGCCCCGGGGCGACTCGACGCCGAAATGGAAACCCGATTCATCTTCGTAGCCCAACGGCGCGCGCGTCGCTGCAATCAGGCCGACAATGAGCCCGAGGCAGGAGAACGCCAGAATGGACAACAAAACCGTCATTCTGGGCGGCTTTCCAGCAGTCGAGATGCCACGGCCCGGATTCGGCCTGCGCCCGGCACGCCTGACACTGGCCGACAACAACACATCCCGACGACTTCGGACAAAGGTCAACGTTCCCGGCCCGACTTGGAACGCGACGGTCCGGCCTGTGGTTGTGTCCAATTTTTTGGCAGGCGCCTTGGCACGGGTTGGCCCACAACCGCATTGCAAACCCTTCCGACACAATCAAAGTCCAACTGAACGGGTCGCCTCGAACCCGTACCGCTATGAAACGTTTGCAAAGTGCGCTTTGTGTCCGCCGGCGAGTCTGGTCTGCGGTTTTGCTGCCGGGTTTGCTGACGCTGCCCGCCCGAGCCGAACGACCGTCTTCCGAGAGCGCAGATTTCGTCATCACCAACGCCCAGGTGCTGACGGTGGACGCGCACTTCAGCAGGGCGCAGGCGATTGCCGTGCGCGGCGAGCGCATCGTTGCAGTGGGCGGCCATCGCACCGTGAGCCGGTGGATTGGCCCCGGCACGCGTGTGCTTGACGCGAAAGGCCGCACAGTGATGCCGGGTTTGATTGACAGCCACACTCACGCGTACCGCGCCTCGGTCTCGGAACTCGACGGGCCGCAGCCGGTGTTCCGATCCATTGCCGGGGCGCTCGATCACATCCGCGCCGAAGCCGCTCGCAAGCCCACGGGCACGTGGATCGTGCTCCAGCGCGTGTACCCCACGCGCTTGCAGGAAGGGCGACTGCCCACGAAAGCCGAATTGGACGCCGCTGCGCCGGCGCATCCGGTGCTTTGGAACGCCGGACCGGTGTGCGTGGTCAATTCCACCGCGCTCCGGGTCTCGGGCATCACGCGTGACACGCCCAGCCCGCCGCCGGGCGAAATCGTCAAAGACCCGCAAACCGGCGAACCGACCGGACTGTTGCGCGAGGCGGCCCAACTGCTCAAGGTCAACACCGGCTCGCGCAAGCCCACTGCGGCCGAGCAACGCGCCGCATTGAAACATCTCTACCGGCTCTACAACCAGTTCGGGATCACCAGCATCGGCGAACGGCGCGGCGACCCCGACGTCATCGAATTGTGTCGCGACCTGGCAGCCCGCGGCGAACTGACCCTGCGCGTGAATCTGACGCGCATTCTGCAACCGGTGCCGCGCACGCTCGAGGAAGCGATCCGGCAGCTCGACGCAATGACCAACGCCCCGGACGGGCATCCGCCTTACGGACCGAGCGGTGTCGGAGACGCCTGGGTGCGCATTGGCGCGTTCAAGCTCTGGCTCGATGGCGGCATGTTGATCGGCACCGCGTTCATGCGCGAGCCCTGGGGCGTGGGCCGGACCTATCAAATCACCGATCCGAACTATCGCGGCATTTTGAACGTGCCGACGAATATCTTGAACGGTCTCCTGCTGGCGGCGGCGCAGCGCGGCTGGCAGCTCACCGCCCATTGCGCCGGTGAAGCGGCCACCGATGTGCTGCTGGATGCCTACGAACGGATCCAGCAACGCATGGACGTCCGCTCGCGCCGCTTTCAGATCACCCACGCCAACTTCAGCTCGGCTCAAAATCTCGAACGCTGCCGTCAGCTCGGCGTCGTGTGCGACATCCAGCCTGCCTGGCTGTACAAAGACGGTGCGAGCCTGCTGCGCACGCTCGGCCCGCGGCGTATGAAATGGTTCCTGCCCTGCCGGACGTGGTGGCGCCACGGCGTCACGCTCGCCGGAGGCAGCGATCACATGATCGGACTGGATTCGCTCGACAGCACCAATCCGTGGAATCCCTGGCTGGGTATGTGGATCGCCCTCACCCGCCAGACCGAGTTCGGCGGCGTGCTCGATCCCGAAGAACGACTCGATCGCGAGCAGGCCATCCGCCTCTACACGATCAACGGCGCCTGGCTCACCTTCGAAGAGGACCGCAAAGGCTCGCTCGAACCGGGCAAATTCGCCGACCTGATCATGATTGATCGCGACATCCTGAGCTGTCCTGTGGATGCGATTCGCTCGACAAAAGTGCTGCTCACGATGGTGGGCGGCAGAATCGTCTGGGAATCCCGCTGAAGCGCCCTCGCCGGTTGGCAAGCGACCCATCGGTTCAAAAGGGCATGAACCGCAGCCCGAAGCTCCGTTCCACGAACCAGCCCGCCCCCAGAAGCAAAATCAGCAACGAAACACCGTGTTTAACGACCGGCAGCCGGGCCTGCCGCCCCAGCCACCAGAGCAGTGGCCAGAGCGCGGCCACGATCACCAACTGACCGGCTTCCACGCCCAGGTTGAACGACACCAGTGCCCGCGCCAGACCGCGCGCCGGCAGCCCCAGCTCCCGCAACACACTGGCAAACCCAAATCCGTGCACCAGTCCGAACCCAAACGTCAGCATCCAGCGATGCCGCGTGCCGGCCGAGATGAGGTTTTCGATGGCCACGTACATGATCGTGACGGCGATGCCCACTTCGACCCAACGCGGCGGCAGCTTGACCACCTGCAACACCGCCAGCGCCAGCGTGATCGTGTGCGCGGCCGTGAAGGCGGTGATGACTTTCACCAGGTCCACAAACCGCTGCACGAACAGCAGCCCCAGCAAAAACGCGATGTGATCGTAGCCCAGGAAAATGTGTTTCACCCCCAGCCGGAAATACTGCAGCAACTGCTCGCTCACCGGAGCGCGATAGCCGGTGTCGAACAGATAATCCGGCTCGAATCGCGTGAAAACCACCTCGTGTTCCCGCCCGTCCCACTCGAAGACGCCCAGCACCGTGTGCGTCGGCCCGAGCGTGTCGAAAAAATCGAACGTCAGCGCCACATCCTCCGGGGTCGAGAGCACTTGATTCCGGAACACAAAACTCACCAGCCGCTGCGAATAATCGCTTTCGGCGATCGTCTCGCCCGCGTCCTCGGGCCAGGTCGGCGGCAACGCCTCGCCAAAAGCCGCCTCGTGCTGGTTGAGCTCCAGATAGATCCGATCGCGGAAAAACCGCTCCAGTGCCGGCGCGGCCGCTTCCAGTTCCGCCCGTGACACCGCACCATCCCGGTTCGTATCCAGGGGCGTGATGCGGAACAAGGTCGCCAGATCGTACGAGAATTT
>CAYXJB010000232.1:0-4533 GCA_964465445.1 uncultured Verrucomicrobiota bacterium
CCGTAAATCCAGAACGTCGCAGCACTGCCCCAGTTGGCCAGCTCCCAGGGAAACACCAGTTGCACCAGAAAGCTGACCGACGAATTGACAAAGCCGACCACCGACACCGCCAGGCCGCGGACGCGGTTGGGAAACAACTCCGAAAACAGCACCCACATCACCGGACCGAGTGACGCGGCGAACGACGCCACAAATCCCAGGATGCCCAGCAGCACCACCAACGGCCGGGTGCGAATCGCGCGCTTGAGCAGGTCCGACTCGAATTGCCGCGCCGTTTCGGCGCCCAGCGCCTCTTGCAGGGCGCGCTTGAACGCCACATCCGATTGGAAAATCCGCCCCTGGAGCGTCGCCAGACGCGTGGCGTCCAGACCCGGCGGCAGTTGTTCCAGCGCCTGCGGCGTCAGTTCATATCGCGCGCCGGCAAAGCCGCCGCCCAATACCGCCATCGAAACGGCGATGCCGGTCAAGCCCAGCGCCAGCAGCGGTTTGCGTCCGAGCCGGTCCACCAGAACCATCGCCACCAGCGTGAAGAGCAGGTTGATCAACCCCACCAGCACCGCCTGCGAGAAGGCCGCGTCTTTGCCGATGCCCGATTGCTCGAAAATCATCGGTGCGTAAAAAAACACCGCGTTGATACCGGTGATCTGTTGGAGCACGGCGATCACCAACCCGATCCACAACACCCGCCGCAACGCCGGCTCGAACAATTCTCTCAACGGCGTCCGGCGACGTTCGTTCTCGGCAGCCAGGCCGGCTCGGATACTTTCAATTTGCCGCTGCGCTTCGGTTTCGTCGCCGCTGATCCGGGTGAGGACGCGCAGCGCCTCCCCGGTGCGGGTGCGCATCCACAGCCAGCGCGGGCTTTCGGGAACGGGCAACAGGCTGAAGAAATAGAGCAGGGCCGGCAGTGTCTCGATGCCCAGCATCCAGCGCCAGGGATGCTGCGCGAAGCCCAGCGCCTGCGCCCAGCCCGCCTCCGAACGGCCGAGTTGGAGCACCAGGTAGTTGGAAAAAAACGCCGCCGAAATGCCGATGACGATGTTCAACTGGTTGAACGAGACCATCTGGCCGCGCCATCGCGCCGGCGCCATCTCGGCGATGTACACCGGCGCAACGATGAGCGAAGCGCCCACGGCAAAACCCCCGAGCATCCGCGCCGCCACCAGAAACGCAAACGAGCTGGCCAGCGCCGAAAGCAGCGCCGAGGCCGTGTACACGAGCGCGGCCAAAATCAGCACCGCCTTGCGACCCAGCGCGTCGCTCAACGGCCCCGAGAGCATCATCCCCAGCGTGGCCGTGAGCGTCAGCGAACTGACCGCCCAGCCGAGCTGGAGCTTGCTCAGGGAGAATTCCGGTTCGATGAAGCCCACAACACCCGAGATCACCGAGGCGTCAAAGCCCATCAAAAAGCCGCCGAAAGCGACGACCAGCGCGACGGTGAAGGCATACCGGCGGCTTCTGTTCATGGAAGCCCCTTGGAGGCCTTCGGCCGCCCGGTGTTCGACCCACAGCCGGTCGAAACCCGGCAGGGAGATTGCCCGGCGTCGAACCCGATTCCGGTCGAACCGCAGCGATGTTGGCCCATACCCCTAGTAGGAATTGATGGCGAACACATCGCCCTTGTTGGCGCGCAGGTCGGCCCACTTCCAAGCTTCGACATGCCCGTCACAGAACGAGAAGGTCGCGCGCTGGTCGTGCCGGCAGGCGGGCTGTTTGTAATTGGGCGCGCCGGTCCAGCCGGTGTAGGGGTTGGGTTGTTTGGTGGTCACTTCGGTGTAGTAATCGGTCGGCAACCGATCCAAGTTGCCGCCGGTTTTGGGCGTGCCCACGTCGCCGATCATCCACAACTGCGCGGGGCGGCGCAGTTGCGTCAGGCGCACGCTGCCCAGCGGTGTGGTGCCGTCGTAGGCATACCGGAAGATGCCCAACTGAATCGCATTGCCCTCCGCCGGGCCGTAGCCCTCGCAGGGCGACTGATAGAAGGCAACCGTGCCGCTGTGGATGTCGGAATTTTTCACCGCCGGGCAGCGCCAGACCTGGTTGGAGATGGCGCTGCGGGGGATGTAATTGCCCTCGTCGAGGATGCGAAACCACCAGTTGGAGGTGAACGCCGGCCAGGTGCCGGTATTCAACGGCGGCAACGCTCCGTTGTGATCGTCGGCATACATCATCAGCGCCAGGCCGATCTGCCGGTTGTTGCTGGCGCACTGGATGGCCTTGGCGCGAACCTTGGCCCGACCCAGCGCCGGCAGGAGCAACGATGCCAGGATGGCGATGATCGCGATGACCACCAGCAGCTCGAGGAGCGTGAACCCATCCCGGCGGGCTGCCCGGATGAACAGTTGATCCCTTCGATTCATGCGTCTGTGCCTTTCAGCCGGAAAGACCGGCCGCTCCGTCCTTTTCGCTCCGGCCGCCCGCGGCCCGGCGGTCTGTTGCCGCCTGGCTTCGCCTGTTACCGTACTTGAACGCGATAGAATTGTTTGGCCGCGGCGGGATTGATCGGAACGCTGAAAACGATCGCGCCACCGGTCCCGCTGTTCGTCTGAACATTGGTCCAGGCCGGTGGAGACAGCGAAGCGCTGCTCTGCAACACGTAGTCAAAGCCCGATTGCGAAGCCACCTCGAACACGAGGTTCGGTCCGCTCTGCCCAATCGCCCGGATTTGCGGCGGTGTCGCAGCGATGTAGAAATACACGTTGTCCACGTAAAAATTCCCGCCCGTGACGCCGGGCCCGACGGTGGCGTCGTCCAGGAACAGCAACTGTTCCAGCGCGCTCATCACCGTGGCGGGATTGGCCGCGGTGAAGGCGCTCAGCGGGATGTCCAGGCTCACCCATTGATTGCTCACGATCCGACCGGTCTCCGGCGGGAAGTTCACCTGCGCCGGTTGCGTGGGATTGAGACTCACCAGTTGGATGCCGAACTGGTTGGCGTTGGGCGTCCACACATCCACATGGAACATGTTGTACGGCGTGGCATCAATGTGGTTCGGGTTGTAAAACTCCACGCCCCAGAAGGTGAGCCCCAACTTGCGCAACACGACGCTGCCCGGCGGATTGGTGATGGTGAAGTTGCTTCCGCCGCCGCTCCAGGAGGCGTACCAGTTGATGCCGGGATGATCCGGATACGTGCCGCTGCTGTTGTACATTGAAAGTACGCGCTGGGGCGGCACGGTCGGCAGGGGCGCGTTGTTGGTCGGGAAATCAATCGGCGGTGGACCGGCCGAAGGCTGGTTGGTGGCGACCAGATCGTCGAAATACGCCGTGCCGGCACTCTGGTCCACAAACAGCGCGAACAACTTCACCTGCGTGGTGCCGGAGGGCGCGATGCCCGCCGCGCGGGTGTAAACCCACGTGTTGGGCGGGCTGCCGGCGTTGAGCAAGGGCGTGGATTCTATGCCCGGGTTGGCGCCGTTGTTGGCCGTACCGATCAGTGCGCTGCCGGGCGGAATATCCACCGTACCGTCGCTCCAGACGATCTTGAGCAGACCAAACGTCGCACCGCCGGGCAGCGTCGAAGGCGTCAGCATGTACCCCTCGAAATACCACAGCTCGCCGGCCGATGCCGGGAACGTCTGATACGCGCCCGGCACGCCAAAACCGCCGAAGCCCGGCAACATCAGCGACCCGGTGCCGGTTCGAACCGGATCGGTGGGCGCCGTGCCCGCCGTGGCGCCGTTGAACGGGATCCAGCCAGTCGTGCCCAGCTCGAAGTCGCCGTTGGTCAGCACATTCGCCAGGCTGCTGGTGGCCGCCAGCGCCAGCACCGCAACGGCCTGCCGCCACACTTTGCTGCGTCGTGTTTTCATGGTTGCCAGGGCAGACGGAGTTTAGCGGTGCAACACCCGCATCCGCCCGGATCGAACGATCCAGAGGATGCCCGCCGCGAGCGTTCCCAACAGCACCGCCGAGGGTTCGGGAATCGCCGTGACCTGGACGAACCCGTACGGCTCTACGTCGGTGATCCAAACGTTCACGCCCACGGTCTGGAAACCGTATTGGACGTGCCGAGTCGGGTCCGGGAGCGTGGCCAGGCTGATCGAATAATCGCCCGGGGTTGTCAGGGCCACGATCGCCTGGTTGAAGGACGAATAGTCCGGAGCGAAGTCACGGATGAACGCGTAGGAACTGTGCGCCGAGGTGAAGGTGTTGGTCAGCACGGTGAACGCGAAGGTGACGGTCTGGCCGCCCAACAAGCCGCCACCGGTTTCGACGTACATGTTGGCCTCCATGATTTTGTTGCCCGGCGCACCCGGACCGCCACCGCCGATGTACCAGAACGGACTCGGGTCGCCGATCGAGTTGGGTGCCAGCGTCAGCACTGCGCCGGAAAACGTCGCCGGCAAATCCGCCGTGCCCCAGGGACTGCCGAAGACATACCCTCCACCGTTGGCCGGCAGCTCATAAACGTTCATGAACCCGAGCCAGGTGGCGTTCGGGTCCACGGTCACCAACGCGTCTGCACCGGCAGGCGTGCCCGTTCCCAGGACCATCCAGCCGGCCAGTGTTAACCCCAAGTGTCGCAGGTTCG
>CAYXJB010000232.1:4594-4819 GCA_964465445.1 uncultured Verrucomicrobiota bacterium
AAGCCGGAGCGGTGTGTTGAATAGCTCCCAAAATGGATAGTTTTTCGCCGGCCCGGCGGGTGAATCGTAACTACCTGGCCGACTTCAACTTCAGAACAGCCTCGGTCCGCGAATGGACGTGCAGTTTCTGGTAGATGTGTTTCAGATGCCAGCGCACCGCCGCCAGCGTGACGTTGAGCCGGTCGGCGATTTCCTTGTTCGAAAGCCCGTGAACCACCAGCTCCA
>CAYXJB010000233.1:0-4817 GCA_964465445.1 uncultured Verrucomicrobiota bacterium
GACCGGGGGCGCCGTGTACCCGGGCGGGGGCGTCGGAGCACCTGGCCGGCCGGGCCCATACAAATCCGGTCGCAGCATCGCCCGCTCTCGCGCGTCGGCCTCTTCGGCCATCATGCGCGGCGGATAGCGCGGTTGCGCCGGAACGACCGGCACATAGGTGACCGTCGGCTGCGGGGTCGCGGGGGTCTCGACCGGCAGCGCCGAAGCCGGTTCGACCTGCAGCGTGTGCACGATCAACCCGTGCGGCGAATTGGCAAAGCCGCTCATCACCTGCGCCAGCTCGGGGCTGAACGCGCGGAAGACGAGCTGATAGGGCGTCAACACACCCAGCTCGTTGGTTTGGGCCTGCGCCTCCAGATAATCGGTCACCGGGCCCTGCAAATCGTCGGGCGAGACGCGCACCCGCTGGAGCAGATCCAGCGAGTTGATCTTGGCCTTGATGAGCACGTCGCAGATGGCGCGCACTTCTCCCAGTTGCGCGGCCAGCAGCGGCAGACTGCCCGGCGCAAAGGACAACTGCCGGAATTGCTGCGAGAAGGAGAATTTAAAGTCGGCCGGCAGCAGCACGCTGGCGCTGTTGGCTTCGCGCGTCAACTGGTCCACCGTGCGGCGCAATGCCGCCGCAAACTCACCGTCGCTGAGCGTCGCCGAGTCGGGAATCGGCCGGGGCGGTTGGAAAAATCGTCCGGCCTCCACCAGCACCGCCTGGATGCGCCGCTCCTGCTCGCGGGCCAGGCGGATGTTGTCCGTCCGGCCGGCGCCGGTCTGGATCGGCAGGGTGTAGAGGCGTTTGAGTTCCTCGTAGGCTTTGTTGAGTTCTTCGCGGGCGGCGGCGTTGCGGCTCCAGCGCGAAAAGCTGTACCAGCCCGCCAGCGCCAGCAGCGCCGCCGAAACCACGGCGCCGATCACGAAGAACAGGTTGCGCCTGACCCAATCCATGCCTCAGAGCTTGAAGGGCTGCTTCAAGGTCGCCTGCACCCCGAAGCTGAACGTCCCGTTGCTCTCGTCCTGCACGATGCCCTCGGCGGTGAACTGCGTTTTGTCAGCCAGGAACAACGGGGTTTTCTTGAGCTCTTCCAGGACCGCGTAGGCGATGTCCGTGTCGGCCGAGGGATTCACCGATCGCAGGCTCACGGCGCGAAACGTCATGGTGATCGCCGAAATTTCGGTCGGCACCATCCCCGCCGGCGGAGCGTAACCCGGCACACCGGCGTAACCCGGCACGGCTCCTTCGGCCGGCGGATAACCCGGCGGCGGAGCCGGCGCCGCGCCGCTTTGCAGATGCGCCAGGCGGCGCAACATGATTTCGCGCTGCTCGGGCGTCATGGATTCCAGATCCATCCCCGGCGGCACCAGTCCCGGAGGCACGGCCGGCACCGTGCCGGGGGCGGGCGGTTCGGCCGCCATGGGCGGGACTTCACCGCCGGCGGCAGCGGCCAGGTTCGGATCCGTCGGCAGGGTCGCACTCAACACCGCGCCGGGATGGAATCGCTCGATCCACACCGCCACGTCGGTGTGCAGCTTGAGTTTGGTGCTCTCCTCGGCCTGAATGAGCGCGCGCTTGAGGGTCTGGAGCACGTCCAGCCAGTAATAGCGGGCCGCCAGCCAACTGGTCAGCAGCTCCAGATTCTGTTTGGCGCGGTCCAACTCGCTCTTGGCGCGTTTGAACTGCACCTCGCGCGCCTGCAGCGGTTTGATCTGCTCGTCGAGCTTGGCCGCCTGCTCGCGCTTGACCGCGGCGAGCTTCTCGAAGAGATACCCGACGGCAAAGGCCATCAACACCAGGCTGGCGAGTGTGGCGATGAAGTAGGGCTTTTTCTGGTTGAACCGCTGCCAGCGCAACGTGCTCTCGGGCATGAGGTTCAACTCGACCGGGCAGTGCGCCAGATTCCGCAAGCCCAGCCCCACCACCTCGCCCAGCGAATGCGCGACCCGCGCCAGTTCCTCGAGGTTGACCGCCGGATCAATCTGCACGTTGCGCAGCGGATTGAAGTACTCGACGGGCACGTTGAGTTTCTCGGCGAAAAACTGCGCCGTGTAGGGCATGATCGAAGCGCCCCCGGCCAGGAACAGCCGCTGCGGCGCCGAACCGCCCTGTTGACCCCGGTAAAACTGCAGTGTCTGGTTGACCTGAATGTGCAGGCGCGTCATGAACTGACGCGCAATCTTGGAAATCGCCGCCTGATGCGGGTTTTCAGGCTCTTCGTAGGCCCCGCCCAGGCTCACGAAGCCTTCCTGGATCTTGATCTTTTCGGCGGCGTCGAACTTGAGCTTGGCCTCGTTGGCAAAATCCTGCGTGATCGAGTTGGCCCCCAGATTGATGCTCCGGGAAAAGACCTTGCCCTTCTCGAAAAACAGCAGATTGCTGGTCTTGGCCCCGATATCCAGCAGCATCGTGCAGTCTTCCAGATCGCCGTAGTTGTACCGGAACGCATTGCAGAGCGCCGCCGGCGAGGCATCGCACAACTGCAACCGCAACCCCACCGAGTCGGCGATCCGGAAGTAGCCCTCGACGATCTCGGACTTGATGGCCACCAGCAACACTTCCAGCTCCCCGCCGGGCGACGTGCCCAGAATCTGATAATCCCACACCACCTCCGCCAGCGGGAAAGGAACGTTCTGCTGCGCCTCGTACTGGATGATCTGCGTGACCTTGCTGGCGTCCACCGGCGGCAGTTTCACGAACTTCGAAAACACGTGAAACCCGGGCGCGCAGACGTTGAGGTCCTTGGATTTGAGGCCGCGTTCGGCCAGAATTTCCTGCAGCGCCTTGAGCAATGCCGCTTCGCGCTTGGATTCCTGCGATCCCTGCAGCCCCAACGGCCGGATGGCAAACTGACGCAGACGCAGGCCGCCGGCTTCGGTGACCTCAAACTCCGCCAGCTTGAGGCTGCCCGCCCCGAAGTCCGCCGCCAAAAAGGACTTCACGTTCATGTTGACCGTCGTCGCTCGGGAAATTCGCAGGACTCCAAAACCCCAAGTTCGGAGACCGACGCTGCTGGTTACGTTAAGCCCGCCACCGGGTCAAACCAAAAAATTTTTCCCCAAACACCGTCGGCAGCCCGACTCTCGCACTCGATGCCCAACCGAACGCACGCAGGCCCGGCGGCTCGCCGAATCCGGACAACCCGCTGTCGCACCGCGCGACCGGGGCGTTCCGAATCGAACGCGGCGCCTAGATTTTTCGCAGCCGACCCTGGGCAACGGTTTTTCGTTTGCGCGCGAGCACGCCAACCGCATGATTTGAACGATGAATCTCGATGCACTCTATTCGGAATTGACGCTCCAAACCGGCGCGCGGCTGGTGCTGGTGGTGCTCGACGGTCTGGGCGATCTGGCCACGCCCGCTCAAGACCACCTCACACCGCTGGAAGCGGCCCGCACGCCAAATCTCGACGCGCTGGCCCGCGAATCCGCCCAGGGTCGCATGATCCCGGTCGCCCCCGGCATCACGCCCGGCAGCGGTCCGGGCCATCTGGCGCTGTTCGGTTACGACCCAATCGAATTTCAGGTCGGCCGCGGCGTCATCGAAGCGCTGGGACTGGGCGTCGAACTCAAAGCCGGCGACGTTTGCGCGCGCGCCAATTTCGCCACGCTCGACGCCAGGGGCATCGTCACCGACCGGCGCGCCGGGCGCATCCCAACCGAAACCTGCCAGCGGCTTTGCGAGCTGCTTTCGGCCCGGATCAAAAAAATCGGCGACGTCCAGATCATCATCCGCCCGGGCAAGGAACATCGCTTCGTGGTCGTGTTCCGCGGCAAAGGGCTCGAAGGCCCGCTCACCGATGCCGATCCCAACCGCGAGGGCAAACCCATTCCGCCGGCCCGAGCCCGCGATCCGCGCAACGCCAAACAGAAAAAAACCGCGCGGCTGGTCGCCGAGTTCTACAAGCGCGCGCTGCCGCTGCTGGCAAAGGAAAAACCGGCCAACGGTTTTCTGCTGCGCGGCATCGCTCATCAACCGGCCATTCCGAGCTTCGAGCAACGCTACCGACTGCGCGCCGCCTGCCTGGCCGTCTATCCCATGTACAAAGGCCTCGCCCAACTGGTCGGCATGACGCGACTCGACGGCCCGCAAACCCTCGCCGAACAATTCGAGCGGTACCGCAACGAGTACGAGCGATTCGATTTCTTCTTCATTCACCACAAGGCCACCGACAAAGCCGGCGAGGACGGCAACTTCGAGGCCAAGAAAAAAGCCATCGAAGAACTCGACGCCGCCCTGCCAATCCTGCTGGAAAAGAAACCCGACGTGCTCGTCATCACCGGCGATCATTCCACCCCGTGTGCCATCCGTGGCCATTCCTGGCATCCGCAACCGGTCCTGTTGCACTCGGCCTGCAGCGGATCCGACCGCCTCGAGCGGTTCACCGAATCCCATGCCAACCGCGGCTCGTTGGGCATCTTCGAAGCCAAATACCTCATCCGCCTCATGCAGGCCAATGCGCGCATGTTCGACAAATTCGGCGCCTGAACCCGGCTCGGCTCTCCGGCCTTCGCAGCCCGCCGGCACGACGCCGCAACCACGCTCGCATCCATGAAATCGCGAAAATCCTCGCCCAAATCCGCCAAAACCTCCGGGGCCGCCTCCGGCAGCTCCAAACCGGCTCGCTCCTCCAAATCCCGAACCACACGCGCCGCCCGAAAAGCCACTCCGGCCAAAGGCGCCGAGCCGACAAAATCCAGGTCCAAAGCCGCCGCCCGTGCCGCAAAACCCGCCGCGGAAACGCCCGCGCCCACACCGCCCGCACCGCCGGCAGCTCCACCGCCGACCACTCGCACCACTGCCCGGCGCAAACCGGCAGCCGAATCGGCCC
>CAYXJB010000234.1:0-4801 GCA_964465445.1 uncultured Verrucomicrobiota bacterium
GTGGTTTGGGTGAGCCTTAATCTTTTGGCTCACAACTGACAATCAAAGAACACTAGGGAGAATATCCGGCCGGCAACCCGCCCCGGCTTTTGCCGCTGCGCGGACGTTGAATTCGCCGGCCCGACGGGCCATGCTCGCGATGTGAACACACCCGACACCCTCGATGAGTTGATGGCCTGCCGTCTGGATACCGGCCGCAAGGCCGTCGAACCGTGCTCGATCGTGATTTTTGGCGCGACCGGCGACCTGACCGCGCGCAAGCTCATCCCCGCCCTCTACCACCTGCACCTGGAGAAGCAACTGCCGACGGCCTATGCGGTCATCGGCGTGGCGCGACGCGAAAAGACCGATGCGGCCTGGCGGGCGGAATTGCGCGAGGCGCTGGGCCGGTTCTCGCGCACCCAGCCGGTCAACGACACTGCGTGGAGCGAGTTTGCGCAGCATCTGACCTATTGCCGCGGCGACCTGACCGATCCGGCCACCTACGAGAATCTGCGGCGCGCGCTCGCGGCCCAACCTGAGCCGGCACTGCGACAGAACCTGCTCTTTTACCTGGCCACGCTGCCGAGCCAGTTCGCCGAAGTGGTGCGCCAGCTTCATCAGGCCGGCCTGCTGGTGCGCGACGAGGCGCCGGGCTGGCAGCGCATCGTCGTCGAGAAACCCTTCGGACACGATCTGGCCTCGGCGCACGCGCTCAACCAGGAACTGGCCCGCTTCGCCCACGAACACCAGATCTTCCGCATTGACCATTACCTGGGCAAGGAAACCGTCCAGAACATCCTCATGTTCCGGTTCTCGAACGCGATTTTCGAGCGGCTCTGGAATCGCGAGTCCATCGAGCAGATCCAGATCACCGTCAGCGAAACCGCCGGCGTGGGCGAACGCGGCGCCTACTACGAAGAAGCCGGCGCGCTGCGGGACATGGTGCAAAACCACATTCTCCAGGTGCTGGCGCTGGTGGCCATGGAACCGCCCGTCTCGCTGGAAGCCGAGTCCATCCGCGACGAAAAGGTCAAGCTGCTCAAATCCATCCGCCTGCCCAGTCCCGAGGAAGTGGCCCGTCAGGTCGCCCGCGGTCAGTACTTCGCCGGTGTGGTGGACGGACGGCCGCAGCCCGGCTACCGGCAGGAACCGCGGGTGCGTCCGGATTCGAACGTCGAAACCTACGTCGCCCTGAAACTTTTCGTGGACAACTGGCGCTGGTCGGGCGTGCCCTTTTACGTGCGCACCGGCAAATGCCTGCCGCTGAGCGCCAGCGAAGTGCGCGTGCAGTTCCGTCCCACCCCGCACGTGCTCTTTGCCGCCGCCTGCAACGGACGGCTCGATCCCAACGCCCTGACGCTGCGCCTGCAGCCCGACGAGGGCATCTCGATCCGCTTCAACGGCAAAGTGCCCGGCACCAGCCTGGCCGTCCGCCCGGTGCGCATGCACTTCAGTTACGACTCGGAGTTCGGCGCCTACACGCCCGAGGCCTACGAACGGCTGCTGCTCGAAGCGCTGGCCGGCGACGCCACGCTCTTTATCCGACGCGACGAAGTCGAATACGCCTGGCGGATCGTGGACGCCATCCGCGCCGGCTGGGACGACAAACCGCTCAGCAACCGGGAATTTTACGCCGCCGGCACCTGGGGCCCGGTCGCGGCTGATGAACTGTTGGCGCAAAGCGGTCACCGCTGGCACGAACCCCAACCCATCCGCGCATGAACCGCCACTGCCAACCCGCCGGCCGGTCCGCTCTCCGGGCGGCCGAAGCGCAGTCGGCAGCTTTCGAGCATGGGCAGCGTTGAACTGCTGCGTTTCAACGAGCCGAGCGCACTGGCCGAGGCAGCCGCGGGGCGCTGGCTCGATGCCATCGAAGCGGCCAACCAGCGCGGCGCCGCGTTGCACGTGGCGCTTTCGGGCGGACGCATCGCCGCGCCCTTTTTCGACGCCGTCGTCAGGCTCGGCCGCAGCCGCAACACGCGCTGGACACAGGTTCATTTTTTCTGGGCTGACGAACGTTGCGTGCCGCCGGACGATCCGGAAAGCAACTTCCGGCTCGCGCACGACCGGTTGCTCCAGCCCTTGGGCATCGCCGCCCATCAGATCCATCGCATCCGCGGCGAAGCGCCGCCGACCCGGGCCGCGGCCGCAGCCGATTCCGAACTGGCGCGGCTGGTCAGCGAGCGGGAGCGCGGCTGGCCGGTGCTGGACCTGGTTTTGTTGGGCATGGGCGAGGATGGCCATGTGGCGTCGCTGTTCCCGGATGCGGTCGAGGCGACCCAAAACACAGCGACCAGCTATCGCGCGGTGGTGGCGACCAAACCGCCGCCGCAGCGCGTGACGCTGGATTACGGACCGCTGGCGGTGGCGCGACAGGTCTGGGTGCTGGTGTCCGGCCCCGGCAAGGCCGAGGCGCTGCGTGCTTCCCTCTCGCCCCGGGGCCGCACGCCGCTGGCGCGCGTCATTCAATCCCGGCCCAACACCGTCGTGTTCACCGACGTGAGCGGCGTTTAGTGGTGCTGCCTTGCGGGACGTCGCGCCCCACCGAGAAACGTTGTTGCCCGGCACGCCGCAACGGGTGGCAGCGGCGGCGCGAGTTCGGGTTTTTTCCTTTTGCCGGGGCGGCTTTGGGTGTTGGTTGGGCGCGGATGAAAGCCGTTATCCTGGCCGCCGGAAAAGGCACGCGCATGGGCTCTCTGACCGAGGCCTTGCCCAAGCCGATGCTGCGTGTGCAGGGCAAACCGATTTTGGAACACATCCTCGACGGGTTGCTGGCCGCCGGTGTGCGCGAGTTGTTCATCGTCACCGGGCATCGGGCCGAGGCGATCGAAGCGCATTTTGGCGATGGCCGCGCTTGGAACGCGCGCATCGTTTATGGGCGGCAGGTCGTGCAGGACGGCACGGGCCGGGCGCCCGAACTGGCCAGAGATTTTGTGGGCGACTCGCCGTTCATTCTCAGCTACGGCGACATCTTGGTGCAGCCGCACACCTACGCCCAAATGCTCCGGCGCTTCGATCAGGGCGATTTTTCCGGACTGGTCACCGTCACGCGCGGCCAGGACGTGCGCCACGGCGGGTTGTTCTTCTTCGACGCGGATTTTTGCCTGGCGCGGCTGGTCGAGAAACCCACCCCGGCCCAGGTGCACGAGCTGCAGGCCGCCGGCTGGATCCGACCCGGCGAACCGCTCTGGTACAACGCCGGCATCTACGTCTTCCGGCCCGTGCTCTTCGAGTTCACCAGCCGACTGCAAAAATCCCCGCGCGGCGAGTACGAGCTGACCGACGCCCTGAGTGCGATGCTCGCCGCGGGCCACCGCATCGCCGGACTGGAAATTGCCGGTCTCTGGGCGGACGTGCGCGACCCCGAAACGCTGCGCCGGCTCGAACAGGCCGCTTCCAACGATCCGAGCCGCTGAGACGTGCGGTGGACGTTTTCAAAAGGAATGTCATGCCTTTGGCAATTTTTGAGTAGCCTCGCGTCTGCCTTGCTGGCAGTTTCCCGATGAGACTTCGCACGGGGCTTTTGGACGGCTCCAGGGTGCGGTCAGAGAGCCATGAATGCGACCGGGTTGACACCGCAAAAGCAGCGACTCCACGCGGTGCTCGAGCACGCCAGCGGCGACAAACGCTTCAAAATCCTGGAGGCGCACATGAAGCGCCACCAGTTCCGCCACGACGCACTCATCGAGGTGCTCCACAAAGCCCAGGAACTGTTCGGGTATCTGGAGGACGATCTGCTGCTGTTCATCTCCTGCAAGCTGCGATTGCCGCCCAGCCGCGTGTACGGCGTGGCAACCTTCTACCACTTCTTCACCCTCAAACCCCAGGGCGAACACACCTGCGTGGTGTGCCTGGGCACGGCCTGCTACGTCAAGGACGCCGACAAAATCCTCGCCGCCCTGAGCCGTGAAACCGGGGTGCAGCCGGGCGAGACCACGCCCGACAACAAGTTGTCCCTGCTCACGGCCCGGTGCATCGGCGCCTGTGGCATCGCCCCGGCCGTGGTGCTCGACGGCACCGTCATACCACGCTCGACGCCGGAGGCGTTGCTGGAGCGCATCCGCCAGTGGCAGAGCCAACCCCAAACCGTCGCGGCCCGGCTGCCCGGTTGAGGCGCAACTTCAACAGACGCTTCATCCGATGCAACACACCCGGGAGCGACCAACCCATTGAGCGCCATGATTCTCAGCGACCTGCTCGACCTCAAAGAGAAGCACCTGGCGACGCGCAAGAAGATCGTCCTGCGCTGCTGCATGGCCGCCGGGTGCATGTCCTCCGGGGCCAAAGCCGTCAAAGAGCAGCTTCAGAAAGCGGTCACCGAGGCGGGCTTGCAGGATCGGATCGAGGTGCGCGCGGTGGGCTGCCTGCGGCTCTGTTGCGAAGGCCCGCTGGTGCAGGCCGATCCCTCCGAGGCGCTGTTCATCAAGGTCACGCCCCGGAACGCGCCGCAGATTCTCAAGGCCCTCGAGGGGCTGCGGGCCGACGTGGCCCAAACCGATCCCCGCGCCCCGTTCTTCACCCGCCAGTTGGCCATCGTGCTGGCCAACAGCGGCCGGGTGGATCCCGAACAGATCGAAAGCTACATCGCCGCCGACGGCTACCGGGCGCTGCACGAGGTGCTCCACGAAATGACCCCGCGCGACGTCATCGAAGCGATGGTCAAAAGCGGTTTGCGCGGCCGGGGCGGCGCCGGTTTCCCCACCGGCCTGAAGTGGAGCACCGTGGCCAAATCTCCCGGCACCAAGAAATACGTCATTTGCAACGCCGACGAAGGCGACCCGGGCGCCTTCATGGACCGCAGCGTGCTCGAGAGCGATCC
>CAYXJB010000235.1:0-4794 GCA_964465445.1 uncultured Verrucomicrobiota bacterium
GGCGCTGCTGGGCGGCGGAATGTATCTGACCGTGGGGTTGATCCCGGCGTTTCTGGGATTGATCGGGCCGCAATTGATGCCGGGCCTAACCGACCCGGAACAATTTCTGCCGCGACTGGCGGAGCGGTTTCTGCCCACGGTCCTGTATGTGCTCTTCGTCGGCGCGCTGGTGTCGGCAATCCTTTCGACGGTGGACAGCACCCTGCTGGCCGCCTCGTCGCTGGTGGCGCACAACGTGGTGCTCTCCCTGCGGCCGGGGCTCAGCGAGCGAACCAAATTGCGACTGGCCCGGGCCGGCGTGGTGGTGTTTGGCCTGGTGGCGTTCGGGTTGGCCTCCGGAGCCGAGAGCATCTTCGAGCTGGTTCAACAGGCCAACGGGATCGGCAGCTCGGGGATTCTGGTGTTGCTGGTGTTCGGCCTGTTCAGCAACTGGGGCGGCGCGCGCGCCGGAGCGGCGTCGCTGGCGGCCGGATTGGCCACCTGGGCCTGGGGCACGTACATCGGTGGATGGACGTGCACGTACTTGATTTCGATCGCCGTTGCCCTGGGCGCCTACGTGCTGGTGGCGCTGTGGGAGAAACGCGGCGCGCCATGCGGCGCGGATTCAATCCGACCGGCCTGAGCGCCCGGGCTGCGCAACGGCCGAACGGCGCGGTTGTCACTGGATCTTCAACTCGCGCTGGATACCGAATTTTTCGATTCGCTTTCGCAGCGTCGCGCGCGTGATGCCGAGCAGTTTGGCAGCCTGCACCTGGTTGTTCTGACAGGCTTTGAGGGCTTCGACCACCAGCTCGCGTTCCACCGCCGGGATGACTTTCAATTGCGGATGACGTCGCGCCCAATCGAAGAGTTGTCGCGCCAGGGCTGCGACGTCCGACGGGGCCGCGCCGAGGCCCGCGGGCACGCCGCCGGCATCAGGCACAGCGCCCGGCGTGTGGGCTGTGTCGCCGGTGATTTCAGGCGGCAGATCAGCCGGCAGGATCACGTCGCCCTTGGCCAGGACATGGGCGCGGCGGATGACGTTTTCGAGTTCGCGCACGTTGCCGGGCCAGTGGTAGCGCTCCAGAGCGCGCAGGGCCTTCGGAGCGATGGCGCGGGGCGGTTGACCGCTTTCGCGGGCGATTTTTTTTAGGAAATAGTTGACCAGCAGCGGGATGTCCTCACGCCGGTCGCGCAGCGGCGGCAGGTGAATCCGCACCACGTTGAGCCGGTAGTAGAGGTCTTCGCGAAACTGTCGCGCGGCCACGGCCTGCTCGAGCGGCTTGTTGGTGGCCGCGATCACCCGCACGTCCACCTGAATCGGACGGTTGCCACCCAATCGCTCGAAGGTGCCGGACTGGAGCACGCGCAGGATCTTGGTCTGGGTGGCGGGTGTCATCTCGCCGATTTCGTCCAGGAAAATCGTGCCGCGATGGCATTGCTCGAACTTGCCGATGCGTTGGAGGGTCGCCCCGGTGAAGGCGCCCCGCTCGTGACCGAACAGTTCGCTCTCGAGGAGGGTTTCGGGAATGGCGGCGCAGTTGATCGCCAGAAACGGCTGGGCGCTGCGCCGGCTGTGATGATAGATGGCGCGGGCGACCAGCTCCTTGCCGGTGCCGCTCTCGCCGGTGATCAGCACCGTGGCGTCGGAGGGCGCCAACTGGCCGATGATTTTGAAGACCTGTTGCATGGCCTCGCTGCGCCCCACGATGCCCACCTCGTAATCCTCCGACTCGAGCAGCGGTTGATAGGAAACGACCTGCTTCATGTCGCGCGCGGTCTGGAGCGCGCGGGCGACCAGCGCCTTGAGTTTGGGCACATCGAAGGGTTTGAGCACGTAGTCGAACGCACCCAGCTTCATCGCTTCGATGGCGGTTTGGGTCGTGCCGTAGGCGGTCATGAGAATGACCGGCAGTTTGGGGTCCAGTTCGCGCACGCGCCGGAGGGTTTCCAGCCCGTTGAGCCCGCCCATGCGAATATCCATGAGCACCAGGTCGGGCTTGAGCGTCGGGATCAGGCGCAATGCGTCCTGGCCACTGGAAGCCGTGGCCACCTCCAGTTCGGCCGACTCGAACATCCGGCGGAAGGAGTATTGCACATCCGGCTCATCGTCTACGACCAGCAGCCGTTGCATTCCCATGAAAAAAACGATCGCCCTGAAGCATAGCAAGCCGCCGCGGCAGCAACAGTCCTTTTTCAACGCTCGACCGGCCGAAACCCGCTGCGTCGGGGTTGGCGACGGGCCGGCGAGTTTGCGCTTTCGCGCCTCCGGCCCCCCGGCCATAAGCTCGACTCCGATGAACACGAACCTTTCCCGGCGCGGGTTTTTGCGCGCCGCTCTCGGCACGACGCTCGGCGTGGCGGTGCTGCAACAGATCGGCCTGACGCCGGCGCAGGCCATCGAGCCGTTTCGCCGCAACGGGCGCTCGCGGATGCGTCTGAGTCTGGCCGCGTATTCCTTCCGCCAGTATTTCAAAACAGCCACCAAGGCCAGTGGTACACGACGCGAGGGCCGACCGCTCATTACGCTGGAGGACTTCATCGAATACTGCGCCGACCGGGGTTGCGATGCGACCGAGCTGACGAGCTATTATTTTCCGCCGAAGTTCGGGCCCGACTACCTGCTCAAGCTCAAGCGGCTGGCGTTTTTGCGCGGCATCGAAATCAGTGGCTCGGCCGTGGGCAACAATTTCGTCCTGCCCAAAGGTCCGGAACGCGACCAGCAGATCGCGTACGTCAAGGAGTGGGTGGACCATTGCGCGTTGCTGGGCGCGCCGCACATCCGCGTGTTCGCCGGCCCGGCCGGCACGATGGACCTGGCGCAGGCCAAAAAGCTCTGCATCGAAGCGCTCGAAGAATGCGGCGAATACGCCGGTCAAAAGGGCGTGTTCCTGGGGCTCGAAAATCATCACGGCATCGTCACCGAACCGTCGGACCTGCTCGACATCGTCCGCGCAGTCCGCTGCCCGTGGGTCGGCATCAACCTCGACACGGGTAATTTTCACACCGACGATCCCTACGCCGATCTGGCGCGCTGTGCGCCCTACGCGGTCAACGTTCAATACAAGTCCCAAATCCAGCGACGCGGTCGCGCCCAAAAGGAGCCGGCCGACCTGGCCCGGGTGATCCGCATTTTGCGCGAGGCCAATTATCAGGGTTACGTGGCGCTCGAATACGAAGCGCCGGAAGATCCCTGGGACGCCGTGCCACCCTTGCTGGAGCAGTTGCGCGCGGCTCTGGCAGCCTGAAACCGCGCGAAGTCCGCTTCCGGGCTCGGACGGGATCGAACCGCTTTTTCCCGTTCCCAACCGACGAACGCTCCGCTATCACTGGAACGGGTATGAAAACCAAGCTCCTGCTCGTCATCTCCCTGGGATGCAACCTCCTGCTACTGGCCGTCCTGATCGGGCTCGTCCAAAATCGCGCAGACCGATCCGTCGCACCAAGCCCGCAGCCATCTCCTTCCGCCGCCGCAAAAACCGAAACTAATGCGCCCGCGGTCGCTTCCGATGAGTCGGCTTCCTCCAAACCGGCGATGCGCTTCGACTGGCGGATGGTCGAATCGGAGGATTACAAGCAATACATCGCGAACCTGCGCGCCATTGGCTGCCCGGAGGAGACCATCCGCGACATCATCGTCGCCGACGTGAACAAGCTCTTTGCCTCACGGCGTCAGGCGTTGCGCAACCCAACCAACCGGTTCGAGTACTGGAAGGCGGGCACGTTTTTCCGCACCATGTTCGATCCGGATCGCATCGAGAAGGAACAGGCGCTGGCCCGGGAAAAACGCGAGTTGCTGCGCGAACTCCTGGGCAGTGTGCCGCCGGAGGAAAAGCCCGATTTGTTTGCCGGGTTCAACCCGATGGAAACGCTGCTCGATTTCCTGCCGGCCGAAAAACAAAACGCGGTCATGGAACATCTCCAGCAAATGCAGGCGAAAATGATGAAAACCTTCCGCGGCGGCACACCCGACGCCGAAGACCTCAAACAGCTCCAGAGCAGCCAAAAAGAACTCGAGGCCGAGCTGGCCCGCCTCCTGACGCCCGACGAACTGCGCGAATATCACTTGCGGCTCTCTCCCACCGCGATGGCAATGCGGATGCAACTGGCGAGCTTCGAACCCACCGAGGAGGAATTCCGACAAATCTTCGACATCCGCAAAAAATTCGACGACGAATTCAACCCGATGCTCACCGCGAGCCTCGACGCCGCCGAACGCGAGCGCATGAATGCGGCGCGGACGCAAATGGAAGAACAGGTCAAACGCGTCCTCGGCGAGGCCCGCTATGCCGAATACCAGCGCGCTCAAGACCCCGCCTACCAGAGCTTGTACCGGGTCGCCGAACGCCAGGGCCTGCCCAAAGATTCGGCTCTCAAAGCCTACGAGATCAAAAAACTCGCCGAAGAACAGGCCCGAACCCTTCGCCAGGATTCATCCCTCACGCCCGAGCAACGCCAGCGCGCCCTGGAAAACATTCGCACCGAGACCGAAAAAGCCGTTCGCACTGTCCTTGGCGAACGCGCCTTCGAAGCCTACCGTCGGCAGCCCGGCGCCGGGTGGCTCAGAAACCTTGCCCCGGCCCCGAGCACACCCATTCCCGAACAGTAAGCAGTGCGAGTGGGGACAGTGCCGAGTCAGAAAAAAATCAAGACACGTTGGAAAATTCCGAATGGGTTTTTCTTGACCGCGTTTAATTAATCCTGAAAATGAAGACTGTAATAAAAAGACAAACGCGCTGTTGTGCTATGAAGCCTCGATTGCTGGCGGTGCTGCTGTGCGGGTGGAACGTTTCAGCGTCTGCGATTCCTCTTTAT
>CAYXJB010000236.1:0-937 GCA_964465445.1 uncultured Verrucomicrobiota bacterium
ACAAGATCCGGCGCGTGCTCGGGTTCGATGCGCGGCACACGATCGAAGAAGCCGTTCAGGATCTGGCCCATGCCTGGCGGAGCGGCTGGATTCAGGACCCGTTGACCAATCCGCTCTACTCGAACATCCGGCGCATGCAGCAATTGCAGGTCAAATGAAACGCAACACGGCGATGCGGCAAGGGCGCGCGGACCGACGGGCGGCGGCGCAGGCTTGTGGCAACCGCTGCGACGCGGACGCTGCCCGGTTCGGCCGGGCCGGTGTCGCGAGCCGGAGCGCCAACGCGGCGTGGAAGCTGCAGCCATGATCCTGGGCGTGGATTTCGACAACACGATCGTGCGCTACGACGAGTTGTTTCACGCCGTCGCGCTGGAGCGCGGGTTGATTCCTCCGACCGTTCCGGCGCGCAAGAACGCCGTGCGCGATTATCTGCGGCAACAGGGGCGGGAGTGCGACTGGACGGCGTTGCAGGGCGTCGTGTACGGACCGCGGTTGGCCGGGGCCGAGCCCTTCGCCGGCGCACTGGAGTTTTTCGCGCATGCCGCCCGGCAACGGCTGCCGGTCTGGATCATCAGCCACAAAACCCGCACCGCGGTGCGCGGGCCGGCCTACGATCTGCAGCAAAGCGCCCGGGAATGGCTCGCTGCGCACGGCTTTTTCGATCCGCGACGGATCGGTTTGCCGCCCGACCATGTGTGTTTTGCCGAAACACGCGCCGAAAAGCTGCGCCTAATTCGCGAGAAAGGTTGCACGCATTTTGTGGACGACCTGGAGGAAACCTTTCGCGAGCCGGATTTTCCCTCGCACGTGGTGCCCATCCTTTTTGGCCATCACAGCGCGCCGACGGGCCTGGCGCACGTCAAACCACTGGCCGACTGGGCGCAGATTTTTGAATATGTCTTCCACGGCGCCGGCTGATGAACCCACGCCTCCGATC
>CAYXJB010000236.1:974-4784 GCA_964465445.1 uncultured Verrucomicrobiota bacterium
CCCCGGACGCTCTCGGCCTGGCTGCAACGGCCGGTGGTCGCAGTGGAACGAATCGGCGGCGGGCGCAACAGCCGCATCTTCAAACTGACCCTGGCCGAGGGCGCGCCGCTGGCGTTGAAGGCCTACTTTCGTCATCCGGGCGACCGGCGCGACCGATTGGGCACCGAGTTCGGCGCGCTGAGGTTTCTGTGGGAACATGGCGTGCGCAACGTGCCGCAGCCGGTGGCGGCCGATCCGCAGCGGGGTTGGGCGGCGTATGAATTCATTGCCGGCGAACCGATCCCGCCCGAGGCGGTCGGCGAGCCGGAACTGGCGGCGGCGATCGAGCTGGTGCTGCAACTGCGCCGGTTGAGTCGCGACCCGGCCAGTCGCCGGCTCGGCAGCGCCTCGGAGGCGTTTTTCAGCGTGGCCGAGATCATCGAAAACATCCGCGCCCGGCTGGGGCGGTTGCGCGCCCGGGAGGCGGGCAGCGAACCGGCCCGGGCGCTGGAGGCGTTTCTGCGCGAGGAATTCGCGCCGGCGCTCGAGGCGGCGTGGCGCTGGAGTCGGGCGCGGCTGGAGGCATCCGGCAGCTCGCCGAGCCGGCCGTTGGACTGGAGCGAGCGCACGCTCAGCCCGTCGGATTTTGGCTTTCACAACGCGCTGCGTCGGGCCGACGGAGGCGTGATCTTCCTCGACTTTGAATATTTCGGCTGGGATGATCCGGCGAAAATGATTGCCGATTTCCTTCTGCACCCGGCGATGGCGCTCGACGTGGCGATGAAGCGCCGGTTTGTCGCCGACCTGTTGCGGGGATGGGATGACTGGTCGTGGCTGGGCGCGCGGCTGGAAGCGGTGTATCCGCTGTTTGGGTTGAAATGGTGTTTGATCCTGCTGAACGAGTTTTTGCCCGACGCGTTGCAACGGCGCGAGTTCGCGGCGACGGCTTCCGCCGATCGCGCGGCTCTGCAATGGCAGCAACTGGCCCGGGCGCGCCGGATGCTCGAACGGGTGTGCGGCGAGTATGAATCGTTCCCCTACCGTGCTTAAAGCCCCGCCGGTCAACACCACGCCGCTGGACGCCCGGTCGCGTCATCTGCGCCGGCAGATCGTCCGGATGCTCGAAAAAGGCGGTCGCGGCCATGTCGGCTCGGCGTTCTCGCTGGTCGAAATCCTGCGGGTGCTCTACGACGAGGTGCTCCGGTACGATCCGAAAAATCCGCGCTGGCCGGAGCGGGATCGGTTCATTTTGAGCAAGGGACACGGTTGCCTGGCGTTGTACGTGTTGCTGGCCGAGAAAGGGTTTTTCCCCGAGGAAGAACTCTGGAAGTTCTGCAAGGCCGACGGGATTTTGGGCGGGCATCCGGAGGCGGGCAAAATTCCCGGCGTGGAAGCGTCCACCGGCAGCCTGGGTCACGGTCTGCCGATTGCGGTGGGTCTGGCGCTGGCGGCGCGGCTGGACCGGGCGCGCCACCGGGTGTTTGTGGTGGCCAGCGACGGCGAATCCAACGAAGGCTCGCTCTGGGAAGCGGCCCTGTGCGCGGCCAAACACAGGCTGAGCAACCTGACGGTGCTGGTGGACTACAACAAACAGCAGTCCTACGGCACGACCTACGAGGTGCTGGACCTGGAGCCCTTCGCCGAGAAATGGCGCGCGTTCGGCTTTGCGGTCGAGGAAGTGGACGGGCACAGCCTGCCGGAATTGCGCGCGGCGCTGGGCCGGCTGCCGTTCGATCCGCACAAACCCAGCGCGATCATCTGCCACACGATCAAGGGCAAGGGCGTGAGCTTCGTCGAGAACAACCTCAGTTGGCATCACAAAAACCGGGTCACGCCCGAGGAAATCCGCGCCCTGTTGTCGGCCCTGGAGGATTGAGCGCCATGCGCAAGACCTGCCTGGACATGGTCTATGAACTGGCCAAACGCGATCCGCGGATCGTGTTCATCGGTTCGGATCTGGGCGCGGGCACGCTCGACCGGTTCAAGGCCGAGATGCCCGAACGCTTCTTCATGGAGGGCGTCAGCGAGGCCAACATCGTGGGCATGGCCGCCGGCCTGGCGATGGACGGCCGCATCGTTTACGTCAACACCATCGCCACCTTCCTGACACGCCGCTGCTTCGAGCAGGTGGCGCTGGATTTGTGCCTGCACAATGTCAACGTGCGTCTGATCGGCAACGGCGGCGGTCTGGTCTATGCGCCCCTGGGGCCGACGCACGAAGCCATCGAAGACATCGCCATCTTCCGCGCCCTGCCGCGCATGACCATCCTGGCGGTGGCCGATGCCGAGGAAATGCGCCGCATGATGCCCAAAACCGTCGAACATCCCGGACCGATCTACATTCGCCTGGCCAAGGGCGGCGACCCGGTCGTCACGCGCGATGTGCCCTTCGAGATCGGACGCGCCTACCCGATGCGCGAGGGTCGGGACGCGCTCATCGTGACCACCGGCGTGATGCTCAAACCGGCGCTGGACGCCGCCGAGGCGCTGGCGGCCGAGGGCGTGCAGGCCGGCGTGTTGCACGTGCCCACGATCAAGCCCTTCGACACCGAGCGCTTTCTGGAACGGGCGCGCTCCGTGCCGATCATCGTTTCGGTCGAGGAACACAGCATCATCGGCGGGCTGGGCGGTGTGGTGGCCGAAACGCTGGCCGAGGCGGATTTCCCCGAACCGAAACGCTTCCGGCGGATCGGATTGCCCGACGCGTTTCCCGACCAGTATGGTTCGCAGGCAAGCCTGTTGGCCCGGTACGGGGTCGGGACCGAAAAAATTGTTTCGACCGTGCGGGCGCTTGCCGCAAGATGATCGCCGACGCGGCGTCGTCCGCCGCGCGGAATCGAATCCGGACTTATGGGCCAGCTCCTGAACATCGTCACGCCGCTGCATCGGGCGACCCGACGCGACTACCTGGCGCGGATGAACGACGACAAGGTCGCCTGCATGCTCAAAGCCAAGGAGTACGAGTTCGATTACTGGGACGGCGACCGGCGTTACGGCTACGGCGGTTACCGCTACATCCCCGGCCGATGGAAACCGGTGGCCCAGGCGCTCATCGAGCGCTACGGCCTCAAAGCCGGTTCGCGCGTGCTCGATGTCGGCTGCGGCAAGGCATTCCTGCTCTACGAAATGCAGTTGATCGAGCCGGGCCTGGAACTGGTCGGGTTCGACATTTCGCGTCACGCCCTGGCGTCGCGGCATCCGGAGTTCAAGGGCACGCTGTTCCGTTACCGGGCGCAGGATCGCTATCCCTGGGGCGACGGGTACTTCGACCTGGTGATTTCGCTCGCCACGCTGCACAACCTCAAGCTCTACGAGTTGCAGACGGCACTGGGCGAAATCCAGCGCGTGGGCCGGCACAAATACGTCATGGTCGAGAGCTACCGCAACGAGCAGGAGATGTTCAACCTGGAGTGCTGGGCGCTGACGGCCGAGACGCTGCTGGACACCGCCACCTGGATCTGGCTCTTCGAGCATTTCGGGTACACCGGCGACTACGAGTTCATTTACTTCGAGTGATGAAATTCCGCGCCGCCATTCTGGTGGAGCTCAACCGGCCGCTGGTGATCGAGGAAATCGAATTGCCCCCGCTGCGCTTCGGCCAGGTGCTGGTCAAAATCCTCTGCAGCGGCATTTGCGGCGCGCAGCTCAACGAAATCGAGGGCGCCAAGGGTCCGGACAGGTTCCTGCCGCATCTGCTCGGCCACGAGGCCACCGCCGAGGTGCTCGAGATCGGCGAAGGCGTCACCACCGTGCAACCGGGCGACCGGGTCGTCTGCCACTGGCGCAAGGGCGCCGGCCTGCAAGCACCCACGCCCCGTTACTCCTCGGCCC
>CAYXJB010000237.1:0-4734 GCA_964465445.1 uncultured Verrucomicrobiota bacterium
CGAGAATTTGAACTCGATCGAGTCCGGCGCGATCACGATGCGCGCGTAACTGGTGTCGGGATTGTGCGCACGGCAGACGAGCGGGCTCGACAGGGCCAGAGCGAGCAAGCAACCCCAACCGGCGCGGGCGAATCGGCTCTGACCTTCGATGCGTCCCACCGCTCAGCGCGCAGGTTGGAAAGTGACCCACATCGGCGAGGTCCACACCAGCTCGCCGTCGCTCTGTTCGCCACGGACGTAGTAGTAGCTGGTTTTGCCCGCCTGGGGTTTGGGATCGGTCCAGCTCAACTCGACAATTCGCTGATTTGGCTCGGCCACGTGCACTTCGACATCGTCGCGGATGAGGGTGATTTTGGCGAAGGGCGCCGTCCCCTCAAGCCGCAGCCGGAACGTGGGCGGTTCGCCGGTGGTGAACTCGTCACCGTGGATGTAGTCGCGCCCGTTGGCCCGGCAGCGCCAGTCCGCCAGAATGTTATCAGTGGCCGCATAAGTGTGACGGGCGCGCATGGCGCGGAGCAGGTCTTCACGCGACGTACCCTCGGCCAGCACCATTGCGTAACTGATGTGCGTCGGGTGATGGTCGCTGGAGGATTCGAACGCAAGCCGGTAGCCCTTGAGCAACGCCAGGTTCACGAACCCCAACGGACGCCAGCCGCCCAGCGCGTCCTTTTCGGTTGGCGCGCGCGGTGCGCCCGGTCGCTCATAGTTCTGCCGTGCGCCCTGGTAAATCTCGACCATCGGCTCGACTTCCGGATCGTTGTCGCGCCAGTCGGTCCCCATGTCGGTGGCGCTGGTATGAGAGGCGCACACGCCACCGAACAGCCGCAAATACCGGTACAGCATCTGCGTGTCGGGCGCGTGCACCACCGGCTGCGGATCGGTCTTGGGCAGGCGCGGCAACGTGCGCACACCGCGCTGCGCGAACACCACGTTGCGATGTCCCTCGGGATAGCGGACGCTGCGTTCGTAGGAAAAGGGCGGATCGAAGCGTCCCGGCAGGTGAAACGCGTCGGTGGTTTTTTGTGTGAGCCACCACGGATATTCGCGCCCGCCACCGTTGTCGTGATCGCCGCAGCCCAGCCAGTCCATGTCCGCCACATCAATGCCGTAACGCCACATGTCCTCGATCGGTCCGTCGGTGCCGCCGTCGCTGCTGATCTCGGTGTGGCGATGAAACTCGCCGCGCCGGACCAGCAATGAGCGGCCGTTGTAGTCGAGCCGAAACTCACGGCAGCGCTGCACCTCGGCGCGTTCCTTGAGCGTGGCCTCGCTGGGCCGCACCTCGGCCAGCGGACGATTTTGCCGTGCCTCGGCCAACCGGAGCGTCACCGGCCGGGCCGGGAACTCGATGCGATTGACGAACACGTCGTTGTCGAAGGGGTCGCCTCCGGTGCCGATCGAACTTGCGTCCCCACCGGCGCGCCGCCGTCCCGCCAACCGGTCCTGGCGATGATCCGAGGAGTTGGCGACGAGCAGGCCGCCCTGCGGATGCGCCGCCACGGCGGGCAGGTTGTAGAGCAGGTTGTCAGAATGCGGCAGCAACGTCGGCCCGGTCCATCGGTCGCCGTCGTAATACGCGGCGTAATTCATCCACACCGAGCCGAGTGGTGTGTGAAACGCTCCCTCGCGGCAGCGCGCAAACAGCCAGATCCGCCCGTCGCGATCGCACACCAGGCGCGCCAGGTTGTTGTAGGTGGACGCCGGCGCGTTCTGGCCCGGAAGACGTGTCGGGGCTTCGTCCGCGGGCGAGTTGACCGGCAGGTTGGTCGGGCCGCGCCGACGTTGAGCGCCGGGCAGCGCTTCAGTCACCGGCCGGAGCGGTTCGAGCCATTGATCGCCCGCCAGCACGCGCAGACCGATTTGGCGGTCGCGATACAGACCGATGCCCTTGTCGCGCACCAGCGCGCCGAAATCCTTCCCCCAGGTCGGGCCGCTGAGCTCGTAGCCGATCCAGAGCCGACCTTCGAGGTCATAGGTCAACGCCGGACGCGCCTCGTATTTGTCCGAATTGGCCACCGGTCGGGCCGGGCGCGCGTTCCCGTCGGTGTCGAACTCGCGCACCCACACGTCGTAATCGCCCTTCTCGTAGGTGTCCCACGCAATGCCCACACGTCGGCCTTTCGCGGTGGCCGCGATGGCGGGCGTCCAGCAATTGTAGCGTTGCGTGCTCACCGTACGTTCGGCACTCCACGAGCCGTCCGCGTTTTGGTGGCGCTCCAGAATCCGGAAAACATTTCCGCGCGCGCCCTGCCATGCGACCCAAACGCGACCGTTCGCATCCGCGGTCGCGACGGCATTCACGTCATTGCTGGCGTTGGCCGAGAGATTGATCGGCTCGGAAAGTTTGCCGTCGCGATACGCGCGCGCCCGGATTTCAAAGTTGGCCACGCCGGGCCGGGGCCAAGTGATGTTTTCGGACCAGACGATCCAGACCGTGTCGTCGCCCTGGATCGCCACGCTGCATTTGTACAGGTCGCCGCCGCCGGGTGTCAGGGCGATCGGCTCGCCCCAGACGCCGTTTTTGCCCACGCGCAACCAGAGCTGGTCGCCGCCGGGCGGTTTGGCCAGGAAGGACAGATCCTCGGGCGCTTTGTCCCAACGGCGAGTGCGTTCATCGCGGTCGAGACCGGGCGTGAAACTGATCCAGGCCACGTAGGCGGTGCCGTCCCGGGCCACCGCCAGCGCCGGGAAATCATCGTCGGTTCGCCCGCTGGTCAGCGCACGAGATGCTGCGACCCGCTCGATGTCCACCGCACCGCCGAGCCGTTCGATGAATTTGCCGTAAGAAATTTCGGCGAGCCGGAACTCGAAGTTGCCCCGAGCGGTTTGGACTTTGACGAGCGAATTCTCGGTCACCTCGCTCAGGAGCAACAGCACGCCGTTATCGGCCATGGTCTGGCGGCCGCGGCCGCGGGCGGTTTTCTGGGGATTGTTGCTGCGGCGCACCGTCAGGGGCCGCGTCGAGGCCTGCCAGCCGTGGGTGCCCAGCACCCGATCGCCATCTTGAAACCGCCAGCCGTCAATGCGCTCGATTCGTCCGGGCGAGACCGACACGCTGCCGTCCCACTTGGATGGCTCGGTATCGGTCAGGCCAAAACGAATGCGCACGCCGACCTCGTCGGCCCCGGTGTTGCAGGCAAGGAGAATCCCCAGCGCCAGAAGGGTTGTTCGCACCATAACCACGATCCAGACGCTATCCGGACCGGCGCGGTTACGGAAGGCAAATTGCCGGGGCGCGCACCCCGACGATGGTCACTGCAATCGGTTGCGCGAACGGCGGTCGGTTCGGAGCCATCGCCTCCGCCCGTGACCGTCGGAGCGCGGACCGGGCAACGGTGCTTTGACGATCCGTGCGTTGATCCGTAAGCTGCAAGCTGATGTTCGAGCTTGTTGCGCCGTACCGGCCCGCGGGCGATCAACCGCAGGCGATCGAAAAGCTGACCGAGGGTCTG
Source organism: uncultured Verrucomicrobiota bacterium (assembly GCA_964465445.1). GTDB lineage: Bacteria > Verrucomicrobiota > Verrucomicrobiia > Limisphaerales > JAOAIM01 > JAOAIM01. Next base: position 3,453 of record CAYXJB010000237.1, read on the forward strand.
CTGGCCGGTGTCCGACATCAGGTGCTGCTGGGGGTCACCGGTTCGGGCAAGACCTTTACCATCGCCAACGTCATCGCCCGCGTGCAGCGGCCCACGCTGGTGATCTCGCACAACAAAACGCTGGCGGCGCAGTTGTACGCCGAGTTCAAGAGCTTTTTCCCGCGCAACGCCGTCGAATACTTCATCAGCTACTTCGATTATTACCAGCCCGAGGCGTACATTCCGCAGACCGACACGTACATCGAGAAGGACTCGGCGACGAACGAGGACATCGAGCGGATGCGGCTCTCGGCGATGAGCAGCCTGTTCTCGCGCCGGGATGTGATCGTGGTGGCCAGCGTCTCGTGCATCTACGGCATCGGCAGCAAGGATGACTACGAGGCGATGCTCATCCACCTGCGCGTGGGACAGAGCTTCGGTCGGGAGCAACTGCTCGAAAAACTCGTCGCGCTCCAGTACGACCGCAATGACATCGCCTTCGAACGCGGTCGCTTCCGGGTGCGCGGCGATGTCGTCGAGCTCTGCCCGGCCTATCGCGAGGATGCGCTGCGGATCGAGTTTTTCGGCGACGAAGTCGAGCGGATCACGCGGTTCGATCCGCTCACCGGTCGCACGCTGGCGGAGCTGGAGGCAGTGACGGTGTTTCCGGGCAAGCAGTTCGTGACCACGCCCGAGAAACTGCAGCGGGCGATCGAATCCATTCGTCAGGAGCTGGCCGAGCGGCTGGCCTGGTTCGAGCAGCGCGGCAAACTGCTCGAGGCCCAGCGCCTCAAGATGCGCACCGAGTTCGATCTGGAGATGATGCAGGAGATGGGTTTTTGCCCGGGCATCGAGAATTACTCGCGGCACATTGCGGGCCGACCGCCCGGCTCGCGACCCTGCACGTTGCTGGACTTCATGCCGCCGGATTACCTGCTGGTCATTGACGAGTCGCACGCCACCCTTCCGCAACTGGGCGGCATGTACGAGGGCGACCGCTCGCGCAAGGAGGTGCTGGTGGACTACGGGTTTCGTCTGCCCAGCGCGCTGGACAATCGGCCGCTGCGCTTCGACGAATTCCAGGCGCTGCAGGGCCAGACCATTTACGTCAGCGCCACACCCGGGCCGCGCGAGTTGGAATGGGCGCGCGAGGAAGCCGAACGCCGCAGCGGACCACGGTCACGGGCGCGGGCGAACTCGCCTCGGGCCGGCGGCGCGGAGCTTTCCGAAGCCGGCCCGCCGCCCGGCGTGGTCGAACTGGTCGTGCGGCCGACCGGGCTGGTGGACCCGAAGGTCACCGTCA
>CAYXJB010000238.1:0-2579 GCA_964465445.1 uncultured Verrucomicrobiota bacterium
CTGCCATTCCAGGCGCGAATCCTCGTTGAACGACCACTCGGTCTGATGCCCGCCCAGGCCGCTGTCAATCTGCCAGGCGATCAATTGCGGATGCTGGCCCAGCGCGCGCGCCAACTGTTCGACGATGCGCCGGGAGGCGTTCCAGTAGGTGTCGTTGTTGAAACAGGCGGCCCGGCGTGTGCCCTCGCGGCGCACCAGACCCCGCTCGTCCACCGGAAGCATCTCCGGATACTTGCGCGCCAGCCAGATCGGCGGCGCCGCGGTGGGTGTGCCCAGCACCACCTTGATGTCGTGCCGCGCCATGATGTCCATGACACGGCGCAACCACTCGAAGTCGTACTTGCCCTCCTCGCGTTCGAGCAATCCCCAGCAGAATTCCCCCATGCGGACGACGTTGACGCCGATGCTGGCCATCAGGGCGGCGTCGGTTTCCCACGCGCCTTCGGGATTTTCGGCGCTGCCGCCGTAGGGGTAAACCCACTGCTCCGGGTAATAGTCAACGCCGAAATACATGGTGCCGCTCCGTTGCTGCTCTTGGCCCAACTATGGGCCCGTCACAGCCGCGCTGCAATTCCAAAACGCGCCCTGCAGGGCTCGAGCACAGCCGCCCCGCCCGAAACGGCGATTCAATCGCCCAGGACGGTGACCATGATCGTGCGCCGCCGCGGGCGAGTGTCGCACTCCAGGTGAACGATCTGCTGCCAGCTTCCGAGCACCGGCACACCGTCGCGGACCGGCACGGTCAGCGACGGGCCCAGCAGCGTCGCCTGCAAATGTGAATGCGCGTTGCCGTCGTGCCAGGTTCGTTCATGTCCGTAGTGGCGACCGGGTCGCAACAGCCGATCCAGCGCCTCGGGCAGATCGCGTTGCAATCCCGGCTCGAATTCGATCGTGCCCACCGCGCCGGTGCTGCCGACGTTGAACACCTGCACCAGACCGGTCTTGATCCCGGACTCGCGGACCACTTGGGCCACCGCGTCGGTCAGATCCTGCATCTGTCCGTGCCCGGAGGTTTCGATGTGGAGTGATTTTTGGTACACCATTGCACAATCGGGCCGCGGGGCGAACCGGCCCGGCTGCCGCCAAACGCGGCGGGGCGCGTTTGCGCCGGTCCTCAGCCGGTAAACCAGCGTTTGCTGATCCAGACCAGCAGCCCCAGCAACGCCACGCCCAGCCCCAGACTCCAGCCGATGAGCCGGCACTCGGCCGGCAGCAACGGTTCAGGATCGCCCGGGCGCAATTCTTCGCCCGACGGTCGTTGTTCGTTCGTGCTCACGGCATCAAGGGTTCGCCAGCGGCGGTTTTATGCCCTGAAAAAACAGCCACGAAATCAGCAATCCGATCCAGACAATGAAGCCGAACAAACACACCACATACACCAGCGCCAGCCGCCCCAGCCCCTCGCGACGCAACCTCCTGAAATCCGTACTCACGCCGATGGTGAAAAACGTCAGCACGAAAAACAGCGCCCGCAACGCATCGCACGGTGCGGTCACCGACCGCGCGGCGGCCGGGCCGTCGCTCGATGCCAGACTCCAGGCCAGCATCAGCGCAAACGTCAATGCATACCCCAGGATGAACTTCGGGAACCGCTCCCAGATTTCGCCCACCCGAACCCGGTCGCCGGCGCGCGGTTCGATCCGGCTGCACCAGACCAGCGCCAGCACAAACGCCCACACCCCGATGAACATGTCAATGAACACCTTCACCGTCGTGGCGGTCATCGTGATCCAGCCCTCCTGATAGCCCGGTCCACCGGCGGCCAGCGCCCGGGCGCGGATCAGTGCGTCGGCGATCGCGCCGCTGGCCAGCGCCGCGCCGTCGGTTTTGACGGCCAGTCCCATCCACGCCCCGGCGACCAGCGGTTCCTGCCAGAGCCATCGCTGCGCCACAAACGGCAGCACCACAAGCTCGATCACCGCAAAAATGACCACCAGCGACGAAACCATGATCGCCACCGCCGGACGCGCCCGGATGGCCGCCCCGGTGGCGATCGCCGCCGAAACCCCGCAGATCGAGATGCCCGAGGCCAGCGGCGCTGCCCATTCACGGCTGAAGCCGAACCATCGTCGCGCCACCCAGTACACCAGCGCCCAGTAGATCAGATACGCTTCGACGATCGCGCACAGGCCGCGGAACATCACCGCCGAGGCCAGCCCCAACGCCTCGGCGCTTTTGACGCCCAGACTCGCCCCCAACAGGACGATTGCCGTCTTGATGTACCACTCCGGTCGGATGGCTTCTTTCAACGCCGCTGCCGCGCGCGGCATGCAATTGCCGATCAACAGTCCCAGCACCAGCGCCAAAATGTATCCCGCTTCCCCGGTCAGGTTCAGCGACCAGCCCAGCCCGAAACGGCCGAGCTGATCCGGCGTGGCGGCGATTCGCGCGTGATGACCCGCCGCCCAGCACGCGAAACCGATCGCAAAAACGATCGCGAACGCCCCGGCGAACCGGCGGCGCGCGGCTCCGAGCCAACCCGCGGCCATCGTGAACAGCCCCAGCAGAAACAACCCCGTCAACGCCCACGCCGCCAGCCCCGGCAGGCTCGCAAAACGCGCCGACACCGGCGCCAGCAT
>CAYXJB010000238.1:2597-3393 GCA_964465445.1 uncultured Verrucomicrobiota bacterium
GACGGATCCGACCACACGCTCACCTTGACCACCCAGCCGAGCAGGTCCAGCCCCGCGCCCGAGGCCGCAGCCAGCCCGAACAATCCCAGGCCCAGCGCCACTGCCAGCCAGTCTTCGGTCCATCGCCAGGTTGCACTCGCGCCGGCGGCGCCGCCGGCAGCGCCCGAGTTGGTGGAGCTCATCGGCCCGAATTTTTATGGGCCAACGCGCAAAGGTCACGTTCGGACTGCAGTTCGAGCCGGCCCGGCGACCGGTTGCCTTCGCCTTGAAAGCCGGCAATCCTGTCGCCGTGAACAGCCCCGGTAACCTGCTGCTGCACGAGTTTCACCGGCAACTGGGCGCGCGCTTTGGCGCGCTCAACGGCATGGAAGTCGTTCTGGACTACGGCCAGCCGCTGGCCGAGCACGCGGCCCTGCGCTCGAGCGCCGGCGTCCTGGACCTGAGCTCTCGCGGACGGATTTGCCTGCTCGGGTCGGATCGCGCCCGTTTCTTGCACGGCCAGATCACCAACGACGTTTTGAGCCTGCGCACCGGCCAGGGCTGCTACGCCGCGTTGGTGAACGCCAAAGGCCGCATGATCAGCGACCTGAACGTGTTCGTCCTGGCGGAGGAACTGCTACTGGATTTCGAACCGGGCCTGACTCAAACCGTCGTTGAACGACTTGAAAAATACATCGTCGCCGACGACGTCCAGGTCGTGGACGTCGCGCCGCATTTCGGCCTGTTGAGTGTTCACGGTCCGAAATCCGAGCCGGTGGTGCGGGACACCGGCTGGTTCGATGCATGGCCGACCGCG
>CAYXJB010000238.1:3403-4629 GCA_964465445.1 uncultured Verrucomicrobiota bacterium
TGCTCCCGGGGACGACCGCGCCCTGGAGCTGGACGCAGGCCGGCAGGGCGGCTCCGGGTGAAATTTATCTGGCGCGGCATCCGCGGTTGGGCATGCCGGGGTTCGACCTGTTCGTGCCCGTGGAGTTGTTGCCCGGCGCCGCCGAAACACTGCTGCGCGCCGCCCGAGCCGTGGGCGGCGGCCCGTGCGGTTGGACGGCCTTCGAGATCGCCCGTGTGGAAGCGGCGATTCCGCGGTTCGGCGCGGACATGGACCAGCGGCATCTGCCGCCCGAGTGCGGCATCGAAGATCGCGCCGTGAGCCATCGTAAAGGCTGCTACATCGGCCAGGAGGTGCTCAATCGCATTCACTCGATCGGCCACGTCAACCGCCGGCTTTGCGGACTGCTCCTGGAGGGCGACCTGGACGCGCCCCCCGTTTCGGGCGACCCGCTCCTCAAAGACGGCGCTCCGGTTGGCTGCATGACCAGCATCGTGTTCTCGCCCACGCTGCGGACGCACATTGCCCTGGGGTACGTGCGCCGCGAGTACGCCCGGCCCGGAAACGTCTTGTCGGCCCAACACGGCGACCGGCAAATCCCGGCGCGCCTCGTCGAAACCCCCTTCATCAAATAGACCACGACCCCGGCAGGCAGCCGGTTGGTGCGGAGCGCGGGCTGTCTGCTCGCGCGGCGCGCCGCGGTCGCGGATGTTCAAATGGCAGCGCTCTCGAGAAAAACTCGCAGCGCCGCGGGTTCGCAGCCTGGCAACGGTTCGCTCACCCCCACGAGAGCCCGGCCGCGGCGTGCGCCGGAGCGATGGGTATCCGTGCGCTCGATCGTCACGGGAACCAGCGGTAGCGCCCAGCCGGGGCTCGCCAGCCGCAGCAGACGCGACAGCCGGCTCGCGACTCGATCGGCCGGCTCGACGCGCGGCACGACAAGGGCCGCCAGACGACCCTGACGCAACGTGCCTCGCAATCGCCGCACGGCGCGCAAAGCCCCGACCACTGGGCCGGAACCGGCTGACGCGATTTCGCGGGTTTTGCGCAACGTTCCGGTCGCCGGGTCGCACGCTTCCCCGCCGTGGTCGCAAACGAGAAATTCCACCGGCCGATCCACCACCGCTTGCAACCGCCACAGATCCTCAGCGCTCCGGACGCGACAGAGAAAAACCGCCGCGCCGCGTTCCGGAATCTGATCGCGACCCTCCAGCCGTATCCGCGCCACGGTGTGCGAACGCACCCAG
>CAYXJB010000239.1:0-4624 GCA_964465445.1 uncultured Verrucomicrobiota bacterium
CTCGGCCGCCTCCAGCGGGAAGGTGCGCTCGAACATCGCGAGGCGGCACAACCCACGTCGCTCGGGCTCGGTGAGCAGCTCCCACGACTTGTGCAGCGCCGCTTCGAGGGTCACGCCCGCCGACGGTGAAGCGAGCAGGCGGAACCGCGCGGCGACGAGCCGCTCGCGCAACTGACTGACCGAGAGCAGGCCGGTGCGCGCCGCCACCAGCTCGATCGCCGTTTGCGCAAACTCCGCCTCCTGCACAATGTCCGGATGAAACCCCGCCTTGTGACAGTGCGCCAGCAGCCAGTCGTAGTGGTAGGGATTGCCCGGACGCGACATGAGCACGAATTTTTCCCGCGCCAGCGCCGCCAGACGCACTTTCTTGCGCGCGGCCAGCGGATGACCGCTCGGCACGACCACCTCCATCGGATCGCGCCGAAACACCTCGTAACAGAGCGCCGCTTCGTACTCGGGATTCGGCTGGCCCACAAATCCCACGTCCAGCCGCCGTTCCAGCAACGCGGCGATTTGTTGCGCCGGCCGCAAATGCCGCAACGTGGCCATCACGTTCGGATAGGCCGCCCGAAACTTGCGCAGCAACCGCGGAATCAGCCCGTCGGAAAGCGCCGTGATGTAACCAATGTCCAGCCGCCCCAGCTCGCCACGGGCCGCCCGACGCGCCGTCTCGCTCGCCGCCTCCGCATCGGCCAGCAACCGACGCGCCTCCTGCAAAAACGCCACACCCGCCGGCGTCAATTCCACCCCGTGCCGGGTGCGCCTGAACAACGACACGCGCAATTCGTATTCCAGGTCCTGGATGCGCCGGCTCAGCGCCGATTGATCCACATGCAGGCGTTTGGCCGCGCGGCTGAAGTTCAGGTCCTCCGCCGCCGCCACAAAGTACCGCACATATCGCAGTTCCATCGCCGCCTCAATCGTTGGCAGGCCCGACCACGCTCAGAATCGTGGCAGGCCAGCGATAACTGCCGGGCTTCACCACCAGCACGCCGGGCCGATCGTTTCCCGGCGAAAGCCCAACCACACCCGGCGCGAGTTCGGCCACCACCGACAGCCGTCGCCAGCCCAGCGCCCGCGCCAGCGCCGCTGCCGTTTCGCCGCCCTCGGCAAAGACACGCTCGACGCCGGTGTGCCGCACCAGTGCCACCGCCAGTCTGACCAACCGTCCAACCAACCGGCGGGCGTGAGCCGGTTCGCGCACCATGCCCGCGGGCGCAGCCAGAAGAAGGCGTCCGCGCTGGTTCAGTACCTTCGCGCTCCGCCGCAAACAAGCGGCGAACTCCCGCACCGCGCCCGGCCGCAGTTGGTTCGCTCCCGGGCGCTTGACCACCACACCGGCACGCCGGGCCGCCTTCACGAACTCGCGCGTTGCCGCGCTGGCACTCCCACAGACAAACAGCTCACGCCCCTCCGGCAGCGTGTCAGCCATTCCCGGCACGCGCCGAAACCCCAGCGTCTTGAGCCAGCCACCAAAGAATTCCGCCGCTCCAGCCGGCAATGTCACCTCATCGAGCAGCCCGGCCCAGTGACGGATGTCGCCCGGTCGGGAGGCTTCACCGACGATGATGCCCCGGGCCGGCAGGTCTCCGGCAGCAGCGCTGCGAGACCGGATTTCGATCGGCACGCCCCCGCGGGCACGCAGCAACGCAGCCACCGACGCCGTGCGCCGTGGATGCCGCGGATCGAAGCGGAAATCGGTTTGATCCAGTGGCATGTCGCCGATCCGGTAAATCCCCCCGGCGATCACCCGCCCGGCCGATGGATTGGCCGGCACCAAAAGCGCGCGCCGCAAACCCAGCGTTCTGCAGACGGCTTCGATCTCGGCCGCCAACGGCCCGCGCAGCACCGAATCCACCTTTTTGTAAATCCGCCGGATGCCCCGGTTGCGAAGCATCCGCGCCGCACGCGCGGCCCGACGCGCCGCCTCCGAGGGCCGGCAATTGCGCGTGCCGGTGTCCACACACACCAGCTCGGCGTCGCTTTGCGCCAGCGCCTCCAGGCCGGCCAGCTCGATCACCTCGCTGCGCAAGCCATGCCGCAGGCCAATCGCCCCCAGCTCCGCCGCTCCGGTAAAATCATCGGCAATCACGGCGATCATCGGTCCGGATTCTGCCCTGCCAACACGCCGACCGGCGGGCTGGTGGCTGGCGATTCGGCGGGCGGGATTTGAACCAGCCGCGCCGCCAGCCGCACGGCGCTGAAGAGACTTTGGGGATCGGCCACGCCTTTCCAGGCGATGTCGAACGCCGTGCCGTGATCCACCGAGGTGCGCACGATCGGCAACCCCAGCGTCACATTCACTCCCGACTCGAAGGCGAGCATCTTGAACGGGATGTGACCCTGGTCATGGTACAGGCACACGATGGCGCTGAAGCGACGACGCTGCATCGGCGTAAAGGCCGCATCCGGCGAAAGCGGCCCTTCGACCTCGATGCCGCGCTCTCGCGCCCGCTCGATCGCCGGCTCGACGAACCGTTGTTCCTCACGCTGACCAAACAGCCCGTGCTCGCCAGCGTGCGGATTCAGACCGCACACACCCAGACGCACCGGCCCGTCCCCCAGACGGCGCATCGCCTCGTGCGTCAGTTCGATCACCTCCAGCACCCGCGCCACCGAAAGCGCCTCGGGCACATCCATGTAACCGATGTGCGTGGTTACCAGGCTCACGACCAGCTCGGGCGACCAGAGCATCATGCAACTGCGCGCCGCGCCGGTCAGCGCCGTGAGCATTTCGGTGTGGCCCGGGTAGGGCACGCCCGCGCGGCGCAGCGCCTCTTTGTGAATCGGCGCGGTCACAATGCCCGCAACCCGACCGGCCTGCGCATCGGCCACCGCCCGTTTCACGTAGGCCGCCGCCGCGCGCCCGCACTCCGCCGAGACCAGGCCGGGCTGCACCGCCGCACCGTCCGTCATCGCGCAGTCCACAATCGCTGGGCCTTCCGGCGCGGGCCCGCGCATCCACTCGCTCAGGCTCAGCACGCGCGGTCGGGTTGCGCCCGGATCGAACCGACCCGATGCAACAAGGCGCTCGCCCACGCGCTCGAGCACCGCGGCGTCGCCGATCACCACCGGCACGCACACCGCCAACACCGAGGGTTCGGCCAGCGCGCGCAGACACAGTTCCGGTCCGACGCCCGCCGGATCGCCCATCGTGATGGCCAACACCGGTTTCATGCTGCCACCGGAATCAATCCCAACGTCTCCATCTCGGCGCGAATCGCGGCGCGTTCCTCGGTGGTGCAATCCACCAACGGCGGCAGCACGTGCGGCCGACACAAACCCAATTCGGCCAGCGCGGCCTTGAGCGCCGCCAGTGACTGGCCCAAAGTGCGGTTGCGTTGATAAAGCTGCGCCACGCGCATTGTGCGCCGGGCCAGTTCCTCAACCTCGGCCCAGTCGCCGGCCGCCGCGCGGGCGCACATTTGAACGCACAGACCCGGAACCAGGTTGCCGACACTCGGCACGATGCCCGCCGCGCCGAGCCGCAGCCCTTCGCCCATGAACGAACCCGCGCCAATGAAAACCGAAAAGCCCGGCACATCGCCGTATTGCCGCACGAGCTTTTCGAGCCGGACCGGATCGGGCTCCGAATCCTTGATGCCGACCAGGCGCGGGTGACCCAGCAGCGAGGGCAAAATGTCCAGCGGGATGGAAACACGCGTGGTGCTGGGGATGTTGTAGATCAGCAACGGCCCTGACACCGCGTCGAGCAGCCGTTCGAACCAGGCCAGGATTTCCCGCCCCGTGATCGGATAGTACGCCGGAGGGAAGGCGACCATCACGTTGGCCCCGGCGGCGAAAAACTGATCCGCCAGCCCGACGGCCTCGGCCAGCGAATTGTCCCCGATGCCCGCGTACACCAGCGCCTTGCCGGCCAGGCGCGTGACGGTTTGCTCGACCAGGCGCAATCGCTGGGCGCGCGCCAGCGACGGGCCTTCGCCGGTGGTGCCCAGCACAAAAACACCCTGCACGCCGGCCTGAAGCTGAAAATCCAGCAGCCGATCCAGCGCCGCTTCGTCCAGCTCGCCGCGCGCGGTCACCGGGCTCACCAGCGGCACGGTCACCCCTTGATAACGGGTCGAGGCGTTCATTCAATACGCAGCTTCGTAAATCGCCATCGCGTCCTGCTCGGTCAGCGGACGCGGATTGTTCCGGAGCAGACGCGTCACCGTCAGGGCCGCGCGCGCCATCTCCGGCAACGCCTCGCGCGGCACGCCCAGGCTGGCGAGCCGTTCGGGAATTCCGCATTCGCGCGCCAGAGCCACCAGCCGTTCCAGGCCGCGCTCGGCCGTCGCCAGTGCGCTGCGGCCGGGCGAAACGCCCAGGGCCACCGCGATGTCCGCATACCGTTCCGGGGCCGCCGGCAGATTGAACCGCAGCACGTGCGGCAGCAAGACCGCGTTGGAAAGCCCGTGCGCCACTCGAAACCGTCCGCCCAGCGGATACGCCAGCGCATGCACCGCCGCGGTGTTGACCGGCCCGAGGCACAACCCGCCGTAAAAACTGCCCAACAACAGCCGCCCGCGCGCTTCCAGGTCGTTGCCGTCCCGAACCGCCCGCGGCAAAAGCGCGCTGATCAGCCGGATGCCCTCCAGCGCCAGATGATCCAGCGCCGGATGCG
>CAYXJB010000240.1:0-4603 GCA_964465445.1 uncultured Verrucomicrobiota bacterium
AGAGCGTGCGGTTGTTGCTGGGCAACGACACCGGGCCGATGCACGTGGCGGTGGCGCTGGGCACGCCGGTGGTGGCGGTGTTTGGCAGCACGTCGCCGGAATTGACCGGGCCGGGTTTGCCGGGCCAGACCTCAGCTCGCGTGTTGCGGGTGCCGGTGAGTTGTGCGCCGTGCTTTCGGCGGCGTTGCCCGGTGGATTTTCGCTGTATGCGGTCTCTGGAGGTCGCCGAGGTGGTGCAGGCGGTTTTGGCGGGCTTGGGCGGCTGAGGCCGGGCGGGCCGGCGGGGCATGGCGGCCGGTCGGGCAAACCTACCCATTTTGGGAGTTTGGCGGGGGCGGATTTTCTGACATCATAAAGAGTCGCGACGGGCGACCGACTCGATGTGAACTCACGGTGGCTCATTTTTCTGGCGGGTTTGGTCGCAACTCTGGCAGGCCGGTGTGTTGGTCAGGGTGGCGCAGCCTGGCGGCTGGTGTGGTCGGACGAGTTCAACGGGCCGGAAGGCAGCTCGCCGGACACGAACCGGTGGCGATTCGATCTGGGCGGTGGCGGCTGGGGCAACAACGAGTGGCAATATTACACCGCCCGAACCAACAACGCGCGCATCGAGGGCGGGTGTCTGATCATTGAAGCGCGTCAGGAGAACTATCAGGGCAGCAATTATACCTCGGCGCGTTTGAAGACCCAGGGGCTGGCATCCTGGTTGTACGGACGCTTCGAGGCGCGGATTCAAATTCCGCGCGGCCAGGGTCTCTGGCCGGCGTTCTGGATGCTGGGCACGAACATCAGCTCGGTCGGCTGGCCCAACTGCGGGGAGATTGACATCATGGAAAACATCGGCCGCGAGCCGGCGGTGGTTCACGGCACGGTGCACGGGCCGGGTTATTCGGGCGGGAGCGGGATCAGCGGCGCGTACACGTTGCCGGGCGGCGGGGCGTTTGCCGATGACTTTCACGTGTTTGCCATCGAGTGGACGAGCAACCGGATCGAATGGTTCGCCGACGGGCAGCGGTACTTCACGGTGACGCCGTCGAATCTGCCGGCGGGTGCGCCGTGGGTGTTCGACCGGCCACAGTTCCTGCTCCTGAACGTGGCGGTGGGCGGCAACTGGCCGGGTTATCCGGACCAGACCACGACCTTTCCGCAACGGATGCGGGTGGATTACGTGCGGGTGTTTGCGCAGACGAATCTGCCGCCCTGTCCGGGAAACCTGGTCCAGAACGCCGGTTTCGAGAGCGGCGGTTTTTCGCCCTGGACGCCCTACGGGGCGGGCTTCAACACGCTGATCGAAACCACCAACACGGTGCCGGTGCGCATCGGCAGTCGCGCCTTCAAGGTGTTCGGACAATTCAACGGTCAGGAAAACTATTCGGGCGTGTACCAAGATCGGCCGGCCGGGCCGGGCCAGGCGTTTGTGGCCGGCGGTTGGGGTTGCACGCCGGCGGGCGACGCCCTGGCCGGTGGCAACACCGCGTGGCTGGAGGTGTCGTTTCGCGACAGCGCCGGCGCGATGCTGCGGTTGTACCGGTCCGCAACGCTGAATGCCGACAGCCCGGCGGGTGTGTGGCTGCCGTTGACGGTCACCAACGAGTTCGATCCGGTCTCGCACACCTTTCTCGGCACGGTGTCACGGCTGGAAGCGCCGCCGGGCAGCAGTTTCGTGCGCATTCAGGTCGTGTTCCGGCAACCGGCACTGGCCGCCGGCGCGGCGGTGTTCGACGATCTGGAATTGCGGAGCACCGAGGCAGCCCTGGCGACCGTGCCGCTCACGGCTGCGTTGGAGGGGAACGGGGTTGCGCTGGGCTTTGAAACGTTGCTCGGGCCGACCTACCAGGTCCAATCCACAACGAATTTGGCCAGTCAGAACTGGATCACGTTTTCCAATGTCACCGGCAGCGGTGTTCGAGAATCGCTCTGGGTCGGGTTCGATTCGGTCGCGCGATTTTTCCGCGTGGTGCAGCTGTGCGAGTGAGCACCGGGCGGATGTCGCGTTTCGGGCGCGAAGCGGAGGCGCGCGAGCCGCAGCATTGACCCGCGGGTTCCAACTCGTAGGCTGCAGTATCCGGTTGTGAATCGCGTGTGCTCACCTGAACCAACAGCCCGGCCGCCGCGGCCGCCGCGGCGTCGGGTCGGTTGGCCGGTCCGGGCGGCCTTCGGACTGGCGCTGTGCGAACTCTTTGCGGATGCGACGTCGGTTTTGGCCACCACGAACGATCTGCCCGTGTTACGAACCGCCGCCGAAGTGCGCGGCCTTTCTCCAGAGGAGGCGGCTCAACAGGTTCGGGTGCAACTGCGGGGCGTGGTGACGTTTTTCAACGAAGAGCTCTTCTCGCGGTTCATCCAGGACGAGACGGCCGGGATTTATCTTTTCGATGCGGGTCTGCCGGTCCACTTCACGCCGGGCCAGATCGTCGAGGTGCGGGGTCGGACCGGTCCGGGTGAGTACGCCCCGATCGTGGTGCCGGAATCCATCGAGCTGGTGGGTCAGGGTGCGTTGCCGGCGGCGCGGCCGGTGTCGTTCGAGCAACTGGCCAGCGGGCAGGAGGACAGCCAGTTCGTGGAGATCACCGGCATCGTGCGGGCGGCGTATCGCGAGCCGGGTGCGTCGTATTTTCTGGCGCATCTGGCCACGGGTGGAGGGCGGCTCTCGGTGTACGCGCCGCAGTTGCCGGTGACCGAGCCGGGACAACTGGTGGACGCCACCGTGCGGGTGCGAGGGGTCTGTTCGACGCAGTTCAATCGCCAGCGACAGTTGTTCGCCATCCGGTTGCTGGTGCCGCGGCCGGAGGATGTGATCGTTGAAATTCCCGCTCCGGCCGATCCGTACGGCATCCCGTTGCGCGCGTTGGGCAGCCTGCTGCAATTCACGCCCCAGGAAAACTACGGGCACCGCGTGCGCGTGCAGGGCATCGTCACCTACTACGAGCCGGGACGCATGCTGTTTCTGGACGACGGTGAACATGGTCTGGAGGTGCAGACGCGCGAGCAAATGCCACTGCGGCCGGGCGACCGCGTCGAAGCGCTGGGCTTCCCGGCCCGGGGCGAGTACACGCCGGTGTTGCAGGATGCGACGTACCGCAAAATCGCTTCGGGCCCGGCGCCTTCGCCGGTGGCGATCACACCCGATGAAGCGCTCAAGGGCACGTTTGACTGCCGGCTGGTGCGATTGTGCGGCAATCTGCTCGACCGCGCCCAGCACGGTCTGGAACGCTATCTGGTGCTGCAGGAGGGCGACTCCATTTTTCATGCGTGGTTGAAGGCCCAGGGCGACGACGATCCATTTGCCCATCTGAAAAACGGCAGCCGCGTCCAGGTCCATGGTATCTGCCGAATCGAACCCGGGGAATGGCGCGCCGGAGAGGAATGGCGCGCCAAGGCGTTCCGACTGTTGCTGCGTTCGGCGGCGGATGTGACGGTGCTGCGCGCGCCGCCCTGGTGGACGCTGCGCAAGGTGCTCTGGATGGCGGGCACACTGGCGGTGGTGGCGATGGGTGCCTTTGCCTGGGTGGCGGTGTTGCAACGGCAGGTGGCCGAGCGGACGCGCCAGTTGGAAAAACAAATCCAGGAACGCCAGCGCGCCGAGCGCCGACAATTGATCGAACAGGAACGCACCCGGGTGGCGCGGGATTTGCACGACGAACTGGGCGCGGCGCTGACCGAGGTGAGCATGCTCAGCACGCTGGCGCGCACACCCTCGTTGCCGGTTGAACAGCGCGAGCGGTATCTGGAACAGCTCACGCAGGTGGCCCGTACGCTGGTGAGCATTCTCGACGAGATCGTCTGGGCGGTGAATCCCAAGTACGATTCGGTGGCATCGCTGGCCAGTTATTATTCGCTGTTTGCGCAGCGGTTTTTGAATCTGGCGGGCATCGCCTGCCGGCTGGAGGTGGCCGAGTCGTTTCCGGACGCGCCGCTGGATGCGCGGGTGCGGCACAGTGTGTTTCTGGCGTTCCGGGAGGCGTTGAACAACGCCGTGCGGCATTCGGGCGCGACGGAGGTGCGGTTGGCGATGTCGGCGAAGGACGGCTGGCTGCAGATTCGGGTGCGGGACAACGGTCGCGGATTTGCGGCCGGCGAGAAATCTCCGGCCAGCGACGGTCTGGCGGGCATGCACCAGCGGTTGCACCAACTGGGCGGTCAGTGCCGTGTGCAGAGCGAACCGGGCGCGGGCACGACGGTCGAGTTCTGGCTGCCGATTCAGGAGGCAGGAGCATGATCAAAGTTGCGATCGTCGAGGACAACAAAACCACGCGGGAGGGATTGGAAACGATTGTGAACCTCTCGCCGGATTTCCGCTGCGTGTGCACCTGCGCCACGGCTGAGGAGGCGCTGCGGGTACTGCCCCGGCACGCACCGGATCTGGTGCTCATGGACATTCAGTTGCCCAACATGTCGGGCGTCGAATGCGTGGCCAAACTCAAGGAACTGCTCCCCTCGATGCAGGCCATCATGGTCACGGTGTATGAAGACCCGGACCGAATTTTCCGGGCGCTGCGGGCGGGGGCGTCGGGTTACCTGCTCAAACGCTCCTCGCCCGAGGAGGTGCTCAACGCCATGCGCGAGGTGGTCCAGGGCGGCGGGGCGATGAGCGGAGAGATCGCCC
>CAYXJB010000241.1:0-1688 GCA_964465445.1 uncultured Verrucomicrobiota bacterium
CTCCTTGTCCAGGTTGGCGTAGAGCACCCGCGGTTCGGTGCCCAGGTGCGGCTTGAGCGTGTGGACCTTGTTTTTCTGGATGAACGCCTGAATCGGATCGTTCGGCACGGGGTGTTTCAAATCGCCGAAAATCCGCGCCTCGGTGGGACAGATCTCGACGCAGGCGGGTTTGAGCCCGCGGGTGATCCGGTGATAACAAAGCGTGCATTTCTCGGCCACGCGCGTCTCGGGATTGAGAAACCGACAGCCGTAAGGGCAGGCCTGAATGCAGAAGCCGCATCCAATGCAGTAGTTCGGGTCCACCAGCACCGCCCCGTCGGGCGCATCGAACGTCGCGCCGACCGGACAGACCTGGGTGCAGGGCGAGGCCTCGCAGAGGTTGCACAACTTGGGAACGAAAAACGCCTTGAGGATTTCCTCCCGCGGCACGGTCGTGGGCGGAAAACCGTCGCGCCCGCCGTTGGGCGAATCCACCAGCACCTCGCCCCGGGTCCTGCCGCTGCCGGGTTCGGGCTTCTTGATGATGTAGCGCTCGATCCAGGTGCGGAAATACATCGGCCCGGCCGGCACGTGGTTCTCGGTCTTGCACGCGTCCACGCACAGCCCGCAACCGATGCATTTGTCCACGTCGAAACACATCAGCCACTTGTGCTGATGCGGGTCGTAGTCGCGCGGGGCCTTGGTGGTGACGAGGAGTTTTTTGACCGCGCCGCGCGCGGTGCGGGCCGTGGCCAGGGACGCCAGCCCGGCGAGCAGACCGCCCAGGGTGGCGAGCATCTGACGGCGCGAGAGGGCGTGTTTCATGGCACCTCGTTGGGTTGATGGGGCACGTGGCAACCGGCGCATTTGTCGCCACGGTAATGGTCTTTGACCACGATCACCTTCAGCCAGGCCGGGCGCGCGCCGTTGTCCTCGTGACACCGCAGGCAGCCACTGTCGCCGATCCTGCCCAGTTTCACATCCGGATTGGCCGCGTGATCGCGCCCGACGCCGTGGCAGGATTCACAGCCGATGGTCTTGTGCTCGCCCTTGAGGAGTTTTTCCTGAATGTCCTCGTGGCATTCCAGGCAGGCCTTGCGTCCGGCGAACACCGGCTCGGGCGTCGCCAGTTCCGCCAGCGCCTCGCCCCGATAGAACCCGTATTGACCGAAAGAAGCGGGCCTCAACAGGTAGCGTGCGATGACGTAACTGACGATGATCGCCAGGGTCAACAAGACCAGGCGAAAGATCTGCGGCGGCATTTTCCAGCGCGTCATAGGCTGCAATTCCGGCCGTTTTCAAGCGCAACGCAATCCGCCTTCCGCTGCGGCATTCCCGACCGACCGGTTTGTCCCAGACCGATCGCGCGCCGGGCTCGCCGCCGTTGCGCCACGCTTCCGGCCGCTGAACCGTCCCCCCAACGGCCGGAATCAACCCCGGATTTTGGTCGGCCGCCGCGGCGCCTGGCGCGCCCGGGCGGCGGCGACAATCGTTACTTCTTCAAACTGCGCACGTATTTGACGAGCGCTTTGATTTCGTCGTCCGAGAGACCTTCGGCGGCCTTCATGCGCGTTTTGCCGTCTTTATCCTTGAGCCCTTCTTTGATGGCCTTGAAGGCCTGATCGTCGGTAAAGCTCTCTTGCACCTTCGGGTCGGTGTAGTCCTTGATGCCGAGCTTCTGGCCCATCTTGGTCTGGCCCTTGCCGTCG
>CAYXJB010000241.1:1698-2277 GCA_964465445.1 uncultured Verrucomicrobiota bacterium
ACAGTGTTTGTCCCAGTTTTCCTTGGCATCGGCGGCCGATGCACTCAGCGCCGCGCCAAGCCCCAAAGCGACTGCAACAATCCACAATTTCTTCATGGTTCGATGTTCTTGTTCGTTGTTTACTTTGCGATTTTTGTCCGGTCCACCGCAAAGTTCGACATCACTTTATCAAAAGGCCCGGAAACGACCACGCCGGGATTGGCGAATGTTTCACTTTTTTTGTCGGGCAGTCGCGGGCAATTTTTGCGCATCGGCGCGCGTCGCCCGTCCTCAATAGGACAGCGCCCGGTGGTCCTTGCCATGGCAGGTGAGCGAGCAGTTGCCCCGGTTCGCTCCCAGGTCCACGAATTCGAGCCGTCCATTGGACGAGGGCGTGACGTAAAGCGTGTTGAAATTGATCAGATGCGTGTTGCCCTGAACGCCGTGCGGGTCGTGGCAGGTGGTGCAGGCCGCGCCGTGCTTGACGACGTGCTTGCGGTGAAGTTTCCAACTGGTCGGGTCGTCGCTGGTGACCACTGAACGGCTGTGGCATTTGTAGCAAAGCGCGTAGGCCAGGGCATTTTCGGGGTTGAAATCGTT
>CAYXJB010000241.1:2298-4600 GCA_964465445.1 uncultured Verrucomicrobiota bacterium
GCCGCTCCAGCAGCGGCGCAAACGTCGAGCCGTGCGGGCCGTTGGGACCGCTGCCGCCGGCGCCCGGCCCCTGATCGTTGTTGTGACAGTCGGTGCACTTGATCAGGGAGGCGGCGGTCAGCGGCGGAATCAAGCTGGGCACGAGCGGATTTTTCCCGGGCGATTCGACCGGGTGATACGAGGCGTTGGCGCTGCTGAACTCCAGGCGCGTGTTGGTCTCCGGGAACTGACGCGGCACGTGCGCCGGGCCGCGCGCGACGCTGTCGGCGTGACAGCGATAACACAATTCGTATTCGCGGGTGATGGGATTGACCAGCAGGCCGGCGCTGTTGACGCCCGGGGTGCCGGCAATTGGTCCACCAGCATCCGGCGCCGGAGCGCTGCCGGAGCGGGAGGCGTGCGGGTTGTGACAATCGGCGCATTCGACGTGCCGGGGCGGATTGATCGGGTCTTCGGCCGGATCGTGGATGTTGATGGTGGCCTGGATCGGATGGACGCTGGGTTTGTCGAATTCGGTGGCGATGTTTTTGGAGGCGACGTTGCCGTTGTGACAGGCCAGGCAGTTTTGCTCCTCGATGGTGTGCACCAGCAGGCGCTGATGCGTGCCGGCGTGATGCGGCGTGTGGCAGTTCTCGCACGCGTTGGCCGCCACGGTGGTCCGGTCGGTGTGCGGCCAGGGATCGGTGCCCGCGCCGTTCCAGGTCTTGTTCGAATTGCGGTGGGACGAATCGGTCCAGTAGCGCATGTCGTGGCAGGCGACGCACAACGCCGAGGCGTTGTTGTCCATGACAAGGAACTTGCCGAAGCGGTTGTCGTGCGGGTCGTGACAGGCGGTGCATTGCAACTGGTTGCCGTCGCTCAGCCGGATGCGCGGGTCCAGCGCGGCCGGGTCGCGCAACTGGCCGTTGGCCGCCGCCAGCGCCGCATCGTACACAAACGAGACAGGATGATCGTCGGAGAGGTCGGTGCCCAGGTTGCTGCGGCCCGGCGGCAGGGTCGTCAGCCCGCCCTGCATGGGAATCGGCAGGGGGCGGCTGCTGACCATGCCCAGCGCCACGGTGCCGTCGTGGCAACTCAGACAAAGCTTGGAAGCACCGCTGGGCTGGCCGAACGTCGCCCGGGCCGTGGTACTCTGGTAGGGGATGTAGGTGGCCGACGAAAGCGTGTGATTCCACAACGGCACCTCGTTGGCGCGGTGCGGCGTGTGGCAGAACAGGCACACCTCGGTCTCGGTCGCGGCGCGGATGTTGGCGGTGCTAACGGCCGAAAGATCGTGCGGCGAGTTGAGGATTGTGTCAGCCGGCAACGGGGCTGCCGCTGCCGCAAGCGCCAGCGCCAACCTCATCCACCCTCGGGTTCGTTCGGCCCTCGGTCTCATTCCGGTCCAATGTAGCGCAACCATTGAATGCGCCGGTTGTAGGTGTCGGTCACGAATATTTCATCGCCGCGGCTGATGGCAATGCCATTGGGCAACCAGAATTCGCCCGGCGCGCCACCCGGCTCGCCCAGGCTCAGGAGCAACCGGCCGGCGCGATCGAAGATCTGAACGTTGTCGAAAAGGGCATCCACCACCCAAATGCGCCCGCGCCGATCCACCGCCACACCCTTGGGCCGACCGAAATGACCCGGGCTGTCGCCCGGCTTGCCCAGTTGCGAAACCACGCGCCCCTGGGCGTCGAAAACCTGCACGCGGGCGTTCATCGAATCGGTCACGTACAGACGGCCTTCGGAATCGGCGGCCAGGTGCGTGGGGAAGTTGAACTCGCCCGGCTCGGTCCCGCGCCGACCGATCGAGCCGAGCCACGCGCCCTCCAGGCTGAAGGCCACCAGCCGGTGTTCGGCGGCGTCGGTCACCCACAAGCGCTCGCCGCTCAGCGTCACACCGGTGGGCCGGCGCAGCCGTTCGGTGATCTCGAACCGGAGTTGTCCCTTCAGATCGAACGCCAGCACGCTGCCGCGCGCCGAATCCGCCACGAAAAGGATATCGCCCCGTTTGGCCACTGCCACCGGTGAAGCAAAGCTTACCCGTTCGGTCCTGCGACCGTCGCGCCGTTCCAGGCTCGTCCATCGAAACCACCGACCTGCCCGCCGATCCAGGAAACACACCGCATTGGCGCCGGTGGCGGTCAGGCAAAGATTGTCCTCCTCGTCCAGCGCGACGGCAAAGGGCTTGAGCATCGTTTCATTGCCCTTTTGCGAGCCGGTGAGCCAGTTCGAAACGCGGCGCAGGGCCGGAAGTTTGATGCCCAGATCACCCGGGCGTGTGAACGAGCGGACAAACGCCACGCGCGGCGTCTCGGGC
>CAYXJB010000242.1:0-4578 GCA_964465445.1 uncultured Verrucomicrobiota bacterium
GCAAAACTGGTTGTACCGACACGAGGACGCCCACGCCCTGCTCCAACAACTGGCCACCCGCGAGATCGTCCGCTACCTGGTAAGCGCCGACCTGAACGAAATCATGTCGCGCGGCCGGCTGGAGGCCGCCGACACGCTGCGCCAGCAGATTCAGCGCGCCGCGGATCGGTTGGAACTGGGCGTCGAGATTCTGTTTGTGGGACTGCAGGGCATTCATCCGCCGGTCAAGGTCGCGCCGGATTACGAGAACGTGGTCGGTGCCAGGCACAAGAAAGAGGCCAAAATCCTCGAAGCTCGCGCCCATGAAATCCGCACCAACACGCTCGCCGCGGCGGCGAGTTTTGCGCTGACCAATCGCGCCCAGGCCCAACGGCTGCAACTGGAGCAGACGGCTCTGGCGCGGGCGGCGGCCTTCACCAACCAACTGCCGGCCTTCCAGGCCGCCCCGTCGGTCTATCCGCAACGAGCCTACGGGCGATTGTTCGCTGCGGCCACCGCCCCGGCCCGCAAATACGTGCTGCTGACGCCGCATGCCCACCAGGTCATCACCTACGACCTGCAGCAGCGGCTCGATGAAGAGTATCTCCAACGCATTTCCGCGGCGGTCAAACCGCCCACCAAACCATGAAACGAAACGTCCTGACCGTTCTGATCGGCGCGTTGTTGATCCTGATCTTCGCGCTGCTGTTGTTCACCTTCCAGGTGCGCCAGACCGAAATCGCCGTCGTCACCACCTTCGGCCGGCCCACCCGCCAGATTCTCCAGCCCAACCTCTACTTCAAATGGCCCTGGCCCGTTCAGAAGGTGTACAAGTTCGACCGGCGCATTCAGAACTTCGAGGACAAGTTCACCGAGGATCTGACGGCCGACCACAACCCGCTGCTGACGATGGTGTATGTGGGCTGGCGGATCACCGATCCGCAGACGTTCTTCCCGAAATTCGCCGGCGGCTCGGTGCCGGCCGCCGAACGGATGCTCGAAAACATCCTCCGCAGCGCCAAAAGCGCCGTGGTGGGCCGTCATCCGTTGGGCGATTTCGTCAATGCCGACCCGGCTGCGCTCAAGTTCGACACGATCGAAGCCGAGATTCTGGCCCAGGTTCGCGCCCAGCTTCAGACCAATGAGTGCGGGCTGAACGTGGAGTTTCTGGGCATCAAAAAGATCGGCCTGCCCGAAAGTGTGACCCAAACGGTCTTTGAACGCATGAGTTCCGAACGCAAGGTGCTGGCCGACCAACTCGAATCCGAAGGCCAGGCCGAGGCCGCCCGCATCCGCTCGATCGCCGAACGCACCGCGGCGGAGCTGATCGCCGCCGCCGACGCCGAAGCGCGCCGCATCCGTGGCGAGGGCGAAGCCGCAGCGGCCCGGACCTTGTCGGTCTTCGAGCAGAATCCCGAGCTGGCCAATTTCCTGATTCGGCTCGAGACGCTCGAAGCCACGCTCAAGGAACGCACGACGCTGATATTCGACCAGCAAACGCCGCCCTTCGACCTGTTCCAGAATCTCTGGACGAACAATGCCACCCGACGTTGAGGCCATGAACCCGCCCCCTGTCGCCGCTCCGCCGCCACCGGCCCGACCCACCAACGGGCTGGACGCCGGCTCCCAGGCGCTGGCCGAGGCGTTGCGCAGCAGCTTTGCGATCATCAAGTTCGTCATGATCGCGCTGGTGGCCGTGTTCCTGATCTCGGGCTTCTTCACCGTCGGCCCGCAGGAAAAAGCCATCCTGCTGCGGTTCGGACGTCCGGTGGGCGAGGGCGAAAAAGCCCTGCTCGGGGCCGGCGCGCACTGGGCATTCCCCTACCCGATTGACGAGGTCGTGCGCGTGCCCATCACCGAGCTTCAACAGGTCCGCTCCAGTGTCGGCTGGTTCGCCCAAACGCCCGAACAGGAAACCCTGGGCCAGGAACCGCCCGCCGGCCCCTCGCTCAACCCGGCCATTGACAGTTACGTCCTGACCGCCGACGGCAACATCGTCCATGCGCGCGCCACCCTCACCTACCGCATCCAGGACCCGATCCGGTACGTGTTCAACTTTGCCAACGCCTCCAACCTCATCCAGAGCGCGCTCGACAACGCGCTCCTAGCCACCGCCGCGCGCTTTTCGGTGGACGATCTGCTCACGCGTGATCGGCTGGGATTCCAGGAAGCGGTCCGCCGGCGGGTCGAACAGCTCATCGCCGCGCAGGACCTGGGCATCGCCGTCGAGCAATGCTCGGTCGTCTCGCGCGCCCCGCGCCAGGTCGCCCAGGCCTTCCAAAACGTCATCAACGCTGGCCAGAACCGCGACCGCCTGCTCAACGAAGCCCGCAGCGAAGCCAATCAGCTCCTGAGCCGCGCCCGGGCCGAGGCCGCCGGCCGCCTCGAATCGGCTCGCGCCGAACGCAGCCGCCTCATTGCCTCGGTCCAATCCGAGGCCGAAACCTTCCGTCGTCTCCGACCGCTTTACGAGGCCAATCCGGCCCTCTTCACTCATCAACGGGTCGTCGAGACCATGAGCCGGGCGCTGACCAACGTGCAGGAAAAAATCCTCCTCGCCGCGCCGGAGGATGGCCGCTCGCGCGAATTGCGGTTATTGTTGAATCGGGAACTGCCGAAACCCAAAACCGAGGCGACCCGCTGAAACGGGCCGCCGCACCGGACCGAGTTTGAGACCATGCAAGTGACCTCGCTGCTGAGCCGACGCCAACACGAGCCGGGGTGCGCACCCTGCGGCCACGAACACGAGCACGCTCCGGTCCGCCTGTGGCAAACGCTCATCGGCCTGGTGTTCGTGCTTAACGGTTTTGTCGTGGACTGGGCCTTCCCGGCCAGCCACGCCGTTGCCAGCGCCAGCGCCCTGGTCGGCACGATCATCCTCGGTTACCCGATCGTGCTCACCGCCCTGCGCGATCTGCGCGCCGGGGTGCTGAGCATGAACGAGTTGGTCGCCATCGCCGTGCTGGCCGCCTGCGCCTCGGGCGATTACAAAACCGCCGGCTTCGTCGCCTTCTTCATGCTCATGGGCGAAATCGTCGAAACCCGCACCGCCGAGGGCGCCCGCGCCTCGATCGAATCGCTCATCCGACTCACCCCCACCAAGGCCCGACGCATCCGACCCGACAACACCGAGGAGGAAATCCCCGCCAGCGAGCTGGCCGTGGGCGACCGCATCCGCATCCGCCCGGGTGACAACGTGCCCGCCGACGGCGTCATCCTCAGCGGCCAGGGCTCGTTCAATCAGGCCACCATCACCGGCGAATCACTGCCGGTGGACAAGAAACCCGGGGATGAGGTCTTTGCCGGCACGCAAAACCTCACCGGCGTGCTCGAAATCCGCGTCACCCGCGCCGGCCAGGACACGACGCTGGGCCGGGTGCGCGAACTGATCATGGCCGCCGAAAAAACCAAACTGCCCATCATGAAGATCGTGGACCAGTACATGGGCTTTTACACCCCGCTGGTGCTGGTGATCGGCGCGCTGGTGTGGGCTTTCACCCACGATCTGAACCGGGTCATCTCGATCATCGTCATTTCCTGCCCCTGCGCGTTCATTCTGGCCACGCCCACCGCCATGGTCGCCGCGCTTTCGGCCGCCGCCCGGCTGGGCATCCTCATCAAGAACGTCGCTGACATCGAGCTGGCGGCCAAAATCAACGCCTTCGTGTTCGACAAGACCGGCACGCTCACCACCGGCCAACTGGCCGTCAGCCGCCTCGCGCCGCTGGGCGGCGTCAAACCCGCTGAACTGCTCCGCATCGCCGCCTCCGCCGAAAAGTACAGCAATCACCCCACCGCCAAGGCCCTCACCCAACTCGCCGCCGAGGTCGGCGTGCCCCTGCTCGAACCGCAGAACTTCACCGAAGCAGCCGGACGCGGCGTGGTGGCCGAGCTCGACGGCGAGCGCGTTCTGGTCGGCCGCGCCCAGTGGCTCAAAGACAACGGCGTCAACCATCAGTTCGAACAATCGGTGGATCTGGACGAAGCCGAGGGCTGGAGTTTGATTTTCGTGGCGCGCAATGGCCGGTGCATCGGCTGGATCGGCCTGCAGGATCAGACCCGGCCCGAGGCCAAGGAATCCCTGGCCGCGCTCAAGCATGCCGGCGTGCGCCGGCTGGCGATGGTCTCGGGCGACCGCCAACCGGTCGTGCGCCGGGTCGCCGCCGATATCGGGTGCGAGGAATTCCGCGGCGAATGTCTGCCGCAGGACAAGGTCGAGTTCGTGCGCAGCATCCGCAGCCGCGGCTATCGCGTGGCCGTGGTCGGCGACGGCGTCAACGACGCCCCGGCGCTGGCGGCCGGCGACATTGGTATTGCGATGGGCGCCGCCGGCAGCGAGGTGGCCATTCACAGCGCCACCATCGCGCTGATGAACAACGACCTCAAACGACTGCCCTTCCTGGTCCAGCTCTCCCGCAGCACCCGGGCGGTCATCAACCAGAACTTCCTCTTCGGCGTGTTCTTCATCCTGGGCGGCTGGGCGCTGTTTTCCTTCGGCCCTTTGGTCAACCCCATCTGGGCTGCCATCCTGCACCTGACCGGCTCGTTCATCGTCATCTTCAACAGCGCCCGACTCGTCCGCAAAGGCGAGGAACTGGA